>JAJYOI010000113.1 GCA_021796275.1 Bacteroidota bacterium
GAAAGCGGCAGACATGGCGGTCGAAATCAATACATCAGGATTGAGAAAACCTGTGAAAGAAATTTATCCAAGTGAACAGATTTTGCAAATTATACACGATTACAACATTCCATTAGCGCTCGGTTCGGATGCGCATTCTCCCGGCGACGTCGGGCGCGATTTTGATATTGCCCGCCAGCTTATTGAAAAATATGGCGGCGGGAAAATTTCAGTCTTTACAAATCGCCAGCGCAGTGAAGTTCGAATATCATAACTCCCAGCTTTTAATTTTTCATTCTTAATTTTTAATTTATCTTATGAAAGCACTCATTGCATCGGGCGGACGCGGAACGCGGCTTCGTCCGATTACACATACGCAGAATAAACATCTCATTCCAATAGCGAACAAGCCGATTCTTCATTACGCTATTGAAGCCGCCGCCAATGCCGGCATCAAAGAAATTGCTATCGTGCATAACGCAGACAGCGCAGAAGTTCCGACCGCCATCGGCGACGGCAGCCGCTGGAACGTAAAGATTACGTACATTCCACAGGAAACGCCCGGTGGATTGGCGCAGGTAGTGATGCTTGCGGAAAAATTTGTCAACGGCGATGAATTTATTTTTTATCTCGGCGATAATATGGTTGTCGGCGGCGTGAAGCGGTTCATTGATGAATTCAAAGCGTCGAAGTGCAACTGCTGGCTGACGTTGTCGAAAGTGAAAGACCCGGAGCGGTTCGGCGTTCCGGAAATTGTGAAAAATCGTATTGTGAGCGTCGAGGAAAAACCAAAGCATCCGAAGAGCCAGTTTGCTGTTGCCGGGATCTATATTTATGATCGCCATATTTTCGAAGCGTGCAAAGCGATCAAGCCGAGCGACCGGGGAGAATTGGAAATTTCCGATGCGCATCAATACCTTATTGATAAAGGATTCTCTGTCGGTTTCAGCGAGATCACCGGCTGGTGGAAGGATACAGGAAAACCGCTTGATCTTCTTGAAGCCAATCGTTTGATTCTTGACAACATCACGCCTCATGTTAGCGGCGAGGTGGATGCAAAGTCAACTGTTGCGGGGAAAGTAATTATTGAAGAAGGCGCGAAAATTATTGACAGCGTTGTGCGCGGTCCGGTCATCATCGGCCGGAATTGTGTGATCGAAGAAAGTTATATTGGTCCGTTCACAGCTATTGGCAACAACACGGTGGTGAAGAAAAGCGAAATTGAGTACAGCATTGTTTTGCGCGACTGTAAGATCAACAGCGTCGGTATTAGAATTGAAGGCAGCATTCTTGGCAACGACGTCGAGGTGGTTGAAGCTGCCGGCAGGCCGCGGGTTCATCGGTTTATGATCGGCGATCAGAGCCGTGTGGAAGTCGCGTAACGTTCAATGGGAAACACGTTGGATAAACGAATTTGGCTGCTTCTTATTCTTGTCGTTATCGCAGCAGTGCTTGTCGTCATCAACGATAAGCGCGGAACAATTCCGACAAACGCCGGGACGGGGCTGGAAGCGATCGGAAGTGAGCAAATGCAAAACGCCATTCAGCGTGTTGTGGATTCGACGCTGCAGAAAATGGGCGCTGTGAAAATCCGGCGGACAAAAGTTGTTGTGGATAGCAAAACATCCTCACGGATTGAAGTGAGGGTAGAGATGCCCGCGCATTTTGAAACGATACGATTGTTGACAGCGTTGAAAGATTCTCTTGCTCGTTTCGGAGTCCGTGTTGCGGCGACAGAAAATCTGAGAGATGCAACATCGTCGGTTCATCTTATTTATTATCAGCCCCAAGTGGGTTTGCAACAAGTGTTTGAAAGCATTGTTATTACTCGTGAAATGAAACATGGCGCCGCAGGCGACAAAATTCAGAAAGGAGCTTCACCATCGGTAAGCAGGAAGCAAAAGGCGGTTCGGCACAAAGCGCGGTGATGGATAAAATCGTGTCGCTTGCCAAGCGGCGCGGTTTCGTTTTTCAATCGAGTGAGATTTACGGTGGACTCAACGGGTGCTGGGATTACGGTCCGCTCGGCGTTGAGCTGCTCAATAATTTGAAACAGGCGTGGTGGCGTTCAATGACGCTGCGGGACGATATTGAAGGAATTGACGCATCAATTCTCATGCATCCCCGTGTGTGGGAGGCATCAGGGCATGTCGCAAATTTCACCGACCCAATGGTAGATTGCAAGCAATGCAAAGCGCGATATCGAACAGATGTATTGATCGATGATTTATCTGTAAAAAAGAAAAAAGAAATTCTTCGTGGGTTGTATAAAGAAGATTTTGAGGGGCAGCAGTCGGACGAGAAAATACTCATGGAATTTTCAAAACGAATTGTCGGCGACGAAATAATTGCAAAAGTCATCCGTGAACTTATTGTGTGCCCCAACTGTGGAAACAAAGGCACTTTCACTGAAGCCCGCCAATTCAATCTTATGTTCAAAACATTCGTTGGCCCGGTAGAAGATACGAATAATGTCGTTTATCTTCGTCCCGAGACGGCGCAGGGAATTTTTGTGAATTTTCTGAATGTGCTGAATGCATCGCGGCAAAAACTTCCGTTCGGTATTGCTCAAATCGGGAAAGCGTTCCGCAACGAGATCAACACGAAGAATTTTCTTTTCCGCACACGCGAATTCGAGCAGATGGAAATGCAATATTTTGTGAAGCCGGGTTCGGAGGACACATGGTTCGAATACTGGCGCGAGGAGCGTCTGCAATGGTTTCTCAATCTCGGAATGAAACGCGACATGCTGCAATGGCACAAACATGAAAAGCTCGCGCACTACGCCAAGAATGCGTACGATATTGAATTTCGATTCCCATTCGGATGGGGAGAGGTTGAAGGAATTCACAGCCGGACGGATTATGATCTGTCGCGCCACGAAGAATATTCCGGCAAGAGCATGAAATATTTCGACGAGCAGTCGAAAGAAAAATTCACGCCGTATGTTATCGAAACATCCATCGGTGCAAGCCGCTCGTTCATGGCATTTTTGTGTGCATCGTACGATGAAGAAATGGTGGAAGGTGAAATGCGCACGGTGCTTCATTTGCATCCAACTCTTGCGCCGATGAAAGCCGCTGTGCTTCCGCTTGTCAATCGCGAAGGCATGGACGACATTGCGCGTCAGTTGACGAAAGATTTGCAGAAATCGTTCCGCGTCTTTTACGATGACAGCGGCGCGATCGGGCGGCGCTACCGGCGGCAGGATGAAATCGGAACGCCGTACTCGTTCACCGTTGATTCACAAACGCTGCAAGATCGCACTGTCACAGTGCGCGAACGCGATTCGATGAAACAGGAACGGCTGTCAATTGATGCTGTGAAAAATTATTTAAGTGAACATCTCCGCCATGAAACTGGTGGATAAATTTCGGTGATTCAATGAACATTTTTTACAATTCAGAAGAACAGAACCTCCGCGCCGGATGGCGTATGGCGATTTTTCTCGCGGCGCTGGCGGCCGGATTGATGGCGGTGAATCCGCCTCTTTTGTGGATTTTAAAACATTTTTCTTGGCTTCCCAAGCCGTTTGCAAGCGAATTCATTTTCTACGGAACATTGCTGCTCGTAACTTTTTTGATCATTCATTTTCTCGAAAAGCGGCCGTTTAATTCCATCGGACTTGCGGCAAACGGCAAAGTGCTGAAGGAACTTGGCCAGGGTTTTCTTCTCGGCGGCGGAATGATCACAGTAGTTTTTGTGACTGAATACAGCATGGGGATCATTTCGCTGACGTTCAAACCGCTCAGCACGGTAGAAATTCTTCAGTACACATCGGAAAGTATCGGAATTTTTGTACTCGGCGCGTTCGGTGAAGAATTATTGTTTCGCGGTTATCTTTTTCAAACGCTCACTGAAGGAGCCGGCAAAATAATTTCCGTCGCAGCCTTTGCAATCTTTTTCGGTGTCGCACATTCCTCAAACCCGCACGTCACTTTTTTTTCAATGGCGAACATTGCACTTGCCGGTATTCTTTTATCGGCGGCATATTTGAAGACGCGGTCGCTCTGGTTTCCCATTGCGCTTCATTTCACATGGAATTTTTTGATGAACCACATCTATTCGTTTCCTGTCAGCGGAATTCAATTCAGCCAATATCAGCTTGGAGTTCTGATTCAATCCGGTCCGGAGTGGTTGACGGGAGGAACATTCGGTCCTGAAGGCGGAGCGCTGGCAACGCTTGTGTTGATCGGAGGGACAGCATTCATCTATTTCTCGCCATGGATTCGAGTTTCTGAAAAAGCGTGGCTCAAGGAACAATGGCTTGCCGCGAGAATGAAAACCGCCGCCGATACCGTTCTCACTGAAGATACCAGAACCAATTAACAATTCGCCGTGGCGAAAGGTGCGTCGTAAATCATTCTACACAATCCTGTTGTTATTCTTCGTTGTCTTTTCCCAAGGGAAAGCGCAATGGATTACTTCGCCGGATTTTGATGAACACACACGCAAGGGAATTGATCATGTGTACAATCTTGAGTTTTCCCAAGCCGACTCTGATTTTTACTATTTAACGCGAACGTATCCTGACCATCCGGCAGGATATTTTTTTCTTGCAATGGTTGATTGGTGGAGAATCCTGTTGGATCTTGACAACACATCGCTGGACGATCAATTTGTGGGAGATCTTGATATTGTGATTGACAAATGCGATAAAATGCTCGATAAAAATCCCGATGATGTGATCGCACTTTTTTTTAAAGGCGGCGCTCTTGGTTTTCGAGGAAGATTGAGAGCGAATCGCGGCAACTGGCTCAGAGCCGCGAATGACGGGCGGCTTGCGCTGCCGATTGTCCAGCGGGCATATAAGATCGCGCCTGATAATGATGATATTCTTCTTGGCATCGGAATTTATAATTATTATGCTGCGGTGATTCCTGAAGAATATCCAATTGTTAAACCGTTGATGCTGATTTTCCCGTCAGGAGATAGGAAGAAAGGCATCGAACAACTGACCGAGGCATCGGCCCATGCGAAGTATGCCGCAATTGAAGCATCATATTTTTTGATGCAGCTTTATTATACGTTCGAACACCGGTATGATAAAGCACTCAGAATTGCGCTGAACTTATTTTCGAGATTTCCGAAAAACGTTCTGTTTCACCGTTACATTGGAAGATGTTATGTGAATTTAAATAACGCGGATTCCGTGCTGGCAACTTTTAACGATATTCTTGCTCGATGTAATGCGCCGCATCCATTGACCGGCTACGGCAGCAGCGCACGCCGCGAAGCGTTGTATTATCTCGGCGTGTTCACCATGGTGAAAGGAAAATACGATGACGCATTACAATATTTTTACAGATGCGATAAAGAATGCCGCGTTCTTGACAATGACGGTCCTTCCGGTTTTATGGCGATGACAAACCTGAAGGTCGGGATGATTTATGATGTACAAAACAAACGCGGGTATGCCGTGCAGCAATATCGGAAAGTACTCCAGATGGCGAACTTCGGCACAACGCATGAACAGGCGGAACAATATTTAAGGAATCCATACAAACAATGACGCTTTCACTCTCTGTTATTATTCTCGGACTTATTGTTACAGCAGCGGAAATTTTGGGAGGTAGTTTGGTTGTGCTGAAGCGCGAATGGACCAACCAAGTGCAGGAATATCTTCTTGCACTTGGCGCCGGGTTTATTCTTGCGCTTGTACTGATTGATCTTGTGCCGGAAAGTATTCAGGGAATTGGAATGGGTGCCTCGTTGTGGGTTTTGCTTGGGTTTAGCGTCATGCATTTTGTGGAACACACTATCGTCGGGCACTTGCACTTCGGCGAAGAGACACATTCCGATGTTATGCTCTCACGCGTGGCAAGCTACTCCGCATTTTCAGGATTGTTTATTCATGCTTTTTTCGACGGTCTTTCCATTGCGGCTGGGATGCAGTATAACGTGTCGTTAGGAGTAATGATTTTCATTGCTATTCTTCTTCATAAGTTTCCTGAAGGACTGACCGTTGCTTCTATCATGCTTGCCGCTGATCAACCGCGCAAGAATGCATTCTGGGCGTCGGTCGGCATCGGGTCCGGAACGATGTTGGGCATCTTAACAACATTCTTTTTGACGGATGTCAGCATGCACGTAGTTGGATTTGCTTTTGCGTTTTCTGCAGGTGCCGGTTTGTATGTCGGGGCGAGCGACTTAATACCCGAAGTGAACCGTTCAGGAAATCGGGTCACTCCGGTTATTGTCTTTGTAGGAATGCTGCTGTTTTATCTTAGTTCACTTGCTGTCGGGACAGCGATGGGAAGATGAGTGCATCACTTTTACAAATTCATCGCTACAGTAAGTTGGTTGACGCTTCCGATATTTCCTAACGAGACGTACGCGTAATCGAACCGCAGGGTTTGCAGCACTAAACCGCCTCCCAACGAAAATCCTGCCATGCCGTTTGTTGTTCCGAGATTCAAATCAGTTCGCCGTTCATTGTGAAATCCGAAACGGAAACGGAGCGGTTTGCTCAACGTGAACTCGCCTCCGATAGAGAATGCTTTGAACCGCTGGAAGAATGAATCCTGTTGCTCATTGAGCCTGTGAAAATTTATGCTCAGAAGGAGCGGAAGATGCTGCGGTTTAATTGTTGCTCCAATTTTAATATCGAGAGGGAGGCTTTCGCGTGTACTCAGGTAAGGATTCAGTTGTGTTCCAAGATTAAGAATGCTGATGCCCAGTGTCAATGGATTTGGCCCCGGCACATAATATAACGCGCCGGCATCAAGGGCAAGTGCCGAGGAATGTGCTTCGGCGATGGATGAATAGATAAGTTTTCCTGTCACGCCGAGGTTCAGATTTTCTTCCGGTGTGAAAGCATAACCGAGCAGCATCGCAAAGTCGCCGGCGCTGAATGTACCCAGAACATTTTGCAAATCATCTGTTCTGTCGAATGAGCCGTAATTGACGTAATCAACGCCAACGCCGAAAGTACCTATGCCGTTGTATTCTTGCCCGTACGCTGCATAGCCCGCATTGACATCGAGCAAATTTTTCGTGAAGCCGAACGATGCCTGCGGTTGTCCGAGCGTTGCAAGCGCGGCTGGATTGTAGAACATCGTATTGATATCGTTCTGGATAGAAACGAAACTTCCTGCCATTGCCGCTGAGCGCGCAGAAACATCGCTGCGCAGAAATTCGTACGTCGAATTATCGCTCGCGCGTGCGGAACATGCGAGAAAAAGAAAAGCTACCGCAAGGGAAATAATTTTCTGGCTGCATGACGTTGTAGTGTTCATGATTGTTGCCTTCAAAAATAAATTAATGAAGTTCTTTGAGCGGTGTTCCGTCAACCGAGTGCGGGTACGAAACGCTTATCAGGCGCGCGAGCGTCGGTGCAATATCTACACTGTGCACTCTGCGCGAAATATGTTCCGGCTTCATCTCTGCATTCCAAAAGACAATAGGAATGTGCGTATCGTACCGGTATGTTGAACCGTGAGTCGTTCCTGTACTGCGGGAAGCGATGAGCGTGTACGGCGCGTAACGAATCTGATAGTCTTCACCCCGCGGCTCGTAATAGCTTCGCCGGAAATAATCAAGGAATGGTCGCGGCCCAGCTTTTGGGTTTGTTAATTCGCGTCGAAAATATACGTCGGCAACGCCATGGATTGAAAGTAAGCCATTACGCACAGCACGTTCGAGTTGAAGGCTGTCAACTCCAGCGTGTGCCGCAGCAATATAGTTAAGAAAGCCGCTCTCCTCAAACAATGATTCGTGTATGTTCCACTTCGCTTGTAATGCTTTGTTAAGAGAATCAAGCCCGGGTTTGATTTGTTTCTTGAAAATTATTCTTTCCGGAGCAACATGTTCAATTGTTGCTCCCACTTTGATCTCCTCTGTTGTTACGTGAGCGATCTCTGTCAAATATTTCGGGAACGGCAGCACGCCGTGATCGGCAGTGAGCACGACGAGAATGTGAGAGCGCCCGACAATTTTTTCCGCGGATTCAAAGAATGCTCCGAGCGTACTGTCAAGGCGAAGCATATTGTCGTGCATTTCTCTGCTGTTCGGACCAAAGTCGTGTCCGATGTAATCTGTGTTCGAAAGACTTAGGCACAATAAATCAGTAACACCGCGCGTGCCAAGTTGCTCATTGCGGATTGCTTCTTTGGCAAAATCCAATACAAGCATATCACAGTACGGGCTGATCATTATTTCTTCTGATTTGCGCTGCGAATCAAAAACGTGCGGAAAACTTTTCGATTTTCCCCACCAGTTGTTTTCTGCGCTGAAGTCATCGGGTTCGTCGCCTGCATACGTTTTTTCCGGGCGCATCAGCGTCCACGCATCGGGTACATTCTTATTAATCCAGCCCGAATTGTTGAACGCCTGCACCCACGACGGAATATTCTTTGCATAATAATCTGACGTTACCATGTGCCCCGTTTTTCTGTCATACCAAAAAGCGAAGTCGGGATGTTTTCCTCCCATGAGAATTGCGGCACGGTCCTTTCCCGAAGCGGAGATTACTTTCGAATTCGGCGATGCACTTTTCAGCCAGTCGCCGATTCCGGTAACGAGAAGATTGTGAGGAGAGAATCCGCCCCCTTCTCCATCAACAGGCCCGGCACTTGAATCTTCAACACAATACACAGCCTTTCGCGTCAACGGATCAATCCATTCGTTTTCCTGAATTCCGCTTGTTCGGGGATACGAGCCGGTGCTCATCGAAGCGTGGCCTAAACACGTTACGCTGGAAGCGTAGTTGAGATCGGCGTTGGTGTAAAATGCGCCTTCTGAATACAGTTGCTTCAGCCCGCCGGTAAATTCGTCTGCAAAACGCGTGAAATAATCTTCGCGCATCTGATCAACCGAAATGAAAATGATGAGCTGCGGTTTTTCTGCTTTCGGTGCTGCCGGGAAGACGGATACCGAGAATGCAAGGCTGAGGAAAAATATTTTGATGCAGTGCTTCATACGACTTGTCGCGGGCGTTTCAGGATACAATTGTAAAAAACATATTCCAATATAGGATTTTTCTTTGTATCTTAAAAGCCCAACGAGAACAGATAGCTGTCCGATTGCCTGAACCAACCGGGCAGCCGAGAAATCAGGAGGTTATTATGAACAATAACAAAACGGCGGTTTTGAAGCGGCTGACATCGCTTTTGCTGTTTGTGTGCGCATCTGCGACGATCGCTTTTGCACAGCCCAAAACAATTACAATTCTCCATACGAACGATA
>JAJYOI010000114.1 GCA_021796275.1 Bacteroidota bacterium
CAATTGTTGTCGTTCTTCATCATTGCTTCCACAGATTTGAGGTGGATGAACACCTGCCCTTTGTCGTCCGATGCGCCGCGCGCATAAAGATTTTCTCCGCGTATTGTTGCTTGAAACGGCGGCGACGTCCAGAGATTCAAAGGATCAACCGGCTGCACATCGTAATGGCCATAGAGCAATACCGTCGGCTTTCCCGGAGCGTCCAGCCATTCACTGTACACAACAGGATGCCCCTCGGTCGGGAAAATTTTCACATTGCGCATGCCGATATGTTCCATATGGCCCGCAATCCATTGCGCGCATCGCTGCATGTCTTCCTGATGCTCTTTCAGCGAACTCACGCTTGGTATTGAAAGAAGTTCTGTTAGTTCAGCGAGATATCGTTCTTTATTCGCGTCTATATATGAAAGCACTTTTTCCATTGTTATTCTCCTTTATTTGTCGACGAGGAAAATTTATCTGCAACGTATCCTGCTTATTTTACCCAGCTTCCTGGTGCAACATCGTTCGTTACGGTCAACAGTGCAAACGCATCACCATCACCGTGTGTAGCGAGCAACATTCCTTGAGATTCTATGCCCATTAATTTTGCCGGCGCGAGATTGGCGACGACAACAATTGACTTACCGATCAATTCCTCCGGCGTTCGGTGTTCCGCGATACCTGCAACAATTTGCCGGCGCTCGGCGCCGAGCTCTACCTGCAATTTCAGAAGTTTCTTGGATTTCGGTATCGGCTCACACGCAATAACTTTACCGATTCGAAGATCCAATTTTTGAAACTCGTCAAATGAGATCGTCGGTTTTACCGGCGGTAATTTTTCTTGTGCGTTTCCCGATGAATTCTCCAACGGCACTCCTAACTTTTGCAACTCTGCTTCAATTGCCGCATCTTCAACTTTCTTGAAAATAATTTCCACTGCACCAAGTTGATGACCTGCAGCCAGCTTCATGGCACCGGCGCTGTCCCACTGCTCATCTGACAAAGGAGTTTCAACGCGCAGCATCTTCCACACACGCTCTGTCGAAAACGGCAGAACCGGCGCAAACAAAACAGCAAGCGTCCGGACGATCTGTAAACAAATATGCAACGTGGTAGCACATTGCGCCGGATTAGACTTCAGAGTTTTCCACGGCTCGCTGTCGTTGAAATACTTGTTCGCAGCGCGTGCAAGATTCATTATTTCGAATGTGCCGTCGCGGAATTTGAATTTTTCATAAAGAGCGCCGGCAACTCCCGGCATCTCTTTCATCACTGCAATGATCTCTTCATCGCGTGCAGTCAATGTGCCGCACTGCGGAACTTTTCCGCTGAAGTTTTTTTCGGTAAATGCGAGCGTACGATTCACAAAATTTCCGAAAATATCTGCCAGCTCGCCGTTCACCTTCGCCTGAAAATCTTTCCAGTAAAAATCAGTGTCGTGAGTTTCCGGCAAATTCATTGCTATAGTATAACGAAGAAAATCAGGCTCGAATGTCTTCAACACATCTTTCACATAAATTGCATTGTTGCGGCTCTTCGAAAATTTTCCGCCTTCTAAATTCAGAAATTCGTTCGCAGGAACATTGTCCGGCACAATGTAACCGCCCTTTGCCATCAGCATCGCCGGAAATACAATGCAATGAAAAACAACATTGTCTTTTCCAATGAACGCAATATACCGCGTCCCGTTATCCTGCCAGTACTGTTTCCACCTGTCCGGCGATCCCATGCGCTGCGCCCATTCTTTCGTCGAAGAGATATAGCCGAGCACTGCGTCGAACCACACATAAATCACTTTGTCGGAAAATTCTTTGAGCGGTACCGGAACTCCCCAATTCAAATCGCGCGTCACCGCCCGGTCCTGCAAGCCTCCCTTAAACCAGCTTTCACAATATTTCTGAACATTGTCTTTCCATTCAGAATGTGAATGAACATACTCTTCAAGCCGCTTTTGAAAATCGCCCAACGGCAGATAAAAATGTTTCGTTGTTCGAACGACCGGCGTTGAACCGCACAGTTTGCATTTTGGATTGATCAGTTCTGTCGCATTGAGCCACGTTCCGCAATTTTCGCATTGATCGCCGCGCGCAGATTCGTCTTTGCACACGGGGCATGTGCCTTCGACATAACGATCGGCAAGAAACATTTTGTTGACTTCACAGTACAACTGCTGCTCTTCCTTTTCCTTCAGGATTTTTTTCTGGTAGAGGTCAAGAAAAAATTCTTTTGATGTTTCATGATGAATAGGGAGCGACGTGCGCGAGTAATTATCAAATTTCACACCAAACGACGCAAACGTTTCCGCATTCATCGCGTGAAATCCATCAACAATAGATTGTGGGGTCACGCCTTGTTTTTCAGCGGCAATCGTGATCGCTACGCCATGCTCGTCCGAGCCGCAGATGAAAAGAATATCGCAGTGCTGCAAACGCTGATACCGCACATAAATATCTGCCGGCAGGTATGCGCCGGCAAGATGCCCAAGATGTATGGGCCCGTTCGCATAAGGCAGCGCCGCTGTCACTAAAATACGTTTAGGATTATCTTTCATGGAGAAAAATTCTTTGCAACTGAATTGCCAGAGAAACAAATATTAATTGAAGATACACATTTTTGCGCAGAAGTTCGAGCGAACGCTCCACAACCGCAAGGGTTGCTGAAAGCTCCGCTTTCTTGAAACGCTGCACAAACTTTGCAAGCGATTCTGCCTGGTCAACGTTAACGATATTATCTTTTCCTTCCTGCACCAGCATTGCATCGCGCAGCCACAAAAGCATCAACAGTAAAAATTGTTCGCTGAGTTTTCGATCACTATCGAGAAAAAAATCCATTTCTTCGAACACCTGAACAGGTTTTCCAACGGCGACGGCACGTAAAAAGTTCACTGCAGTTTCGCGCAAGTGCACAAGATTCTCTCCAAGCAAATCCACGGCGCGAGAATAATCGCCGTTTGCTAATCGCGCAACCAGACGTGCTTGGCCGGCTTCAACCTGTTCTCGCTCTCTGAGCGCCGCTTCAATTTCTTCTTCCACTAATACATCGCATCGAATGCTTTGACAGCGCGAAATAATCGTGGGACGAAGCAGCTCTTTTCGCGATGTGGTCAGCAGAAAAATAGTATCGGCGGGCGGCTCCTCCAATATCTTGAGAAGAGCATTCTGTGCAGCTTCATTCATCAACTCGGCTTCAGAAATGAGGAAGATTTTTTTCCCCGCATTGAATGCCGTCATCGACGATTCACGGCGGGCTTCACGAACACTGCCGATATTGATGATCGTTGCATGCGGAATTGCAAAATGGAAATAGTTATTCCTCGCTTTCATTTCCGTCTGTTCACGCACCTCCGATTGCACATCCGTTTTCATTTTTTCTTCGCCGCTGCTGCTGTCTTTTTCACTGGCTGGCAACGCAAAAATAATTTTCAGATTCGGATGTTGCAAGGCGTTTATCTTCCTGCACTCCGGGCATTTCCCGCATGATTCCGCTTTTCCAGTCTGGCACAACAGCGTACGAGCAAATTCAATTGCAAGCGCATCTTTTCCGACACCGTGAGGTCCCCATAGCAAATATGCATGCGCAATCCTTTTTTCCGTGATTGCACGCTGTAAATATTTCTTAGCACGATTCTGCCCGATGATGTCGTTCCAGCTCATACTTTTTTCAGAACGCCTGCCCAATGCCGAAGTTGATCAAGCTAAATGTTTCGGTGAATAGTTTCCTGTTGACGATCCATTGCCGACCCGTTGCTTGGTTAGGATCATAGATCCGAAGGCCGACATCAAAACGCAATGGACCGACGAATGTTTCGTAGCGCAAACCAAATCCTGCGGCAATGGCAATATCGCGGGGGCGAACAAGCGAAACGTCGCTCCAGATATTGCCGCAATCAACAAACAATACGCCCCAGAGGTTTTCCATATTTATTTTTAATACGCTTCCGCCCTTTGGAAATAAACTGAAGCGCGTTTCAACATTGCCCTCAATAATTGCATTGCCTCCCTCGTCAGGGCTTCCGGTGGCAGATAGTCCGCGGGATTTCCATCCACGCACACTCCCGCTGCCGCCCGCATAAAATTTACGTGTCGGGGGCACAGGCGTTTGATTGTTGCGGTTATACAATTTTGCAAACCCTCCGCGAAGCTTGATTGCCCAAATAAATGTGCGCTCTTCGTTTGCAGGAAAATAATGGCGCGCAAGAAAAGAGAGTTTGTAATATTGAGCATACGGCAGCACAGAACCAAAGCTTCCAAGCAGCGATGGCACGACGCCGGCTTCTTCAATTGACGCCGTATGAAAAAAACCTTCCGTCGGTGAAAACACATCGTTCGTTTTGTCGCGCTGCAACGTAAATGTCAAAATCGAGTTGAACTGTTTCTGCCGTGTCCCGGTGAACAATTCCGGACTGACTTGAGTGGTATCCTTGATGTTCACTGCGACCCGTTCAAGATTCCAGTCGAGAAAGCCAAGCGTGTACGTTGCAAACCGGTTCGTTAATCCAATCCTGTTGCGAATTGTATTTAAGAGATAATATTTCTGTTTTTCATATTCGCCGGAGACCGTCCAGTTTGCGTTTAATTTGTTGCTGAAAAAATACGGTTGAATCATTTGCATCTGCAAATCGGCGCGGGCAAGAAGCGACGGTTCATTGAAGCCGTTTCGAACAGCACCTGACCAATTCAAATCCTGGATAGACTGCAGGCGAAACTGCAGCCGCGTCGAAAAATTTCTTGCATCGCCGAAGAAATCCCGGTTGCTGTAACCGACGCCTAACCCTGTATTGAACGCTTCGTTTTCGTTGTCCACCAGCACTTCAGGCGAAAGCTCCTGCAATTCTCGCGCACGTGCAACAATCTGTATCGGAATCATTGGCGGATTTGTTGTATCAATAGGTGTCCGGGTCTCAACCTTTGCAGACTCGAATATTCCGAGTCCGTTCAGGTTTTGTTCGCTTTGATTTTTTTTATCGTCGTTGTAAATTTCCCCCGGCTGAAAATCAAGCTGGCGCAGAACAATATCGCGCTGCACTTCTCCTTTATCAAAACGAATTTCAATCTGGCCGAACACATAACGCTTTCCGGGATGGAATGCGAAAGCTACTGTCAAATTATCTGTAGAAAGATACCGCCGGACAGAAACGCTGTCAACCACAGCGGTGGTGTAACCGTTATTAACGAGAATGCGGTAAATGCGGGCGCGCTCCCTTTCTACATCGTCTTGCACAAAGGGTGAATGTTCTTTCACCAATCTGCCTGTATAGATTTTTTGAAGGACATCTTCGGACAGACTGTCCAAGCCGGTAATTCGAACAGTATCAACAAGTGACCTGCGGTTTTCCTTAATGCTGATATCAATATTCACACTCTGCGAAGGCAGGGAGAAATGCAGCGAAGTATCAACTACGGAATGAAAATATCCATGGTCCGTCAAATATTTTTCAATGCGAAGGATGTCGGCATCAAATAGTATCGGATCAAAATATTCAGGCTTGGCTCCGAATTTTTGATACACATGTTCGTACATGTACGTCCAAAAGCGAGACGGCGATTCCACCGTTTGGAGCAAACTGCGGAATGTTTCTTCATGAATATCGCCGTCGACATGAAATGTGATTTTCCGGACTTCGTACAATGCTGAAGCGGGGTCAGGCGATAAAAATGCAGCAGCCCGGCTTTCTCCGGCAAACAGACTCATTGCGGCACAGCATGCGAGGAACAACCGTGCGCATCGTACGATCTTCTGATGTTGGATTCTTGTTACGTGGAAGATTGGCGGCATCAAAAAAAAACCCAGCACCATGCGGCTGGGTTTTCTCCTAAAATTGAAGTTTCAAGTTTGGTAGTGATTACGCGGCGCCGCAGGCGCCGCCAAAGAAAACATTTTCTTCACTGCTGGAGAACATCAGTGTGCACTAATATTCACTTTCGTCTTCATAGAAGAAATCTTCACCGGTCGGATAATCAGGCCAAATTTCTTCAATGCTTTCATATGGCTCGTCATTATCTTCCAACTCCTGAAGATTTTCAATCACCTCAATAGGAGTTCCAGTACGCATAGCATAATCTATGAGTTCATCTTTTGTCGCAGGCCAAGGCGCATCTTCAAGGTACGATGCAAGTTCCATTGTCCAAATCATAACAACCATACTCCCGTCATTTTTCATTCAAAAACAGACCTACTCGCCCAAAAGTTCTACTTGGTGCTCAATACTAACTGCTCTCGGATCTGATTATAATGGTCATCATCAATGAAGTACGTAACCGGATTGACTTGTTTTCCATTCACACGGACTTCATAATGAAGATGCGGCCCGGTTGACAAGCCCGTGTTTCCCGAATAGGCAATAATCTCTCCGCGCTTCACATTCTGTCCCGGATGAACAACCGGCCGCGATAAATGTGCATACCATGTTCGATAACCAAATCCATGATTAATTTCAACTGCAGTTCCGTAATTGCCACCAGTCTTGCCGGCAAACTCTACAACGCCATCGCCCGTTGCATGGACCGGCGTTCCGACATCATTGGCAATATCAACGCCTTCGTGCATGATGATTCTTCCTAAAATCGGATGCATCCTCATCCCGAAACTATGATAGGAAAACAATCCTTTCATAGGTGTAATGGCGGGGATGTGTGAAAAAAGAACCTTGTTCTCTTGAGATTGATTATATACATCTTCATAACTTTTTTTCTGGAAATCTATTTCGCGTTCCATTTTTTCTACCAGCGATCTCGATGTGTTAATCAGATTGCTTGCGTTACGCGAAATCACTCCTACATCCAACGCCGCTACTGTTCCGCCGGTTCCTAATGTTCGCGTATCATCATCTATCTTCGGCAGGTTGACTGACACACGCAGCTCATTATCACGTTCGGCAAGTTTATCCATCATCGCAGACAGATCATGCAGCCTGCCGTTAGTTTCCGAAAGTTGATCTTTCAACATTCTGTTTTCAGTCGAAAGATATGTGATGCGGTCGACATCAATGCCGAGAATATCACCGAGAAAATGATTCACCACAAAGAGCACTCCAAGACCTGCTACGACACAGACGAGAACAAGCCCTGCGAATTTGAGCTTGAAGCCCTTCGCCTCAACGTAGGTAACCGTCTCTTCCGAATAGTAGAACAGCTTGTAACGTTTTTTCATTCGTTATATAGATTTATGATTGCCTTACCATTTACCACGCCTCTTTTCTCATAGACAATCGCTCTGCGGTCTTGAGTCGTTGTGGGAAAATAAAGAAATTATGATGTTTTGTCAAGAAAATTTCTCAGAAAACAAAGAATTTCGAAAAAATGTGTTTTTCGTCATTTACTCAAAATCGTGCTCAAAGTAATCAATTGCCCGTTTTGCATTTTTCTTGCTTTTCTGAGCGATTACATTCTCAAGCTTATGGGAGAATTCTTTCGCAGAATCGTAGCCATAGTGCTTCAGGAGATAATCAAGTGCAATGACTTCGGCAATCACGGTAATATTCTTGCCGGGGAAGATCGGGAGTTTAATGTGAGGAATATCAACATCTAAGATCTTCAACGTCTGCTGATCAAGCCCCGTTCGGGTGAAATCTCCTTTCGAATCCCATTCCATCAATTCAACGACCACTTCGACGCGCTTTTGAAAACGAATGGCACGTACGCCGAAAATATTTTGCACATCAATAATTCCCAGACCGCGGATTTCCATGAAATGTTTCACTAAATCGGTTCCTGCACCGATAAGAATTCCTTCCCCTTTACGTGTAATCGTCACCACGTCGTCGGAAACAAGCCGGTGGCCGCGTTCGATCAAATCCAATGTGATCTCACTTTTCCCAATCCCGGACCGACCGATAAACAACACACCGATGCCATAGACATCGACAAATGAACCGTGAATAGAAACCTGCGGTGAAAATTGATCATCAAGGAAATCGCTGAGGAAATAAACTGCTTTTGTCGTTTCAAACGGCGTTCTCATCACCGGCACATTATGGTCGGCGGCAATTTGCACAAGCTCCGGGTCAATCGTGTTATCGTTGGTAACGATAATGCACGGAATGTTAAATTTGAACAACGTGCTAAATGCGCGGATACGCTCTTCAAGCGGCATGCTTTTCAGATAACGCATTTCTGTATTGCCGCATACCTGAAGGCGGTCGTATGTAAACAGCGCCACGTAGCCCGCTAAGGCAAGGCCGGGACGGTGAATGTTCTTATCCCGGATCAGGTTTTCAAAACCGACGTTGGTCAACGCTTCAAGCTTGATTCTGTTTTTCAGCGCTTCAAACAAAAAGCCGACTTGAATATTATGTTTGCGGACTTCCTTGATGGATTCAAGTTTCATAGGCGGAATATTTGTTAAGAGATGGACTCCACCTTGAAGGTGGAGTCCATCTGATCGTTAGTTAGACAGCCTTCTCTTTCACGCGCCTCACTTCTACTTTTTCTTTCCGATGAAGTTTGCTTTTGTACCGTTTCAATTGCCGTTCCATTTTTTCCATGGCGTTATCAAGCGCTTTGAAATAATCGTCCGATTGATTGTATGCTTTGAGCACTGCACCGTACACGGTGAGAAGCACTTCAACATCTTTAATACTGTTGCGCGGACGTTCATAACTGAAAACGATTTCTGCGCGAACGATGCCGTCGTAATAACGCTCGAGCCTCTCTATTGCATTGGTCGCATATTCCCGCAGCGTTTCGTGAGCCTTAAAGTGGCGTGCCGTGATATGGATTTCCATGATTCCTCCATGAATATATTAAAGTGGAGAGCCTTCCGAAATCTGAAGTCTTATTCTGCTTTCGGATGAGCCTGGCGATACACTTTCTTCAATCGCTCCGAAGTAACATGGGTGTACACTTGTGTTGTTGACAGACTTTCGTGCCCCAGCAGCTCCTTTACTGTGCTAATATCAGCACCATGATCCAGCATGTGTGTGGCAAAAGAGTGTCGCAGCACATGCGGGCTTTTTTGTTGAACCTCCGAAATGCCGCGGAGGTATTTTTTAATGATTTCATTGACTGCATTAGGATACAATTGCTTCCCTTTTATCGTAAGAAAAACCGGGGAATCTTTCCGGCCGGCAAAAACCTTTTCTTTCATGTGCTGCGACACT
>JAJYOI010000115.1 GCA_021796275.1 Bacteroidota bacterium
AGCGTCGCAGCTATGAAAGCATCTATCCTTACTTTATCCGAAGTCAGATCAAAAAACGAACCTTTGATGAGGTGATACGCGCCGAGCAATTTGCCGAGGCGAGGCGCGGTGCGCTCATCAACCAAATCCGTTCCGGCAAGATTAAGTTCTTCCATCAATTTTTCGAGCCGCAATCGCTCCACAACGCGCAGCGATTTTACTTTCGACAGATCGGTGATGATCATTTCCGCCAGACCTTTTTGCAACGGATCGAGATTTCGTTGCGAGCCGCGATTATCAAAGTACAGAACGGCAACGGTATTTGAAGGAATTTTCGCTACATCAAGCCGCGATTCTTCAAGCAAAGCCTGTTTCGCCTCAATATCCATCTGCTGGCGGTACAAGACTTTGATTCGCGCTTCGACAACTTGCTTGTAATCCCCGAAGATCGTCAGCTCATTATAACGCCGGTAATATTGTATCGCTTTTGCATACTCAAACACCGCTTCGTAGCACGAGGCAAGATAGTAGATTGTCTGGTCATCTTCGGGGTCATACTTGAGCGAACTTTCGAGATAACCGACCGATTCGTTATAATATTTCTTATTGTACAGCGCAATCCCCATATATTTTAAGAACAGCGGACCTTGGGGCGATTTCAAAAGCTGAGCGCGGACAAGCGACAACACATCATCATTCTTTCCTTGCTCAAGCATTGTGGAAATAACTTCGTAGGTGGAAGGAGCACACGATGCGAGTACCAACGCAGAAGCAAAAGTAATAACAACGCGCAAAATTCTTTTCTTGCGGAAAAGAGGCATAGAGTTGCGTTTCTGATTAAACCGCGTTACTTCGCCGCTTTTTCCCGAAGGGATTCCTTCGGAACACGGGCTGTCATGGGTATAGATAAGGAAATGCTTGCTTGCATTGCGGGGGAAATATTGCAAAAATCCGCTCCGTTGTCAAGAACAAGGAACAATCAGGAGAGCTGCATCACACTCAGTTCTGCCGATAGCAGATCAATTTCCCGCCATATTACTGCGGAATGGGCCTTCCCATTTGCTGGTAAATGCTTTCGATCATGTTGATATCCTGCTTCGCTTCCTGATTAGCAGGATCAAGCGAAACGACAACACGGTATTGCTTTAAGGCACCGGGGTATTTTTGGTGCGGCGGCAGCGGAGAATCATACATCAAATAGTTTGCGTATTTCATGTGGGCATCGGCACGCGCCCGCTTCAGCGCGTCATCATTGGGGCTTTCCTTTGCAAGAGAATCAAGAGTTGCCACCCCGCCCTCAAAATTCCCTTGCGCAATAGCATCGTTTGCTTTCTGAATTTGTGCCGGATCGGCTTTCTTTTCACTGCAACCGATGAGAGTTGCCAGCGAAAGAAAAACGATAATGAACGTGAGTTTCCGAATCATGACTTCTCCAAATGACAATGTAAGTTATTGTTAATGGTAAACTACAAAATTCGATAAAACTTTCCAAGTCCGGCTTACGCCTTCTCTCGCTTCAGCTTTTCTAATTTCGGACGTATCACAAATGTGCAATACGGTGCCTGCGGATTGTTCTTGTAATAATCCTGATGATAATTTTCTGCAGTGTAAAATTGTTTCAGTGGTTCAATGTAGGTAACAATCGGTTTGGCAAAATTTGCCTGCACGTCTGCTTTTGATTTCTCCGCTGCCGCTTTTTGCTTCTCATCATAGTAGAAAATTACCGAACGATACTGCGTCCCTTCATCCGCGCCTTGCCTGTTCAACGTCGTCGGATCGTGCGCATGCCAAAAAACGTTCAGCAACTCTTCGTAGCTGATTTTTGCAGGATCGAATGTAATCTGCGCCACTTCAGCATGCCCTGTTGTTCCGCTGCACACTTCTTTGTACGTCGGATTTACTGTCGTTCCGCCGGCATATCCTGCAACAACGGAATGAACGCCGTCAAGCCGTTCGAACACGGCCTCCGTACACCAAAAACATCCTGCGCCAAATGTCGCCTGTTGAAGATCACTCTGCGATTGAAATTGAGGTGTCATAATTATGTTATCTAACGCCTGAATAACCTGCGGCGTTCCCGGGCGTTACTCGGCAGCGATGAAAGCTTTTTCAATTCGCCGGTCGGGCACAAGCCACATAATTGCAACCAGAACGTAGATCGCACAGGCAAACCAGGGACTGACAAACGAAAGCGGTATCGCCGCAATATAAAACACGACAGAAATCTTCCCTTTAAAGTCACTTCCCATTGCCGTCGCTAACACAGAGTCTTTGCCATGGACAGAAATCAGCACCCGTGTAAGAATAAAATATGCAACTGCTGAAAGTAGCAGCACAACGCCATACAACGCAACCGGCAGCGGGGCGAAATGATTCTCTCCCATCCAGCCGGTAACAAACGGCGTGAGCGATAACCAGAAAAGCAAATGCAGGTTCGCCCACAGCACCCGCCCGTCCACGTGCTTAATCGCCTGAAGCAAATGATGATGATTGCTCCAGTAGATTCCGAGGAAAATAAAGCTGAGCACATAACTGAAAAACACCGGCATCAGCGAAAGCAGCGAAGTCATATCTGCTCCCCGCGGAATGTGCAATTCAAGAACCATAACGGTGATGATGATGGCGATGACGCCATCGCTGAACGCTTCCATTCGTGTCTTTGACATTCTACTCTCCGCACAGTGAAAAAATTAACGTGGTAATTTTTCTTTCACAGAATGATACACAAACGCACCGGTCAGCGCGCCTGCCAACGTGAATATCGCCGGATATTCTCCCGCTCCGATCTGCGCGAAAATCGGCCCCGGGCACGCGCCCGTTATCGCCCAGCCCAAACCGAAGATCAGCCCGCCAATGATGAATCCTTTATTGAACGGCTTCCCCGAATATCGGATTTCTTCCCCCTTCAATGTTTTCACCTTGAATTTTTTAATCACTTGAATAGAAAGCGCTCCGACAGCCACCGCCGAGCCGATGATCAGATACATGTGCGCTTCTTTGAACAGAAACATATTCTGAATGCGGAACCAACTGATCACTTCAGATTTTGTCAACACAATGCCAAACGCGATTCCGTACAAAATGCAGCCGATTTTTTTCATGGTTCATTATTCCCTAAAAATGATACGCGAAAAATGTATAGATCAATCCTCCGGCGAAAAATGAAAGCGTCGCTTTCAGGCTTGACGATTGAAGCAGCGACAATCCGAATATTGTATGTCCGGACGTGCAGCCGTTTGCGTACCGCGTGCCAAAACCGACAAGCAGCCCGCCGATGAAAAGCTTACCATACCCTTGTGCCGAATAATATTTTTGCGGCAGAAAATGCGGCGCTGTGGAAGAAAGAAAATGCGACGCGATAAAAGCGCCCGCCATTATTCCTGCAACGAAAAGAATCTTCCATCCGTTTTCTTCCATGTTAAACCGGAAGATTGACCGCTTCCCTTCCGGCAGAACAAGCATGCAAATATGTTCGAACGAAGATGAGATGCCGAGCATTTTGTTCAAACAAATCAGCAGCGCCGGAACAAAAAGCCCGATGAGCGGGCCGGCAATGTACCAGTGCCACAATCCAAAAATACTGCTCATAATTTCCCTCCTCAAAAATTGTTAACCTGTGATTGATTGTTGGTGATTCAGGATTCAAGTTTCAAGAGTCATGGAGTGAATCATAAATCCTGAATCTTTAATCCTGAACCTTCTTCTGAATCGGCAAAAAACTCTGGAGTACTTTCTTACTTCGACTTCTTCAACGCTTGTTCGATATCGGCAATAATATCGTCAATGTGTTCCAGTCCGGCAGAGATTCGAATCAGTCCCGGAACAATGCCTACCTGCTGACGCTCTTCTTCAGTCAATTTTGAATGCGTTGTCGAAGCCGGATGCGTCACAGTTGTGCGTGTGTCGCCGAGATTTGCTGTGATCGAAAGAAGCTGAAGCGCATCAATAAAACGCTGCGCCCGCGTATATCCTCCTTCTACAACGAAGGTGACAACTCCGCCGCCGTGCTTCATCTGTTTTTTCGCCAGAGCATACTGCGGGTGCGACGGCAAGAACGGATATTTCACTTTCTCAACACCGGATTGTCTTTCCAAATATTGTGCAAGCGCAAACGCATTCTCGCAATGGCGCTCCATCCGCACAGCAAGTGTTTCTAAACTTTTCGAAAGAAGCCACGCATTGAACGGAGACAACGCCGGTCCCGTGTGCCGTGCAAAAAAGCGAATCTCTTTCATGAGGTCTTTTCTGCCGGCAATCACTCCGCCAAGCACGCGCCCTTGCCCGTCAATAAATTTTGTTGCAGAATGCGTGATGAGATCGGCGCCGAAATCTGCCGGCGTTTGCAAATACGGCGTTGCAAAACAATTGTCAACATTCAGCACGATGTTGTGCTTCTTTTTCAGTGTACCGAGCCACTCAAGATCAATCAATTCCAATCCGGGATTCGAGGGCGTTTCGATGAAGATCATCCTTGTTTTTTTCTGGATCGCCTTCTCCCACTCATCCGGTTTTTCAGCATCAACATACGTGTGCATGATTCCCCATTTCGCAAGAACCTTCGTCAGCAATTGATGCGTTGAACCGAACAGCGATCTGCATGCGAGAACATGATCGCCCGATTGCAGCAGCGCACCGAAACCCGCAAACACTGCCGCCATTCCTGTCGCAAACGCAAAGCCGTCTTCAGCATGTTCAAGCGCCGCCATCTTTTCGATAAATTCCGACGTGTTGGGATTTGAGAACCGGGAATAAATATTTCCTTCAATCTCATCGGCAAAAAGTGCGCGTCCCTGCTCGGCACTTTCAAATGTGAAGCTCGACGTTAAATAGAGCGGAACGGAATGCTCGCGGTTACCGGTTCGCTTGTTCTGTATGCGGATGGAACGTGTTTCGAAATGTTTCATAAAAGCCTTCTCTGAAAATAAAAAAGTCTTTCATGCGGAAAGACTTTTGATAAAAGTAGAGCGTATCGTACAGTCTTTCAGGGCGAATCAACAATCGTTAGACAACCCGCCAGAAAACGGCGAGGTCTGCGACACACAACACTGTGACTGTGATTAATTTGGCTTGGCATTACTTTTAATATAGAAAGTTGATGCAATTAAATCAATCCGGGCTTGGCGGGATTGAAATTCATCTGCAACTGAAAAGTTTATCTCACCAGCTGCGCAAGACAAGAAAAGGTCATAGCACACGCAGATAATCGCCCGCTCACAATGCAACACTTTCTCAGTTCTCTCTCATAATTAGTTGTTCATCAAAAGACCGCTTTTGCCGTCACGTAAATCTTTTTTTGCAGCGGCAAAACCTCTTCAGTAATGAACACTATAGAGCAGAGGAGGGAGTCGGTCTTCAAAAAGGAGGCGATTTGCAGACGGCTCATTCTCGGTTACCTCTCGGTTGAGCCTCGGTTGAGCCTGTGTTGCAGAACAGCCTCTTTGTTTGACGTGACTCCCTGATGGTTGTAATGCACGAACGGCAACTACAACTGTCACCTCGTTCCTAGTCGCTTGCGTAGGAACCCAACTCTTCGGACGCTCTGCGTCCCTTGTTTAGCAAGAACACCTTGACCATGTTAAGCTCGTTCCCACGTCCCAAAGGGATTCCTTTAGAACCAGAGCGTGGGAACGAGATAATGCCCCGCGAAGACACTTATCCCTTCGCGGGGCCGCCCAGCAGGAACCTATTTCATCAACACCAATTCTTTCACTGATACGAATCTCTCACCGTTGTTTCCTAATACAGTGATCCTGTAGTAGTACACTCCGCTGGCAAACTTTTCCATGGTGAGCGTTTCGTCATACCTGCCCGCATCCATCATTCCATAATTCCATTCCCGGATGTTTTGTCCGAGCACATTATAGACGCCCAGTGTCACCTTCGATGCGCACTTGAGGTCGAACCGTATCGTGGTGCTCGGGTTGAACGGATTCGGATAATTTTGTTCGAGAATAAAGAATTCAGGTTTATAATCATTTTTATTAACTGGGACCGATAAGATTGTAAAGTTCAGTAGCGAGTCATAGGCATAATCCCATACGCCAGTAGGGTAGTGATTTAAATATGAAATGTTTATCACACCGACCGTGTTTTTGAATTGACCACTAATGCTTCGTAAGCCATTGATCCAAATCTTACTAATAGCAAGTGTATCTTCCAATGAATCTGGGGCATACCTTGAAAACTGCAGACTATCTGAGTAAGGTTCACACAAGAAATTAAAAGGATTGATATGAGCGGATGGTATGATCAATCTGTGGTTTCCGTTTTTGTATTCAATAAGGTCAAAATAATTTGTGTCTGCTACAAATGTCGTATCACGATTATTATCTCCATAAACATAATGTATGTGAGTTACATCTCTCATCTCCTCGAAATTCCAAATTATTGAGTCTGGCGACTCCGTCTGAAATACGATTCTATAAGTTGCTGAACCGTAATATGTGTTAGTAACATCTGAGGGTGATTCAGTATCAGAATCATAATATTTATAAACCCAGGTATTGCCAATATTTAATGGGAAAAAGTCCTTTGAATTAACTTGCGCAAATATGAAATCGCTAGATAATAAATAAAGTAAAATTAGTAATTCTATTTTCATTTGATTCCGCTATACGCCACCTAACGACCTTGGAGCTAACTGGCGTAAACCGCTTAGCCCGTCGGTTGTCTGTTTATTGATTCAAATTCTTTTTTAGTTTCTTCTCTGTTTTTAAGCCCATTCCGCTTTTCGTTGCGTGCTGGTTTACGTCCGGGTGAGCGACTGGCTAGAGCACAGAACGCTACGACACCCAAGTTTCAAACGTATTAAAAATTACCCATTTACCATCTTTCTTCTTTAGCCAATACCAACATCCATTTCCGCAAAGTTCACCACAACTAAAATCTGCATAAACTAGAGCCTCGGTTTGAGATAGATTAAATACAACGCGAGAAAAACTAAACACACTGACTTTGCCTTTTTGGTATTGCTGATAGTATTTCGAATCAGATAATTTATCCCAATCTGCTTGTCTGATTTTTATGTAAGATTTAATTGAATCAATAATAATTAGTTGAGAATATTTGTTATTTATCAAAAACTGATTTTTATAAAACGCAATATCAAAGTTAGGCCATTCCTTGTGGATTCCCTTCCACTCATCCATTCTCGTATAAGTATGAGGTGCCGTGGCGTGATAAGTAAGTTTTCTAGAAGTGTCTAAGGATATTGAAAGAGAATAGTTTTTTAACGTGCTATCATTAACAAAACAACTTTTAATGTCTTTATAATTCCTTTTTGAATTAACAATTGTCGAATAAATGGAATACTCTGTATGAGATATTTCTTTAATTGAAACTGATTCTTGAGATATTCCTATACCAAAGATAAATAGAATGAGTGACAAAACGCTTTTCATCTGTATTTTTTTCTGTGCCCTAACAACCAAACCGATTAGCCCGCCCGTCGATTGCTTATTAATTCGTTTTCTCTTTTAAATTATTCACTGCTTTTAAATTCAACTCCGCTTTTCGTGCCCCGCCGGTTTACGTCCGCTTGAGCGACCTGTACTTTATTCTCTTGACTCTTTACTTATTAAAGAGGTTAGGCCGCACGCCCGGCTTGACAAACGGGCTATCTTATTGAGCATTTCTCTTTCTGTATTCTCTGAATGCGACAAGTATGAAAAGAATGCCAGCGACTATGTTGGCATAGGTAGGAAGTGATCTACCATCGTAGGCAAAGATTCCGACAAACAAAAAGCACACACCTGCAAGTGAATACAGGAGCGCACTGCGCTTATTCTTATTCATGCTTGTGTCATCCTCCGACTGATTGAAAAGTGTTGCATTCGATTTCTTCGAGACAATTGCGTGCGGCCTAACGACCTTCGCGCTAAGCGGCGTAAACCGTTCAGCCCGCTGGTTGCCTGTTTATTAGTTCAAATTCCGTTTCATATCATTCACTGGTTTTAAATCCAGCTCCCTTTTCGGTGGCGGGCTGGTTTACATCCGCAGAAGCGGCTGGTTAGGCGGCAAACCGCCCAATCACTTCTTTTGTGCTTCGATCAAGTTGAGGACCGAAAGACACGTATCGATTGTGGAATGATAAGCTGGTAACACAAATTGTAGTGAATCGAGCATTCGCCGTGCATGAGCATAGTCATCTTCAGACATTCCACTGCCGTCAGTGTTGAAGGCATCCCACGCCAAGTCACTTTGCTCTTTAGGCGACCTAGTTGCTATAGAGCGAACAAAGAAGCCGGGATTACGTAGTAAGATGCCTCCAAGTTCAGCGCCAATTAGTTCTGCCCATTCGCCATCTGCGTACGGAGCGATGTCGAGGAATGCTGGGACAAGTGTAGTATCGCCTGCTTCGAGTGAATCCACAGCCGAAGAAAAGAGAGATTCGGCGACGATTGGCTGCTCGGACTGCAATGAACGCAATGATTTCAATTGGGATAAAAGGGTAGAGTCATGAGTTTGAGCTTGCCCCTCATTGGCGAAAACGACGGAGACAATTAGAAAGAATATTCTGAAGAAGTGAGTTTTCATTTTATGTTTGCCGCCTAACAACCTTCGCGCTAACCGGCGTAAACCGTTTAGCCCGCCGGTTGCCTGTTTATTAATTCAAATTCTTTTTTTGGGTTCACAATGTTTGTTATCCGGTTCCGCCCTTCCGTGGCGGGCTGGTTTACGTCCGGTTGAGCGACCTGATATTTCCAATAAGTAAAAAGTTAAATTTGTTCATCAACTATAATTTAACAATTGGAGGTATCAAATGTACTACACCGGCATCGATCTACACAAGGCTACGTCCTACTTAACAACAGTTGATGGCTCCGGCGCCATCATTAAACAAGCCGATATTAAAAATGTTGATCATGACTTCGTTCAATATTTTTCCGATCTCGGCGGCGAGAACATTACCACCGTTGAATCCACCATGACCTGGTATTGGCTGAACGATCTTCTTACTTCTGTAGTGTTTGACAAAATTAGGAACAACATTTTAACGACTTGAGTATATTACTGTAAAGAGCATTTATATTCTCAGCCCAAGGCTGATGCGCCTTTGGCGCAA
>JAJYOI010000116.1:0-7062 GCA_021796275.1 Bacteroidota bacterium
TAGTGAATGAGCGGCAGTCGCCTGGAAAATATTCTGTGACATTCCATACGGAAACTCTGACGAGCGGGATCTATTTCTACAGGCTTTGCGCCGGGGACTATTCTTCAACAAAAAAACTAATGCTGTTAAAATAAAAAAATCAGGCGTGAAAAAAGCCTTGAGCTTTTCTCGCATTTAAGCCTCATTATGTTGAACTGCATAATGAGGCTTTTTTATTTCAAAAATCTCTTTAATCTCGAAAAGAGATTTTGTAGATTGTGTGGAAAGATTTCTTGAGTATGACACGAGCAAAAGTTGCAGTCCTGAAAACCCACCCGTCCACAGTCCTGAAGGACTATGAGAAATTGCTGCGCCTTGCAGGAATTGAAAGCGCACTTTCAAAATCTTCACCGGTAATTCTGAAAGACAATATCACGTGGCATTTTCCATATCTCAGCGCAAATACAACGCCGTGGCAGTTGGAAGGAACAGTTCTGACATTGCAGAATTTGGGTTTCCGGAATCTCGTCTCAGTGCATAACAACACAGTCGTTACTGATCCATACCGGGGCGAAAAATTGAACAAGCTTGCTCCGCTGTATAAAAAATATCATGTCGAAGAACGCTATAACTTTAATTCCGATGAAATAAAGTGGATTCACTATCAGCCGAAAGCAAAAATGCACGCGCTTGACAAAGTGTATCCTCATGGTATTCACATCCCTGAATATTTTTTCGGGAAGAATATCATTCACTTGCCGACTGTGAAAACACATATTTATACAACCACAACCGGCGCGATGAAGAACGCATTCGGCGGATTACTGAACACCCGCCGCCATTACACTCACACATGGATTCATGAAACTTTGGTTGACCTGCTCGCTATTCAAAAAGAAATTCATTCCGGGATCTTTGCTGTGATGGACGGAACAATCTGCGGCAACGGACCCGGTCCGCGCACTATGATTCCTGTTGAGAAAGATTATATTCTTGCCGGCTCCGATCAGGTCGCTATTGATGCGGTTGCGGCAAAGATGATGGGATTCGATCCGATGAGCATTAAGTATCTCCGGCTAGCGCATGAAGACAACCTTGGCTGCGCTGATCCGCATGAAATTGAAATTATTGGCGAAGACATTTCCAACGTGAATTTTGGTTTCACCGTGGGCGACAATATGGCAAGCCTTGCAGGAGATGCTCTCTGGTTTGGCCCGTTAAAATCAATCCAGCGGTTCTTTTTTCACACTCCACTTGTGTACGGGTTTGTCTTTGCTTCGTATCTTTATCATGATTATTTTTGGTGGCCCCTGAAAGGAAAAGCCGCAATGAACAAGATAAAGACTCAGTCAAAGTGGGGACAACTGTTCGATGAATATTGATGATGACGCCAAGAAAAAAAGTTGAAAACCTCGCCAGAAGGCGGGCTGAGCTTGTTCTTTTTGCTACAACATTTATCTGGGGCGGCACATTTGTCATTGTGAAAATCGGAGTGGAAAGCATTTCGCCATTTCTCTTTGTTGCCGTCAGATTTACAATCGGTTCGATCTTATTTGCATTGATTTTTTTCCGCCGCCTCTTCAGCATCCGCTGGAGTGCCGTGTGGAAAGGTGCCGTTCTTGGTTTGCTGCTCAGCGTCGGGCTTGCGCTTCAAACTGCTGGACTTCAGTTTACAACGGCATCGAATTCAGGATTCATTACCGGCATGATGGTTGTGTTCACGCCGCTCGCGCAATTGGTCATCGAGCGCCGGATGCCGAAGTTTGGCAACATTCTCGGAGTTCTCATCGTTACGCTCGGATTGTATTTGCTCACATCACCCGGCGCATCGGGTTTCAATTTTGGCGACCTTCTTGTTCTCATTGCCGCATTTCTTTTTGGAATCTATATTGTATATTTGGATATCTTTACAAAAGAGGAGGAAACTTTTTCAATTGCGTTCACACAAACCGCATGCACGGCACTTGTCGCGTGGATGCTCGTTCCATTTGAGACAACACACTTTGTATTCAATATGAATTTGGTTGGGATTTTATTTTATACCGGCTTTCTTGCAACCGTTGTCACAACATATACACAGACACGATTTCAAAAAGATTCCACGCCGACACGCGCAGCGATTATTTTTACATTTGAACCGGTTCTTTCCGCAATTCTTGCGTATGTTGTTTTACACGAAATTCTTGGCGTCACTGGCATTATCGGCGGAGCATTAATTATTGGAGGCATTCTTCTTTCTGAATTATCCGATACGTGGCTCGCACGCTTTCGCTGGAAATTAGGAATCGCAGAGGAAGAATAAGTTGCTATGGACGTGCACGCAATAATTGTTGTCAGCGGGCTTGTGCAGGGAGTCGGATTCCGCTGGTTTGTGAATCGCCATGCTGTTCGGTTAGGATTAAAAGGATTTGTTCAGAATAATTTTGACGGTACGGTTCATGCTGAAGTCGAAGGCAGCCGCTCTCTGGTCGAAGAGTTGATCAAGGAATTAAAAGTCGGTCCCCGCGCCGCACAGGTCACCGACGTGAAGGTCGAATGGAGCGAACCCAAGAATATGTTTTTAGGATTTTCAATCAAATAAAATTGATCGCCGGATAAATGGACTGATGGAAAAATATATGAGAAAAGAAAATCCATAATCTAATTATCCGGCAATCTAACGCTTTTATTCTCAAGGATAATTCATTGATGCGTATTGGCTTTGGTTACGACGTCCACAAATTAGTTGCGGGACGCAAGCTTATTCTCGGCGGCGTTGAAATTCCGAATGAAAAAGGGTTACTTGGCCATTCGGACGCCGACGTTGTTCTTCATGCACTATGCGACGCACTTCTCGGCGCGGCGGCATTGGGTGATATTGGAAAACATTTCCCAGATACCGATCCTCAGTACAAAGATATTTCAAGCTTAACCTTGCTTGAGAAGGCAGGCGATTTGCTTTTGCATCATCATTTCAATATTGTCAATGTAGATGTAACGATCGTTCTTCAACAGCCAAAAATCGCTCCGTATGTTGAAACGATGCGCGCTAACATTGCGCACGTGCTTCGGATCGTCGTAAATAGTATTTCGATCAAAGCAACAACTAACGAAGGAATGGGATCCATTGGCACTGGTGAAGGTGCCGCAGCCTATGCGATTGCCTCCATTCAATCGAAATAAAAAAAACTAAACCTCAAACTCGTGGAATCTCTTATTCACTCTTTCCATCATCTTCATCCGGTATGGGTTTATCTGGCGTTGTTTTCGTTCGCCTATGTCGAGAATATTTTTCCTCCGACTCCAAGCGATATCGTCATCGTCTTCGCTGGCTCGTTGATTGCGTACGGGCAAATTCATTTTATTACAGCGTTGTTGATCACAACTGTCGGTAGTACCGCCGGCTTTATGACAATGTACATCGTCGGTGATTGGTTTGGAATTTCCATTGTAGAAAAGCAGAAGCTTCGCTTTCTTCCTCTCGAGAATATTCACAAAATCGAAAAGTGGTTCCGTCGTTGGGGCTACGCGCTGATCGTTGCAAACAGATTTTTATCGGGTACGCGCGCCGTTGTTTCATTCTTTGCCGGAATGTCAGAGCTTAAATTTTTGCCGACCGCAGTTCTTTGTTTTTTCAGCGCGCTGGCATGGAATTTTCTCCTCATCTATCTTGGCTCTGTCCTCGGACAGAACTGGCACGCTATTTCAGCATACCTTGTAACCTACAGCAAGTTTGTCACGGCAGTAATTTTCGTCGTGATTTTATTTTTCGTCGTTCGATGGCTTTATAAAAAGCGGACGAAAGCCTCAGGGAATTTTCAATAATGATCGAGTTTTTGTATTCCATTGATAAGGCTGTTTTCTTTTTTATCAATCACACCCTCAGCAATCCGGTGTTCGATGTCGTCATGCCGTTCATTACCAACTTGAACCAGATTCTTTGGGTGAAAATTCTTGTTCTGCTACTTTGGCTTTGGCTGATGATCAAAGGAGGGAAGACCGGACGCACTGTCGGCATTCTTCTCATTCTCACAATCATTTTCAGCGACCAGCTAAGCAGCCACATGATCAAATTCTGGTTTGCCCGAATTCGTCCGTGCGGCGCTCTTCAGGGAGTGCGTGAGCTTGTCGGATGCGGAAGCGGGTATTCGTTTCCTTCATCACACGCGGTGAATAATTTTGCCGGCGCTACGGTCATTTCGTATTATTACCGAAAACAAAAATGGGGCTGGTACGGCTTTGCATCGCTTGTCGCATTCACGCGTCCGTATGTCGGAGTGCATTATCCGTCGGATATTCTTGGCGGTGCAATTATCGGTACCGGGTGCGGTTACATCATGATTGGCGTCTGGACATTTGCGGAAAAAAGAATTGCAGCTTTCCGCATTAATTTATGAAAAGATGGCATCTCTCTTTTTTGAGCCAACCTCTAATCGGAATTGTTTGTAAACGGAGCTTACAATATGAACGTTACCAATCAGAGATTGTAACGAGATGAAGAAGACTGCACAGAATCTTACCATTTTGCTGTTGGATCGGACCGGCAGCAAATGTGTTAATCGAAGATACGCCCTCTGCGAAATTGCCACACGCTGACCACATTCAGGAGCGCGCCGATGCCGAACAGAATTCCGACGTTGAGTGCAATCGCTGAAGTTCCGAGCCCGCGCCACAACACCTGGAGGAAACCGTCCATGGACCAATAGACAAATGTCAATTTGCTGAAGAACTGGATTGTCGGCGGCATGAAAGAAGTCGGGAACCAGGCTCCTCCGATCGCACTCATCGAAAGGATCAGGAGAGTTCCTAATCCTTGAGCTTGTTGACGGGTTTGGGCGAATGCTGCAAGCAACATCCCAAACGATGTACACGCGACCGATGCCGCGACAATAACAAGCAGCAGATTGAAGAAATTAGAGAACACATCAATCTGGAACATCATCCAGCCAGCCGTGAACATGAACAGCAATTGAATTATCCCTAGGGACATGTTGAACAGATACTTGCTCCACAGGATATGGACGCGGGACACCGGGGACGCAAGCAGCCTAAGCATGACGCCGGATTTCCGTTCATCAAACAGCGAAGAGGAGGATGCTGTCAGCGTGAAGAGAAGGAAGGTCATTGCCCATCCCCCCACACTTCTCGTTGCCCAAGGATTCCTGAATTCCTGTCCGACTAATTGCTGCTGTTCAACGCGAATCAATTTGTCGAAGAAATTCGAAGAGAATTTCGATGTGTCTCCGTTCTGGCGTTGTAACATCAACCGGCTCGGATTTGAGAATATGCTTGTATCAATTTTGAAATACTGACCGAGAAGGGACTTTATTCCCGTATTGAAGGCGCGGCCCGATTTCGTGCCGAGGTACCGCTCCGTCTGCCGAAACCCGCTCTGGACCATAATTGACGGAATTTGACTGTAGATAGTCTGTCGCAACAGGCCTTGAATGACCTCTGTTTCAATTTCATTTTTCGGATCATAATAGAATTTCAGCGTGAGTCCAACGGACGTGTCCGTGTATGCATCCGGCGGAAAAAACACTGCAGCGGAAACTTTCCCATTCCGCACAAACTCCTTGATCGAGGATGTATCGAATGCAACTTCTTTTCCCGTGCTATCCTTGAATGATTTTACAATCTGGAATGCTTTCATGGTGTCGAATGAGGCAGCGATGAGCCGAACAACAGGAGAGTTGCTTTGATTCAGCACTGCAAAGGGGATGCCTTGTGGACCCGAACTCGAACCACCGAAAATCGAGCCGAATAATGCCATCAACACGAGCGGGATGATGAACGTCAGGATGACCGCAACCTTGTCACTAAGGAAAACGTGGTATGAGTTCTGAAAAAGGCGGACGACTTGTTTCAATCTCGAAGTCTCCTTCCGGTCAAGTGGAGGAACAATGCCTCCAGAGTGGGGCGGTGCAGCTCGATCCACTGGTACCTCATTCCCTGCTCTTCCACGCGCGCGAACAATTTCGAAAGCAGAAATCCATTTCCGGGCTTCAGCTCAAAATGATCGTCTTCTTCGAGCAGTGTCCCGAATTCTTCAAATGTAGCCTTGTGCTGAAGTGTGGATGGGTTCTTTGCGATCACGATTGTTTCTTCATACGGAAGCATTTCCATAAGCTCATCGCTGGTGCCTAAGGCGATGATTTTCCCGTGATCGATGATGCCGACCCGATTGCAGAGTTTCTCGGCCTCCTCCATATAGTGCGTCGTGTAAATGATTGTCGTCCCTTGCTCGTTCAACGCCGTTAAGAAGTCGAAGATTGCGTTGCGCGATTGTGGGTCGACGCCGACTGTCGGTTCGTCGCACAAAAGCAGCACGGGATCATGCAGCAAGCTGGCGATCATGTTCAGCCGGCGTTTCATTCCGCCCGAGAAGGTCTTGACTTTGTCTTTTCGGCGTTCGAACAATTCAACGGCTTTCAGCCGCTCATCAATGCGTTCTCTCAGAAGTTTTTTGGGAAGTCCAAACAGCTTGCCGAACATTTCGAGGTTTTCTCGCGCGCTCAGTTCATCATACAAGGCAAGGGACTGAGGCACAAAACCGATTTTCTTTCTGACCTCAAGATTGTTCCTATTGACGAATTCCCCTCCAATCGAAATGGATCCGGCAGTCGGTTCAAGGTAGCCCGTGAGCAGGTTCATGAGAGTCGATTTGCCGGCTCCGTTGGGACCAAGCAATCCGAAGAATTCCTTCTCGCGGATTTCTAGTGAAACTCCATCGAGGGCTGTGATAGAAGGGAAGCGTTTTGTGACAGATTCAATCTTGATCATCCTCTGCAATATAGTTTTGTGAGCGACAAACCGCAATCAGTACGCCATTCGGGTAGTGTTTCACTTTGAACACCCAAATAAGTCAGCTCTTGTCATGCCAGCGAAAGCTGGCATCCAGAGCCAATAGATAGATTCCGGCTTTCGCCGGAATGACATTGTAAATGAAAGTGACCCACTGCCACCCTTCGGACGCTCATGTAAAGAATGAATCCTTTGATGAAAATAAAAGAAGGAAGCGCCGGCCTGAATCAGACAATGACTAATCCGTCCTTGCCTATTTGATCAACACAAGTTTTTTTGTTCCTCATACTTGCCGCCATA
>JAJYOI010000116.1:7072-8976 GCA_021796275.1 Bacteroidota bacterium
AAACGATAAAAGTAAACGCCGCTTGGAAAATCTGCCGCGTTCCATTGGCGCTTGTATTTTCCCGCAGGTAATTCTTCTGAAACAATATTCGATACCTCTTTCCCCAGCGCATTGAATATCTTCAGCGATACAAAAGACTTTGCCGGAAGGCTAAATGAAATAGTTGTCGCCGGATTAAATGGATTCGGATAGTTCTGCATCAGAATAAAATTATCCGGAAGTGTCTTAATAATAGATTTTACATCAGTCGCCGCATTGACAGTGATGGTGCCTTTCATTCCAATCGAAGCATGGGGAACACAAACGTAATAATGTATGCCGGTTTGAGTTAGCACAGTCGTTCCGCCGCCGGAAGGAAGATCAAATCCTCCGTTGGAAGTTGTTCCGCCCGCATTCCATGTTGCTTCATCCACTTCGCGGGCAGTATGGATAGATTCAAGAACAAAATTCACCGTATCCCCGCTGGTGATTGTAATACTGCTTGGGGAGAACGTGAACCCGGAATTGGTGATGGTGTGGGTTGTCGAATAACTCATGCTTATGGCGGCAAGTATGAGGAACAAAAAAAGAATCACTCTTTTCATATAATTTCTCCTTTGTGCTTCATTCTTATGTAGCAACATAGTTAATCACAAAATCATTCCCTCGCATTCCGTCAGCTTGAGGTTTACATCTTGACTTTCACCTCGTTCCCACGCTCCTGCGGGGGAACGCCTCATTGTGAGAAACTCTGTTTCACAATTTTTCGCAAAAAAAAGTTTAGTGTTGCTCACTCGTTCAAAAAACATTTTGTGCTTTCCACATGCATGGGCTTGCATGATATTTTTTTACCCTCTTGACTTGTTGCTTATTAATGAGGTTAGGTGACGTATTGATTTAAGAATTTTATTGTCAAACCGAGAAACATAAACTCAAAATCTGGGGATGTAATTCGGTAATTCGTGCTAACCCAGGTTGTCCAACTCTTTCTGCCGCTTCCAATTGATTGAGCATATCATTTAGAATGTTTCTCCGTCGGGTTATACGATCTCTCATTTGGTTTCTTTCTTCATCGTCAAGAAACATTTCTTTTTCGCGTAAATCAGAGAGACATCTCTCTATAAGCAAACGCACTCTGGCTGCAATTGGGTTCATTTCAAACTCTCTTTTAACTTTGGTTATTTCTAAATTGAATTTAACAATAATAATTTCTATAAATTTATTTTAGCAAAATGAGTTTCTTGGTTTCAGTATATTCACCAACTTGAAGACGATAGAAATAAATAGCACTTGGAATATTAAAAGCAATCCATTGTTTTGAATAGTTTCCTTCTGGCAATACTTCTGAAACAAGTGTAGCGACCTCTTTCCCAATGAGGTCATAAATTTTAAGCGACACAAATGATTTTGATGGAATAGTAAATGAAATTGAGGTTGTTGGATTAAATGGGTTGGGAAAATTTTGATGCAAAGCGAACACAAACTTTTGTTTCAAATCGTTTTTATTCTGAATGTCAGTTACGATATCAGTCAATGGACGTCGCCATACGCCCCAAGACGAACCAATAAATAGATTGTCACCAAGTAAAACAATTGCATACACAGTAGCACTCGAAATGCCAGTGTTGATGGGAGTCCAATTTGCCCCATTGTTAGTGGAAATATATATACCATCGGTCCCGCTATATGACCAATTAGTGCCAGCAAAGATATTTGACCCGATAGCTGAAAGCGTTGTAATATTGAAATTAGTCAAACCATTATTAGCTGCACTCCAACTTATCCCGCTATTGGTAGATCGAAAAACCCCCAATTGTGACCCTACAAAGATATTTGAATCATTAGCAGCAACATAGGACAGGTTTTTATTTGGCAAACCAGTGCTTTTTGTTGCTGTAGTGTTTGACAAAATTAGGAACAACTCA
>JAJYOI010000035.1 GCA_021796275.1 Bacteroidota bacterium
TCTTTTGCTAAAATCATTTACTTGCAGTTTATATCCGGGTATTGAAATAAGCTTTACTAACATCACAGAGCCGTCAAAAAAAGAATCCTTTATTCTCCCAGGTAAAAAGGGACGCGCTTCCCCATCTTGCATATTCGAATAGACAAGCGTGTCTGAACAACTGGTTCGCAGCCCAAAAACACTTTTATTACTATTGGAAAGCAATGTGTCGCCATTAGTACATATAATAAACTGATGGCTCTGCAAGGAAACATTATTTAGTTTCCTACAGGCATTCAGTGACAACAAAAGGAAAGCAAAGAGAATGGGAATTAATCTTGACATTGAAAGCAGCCCTTTATCTCGTACCACAGACGCTCTATGTCCTTATATTACTAATCCTTTGATTTTGAAATCACAAGTCGTGGTTTTCATCTTTTCGGTAAAGACTCTTTCACTCTCTCCTCCGAAAGCGAGCACGGAGGCATCCTCTCTTCGTGAAAAATGAATGCTCAAAAGTAAATAAAACCTTCCCGAAGGTCAAGCCAAAAATATGCCTTGGGAAACAAATAGCCCTTGCAATTCCGGCGGCAGTGCTCATCGTTCTGACGGCAGTACTCGTTTTTCTGACGGCAGTACTCATTTTCCTGACGGCGGTACTCATTTTCCTGACGGCGGTACTCGTTGTTCCAGCGGCGGTACTCGTTTTCCTGACGGCGGTACTCGTTGTTCCAGCGGCAGTACTCATTTTCCTGACGGCGGTACTCATTTTCTCAGCGGCGGTACTCATTTTCCTGACGGCGGTACTCATTGTTCCGACGGCAGTACTCATTGTTCCAGCGGCAGTACTCATTTTCCTGACGGCGGTACTCATTTCCCCAGCGGCGAAACTCGTCGTTCTGGCGGCGAAAGCGGCCTTTTTGATTGAAAAACAGCCTTTTTTGCCAAAATTAGCTGCTTTTTACTTCATCAACAGCAATTTTTTCGTTTCCGTAAAGCTTCCCGCTTGCAAGCGATAAAAATAGACGCCGCTTGAAAGACTGCTCGCATTCCATTCAACATCATACGTCCCCGGAGATTTTCGTTCATTCATAAGCACGGCAACTTCGCGCCCGAGTATATCAAACACCTTCAGCGTCACCAATCCGGAAACAGGAATTCCAAACTGTATTCGCGTTGCGGGGTTGAAGGGATTCGGATAATTCTGCAATAGACTGAACTGTGTGGGAATATCTTTCGTCATTTCACCAGCTACTGCCGTAGCAACAGTTGTTGTGAATCTTCTCACTTCTGACCAACCACTTATGCCCTTATAGTCCTTTGCATTCACCCGCCAGTAATATGTCGTGTCATTCAGCAATGGTCCTACCGTTATAGAAGTTGTTATGATTGTCGAATCGTCATATTGCACAGCCGAAAACACCGGCGATGTTGATACCTGAAGACGGTACGACGTTGCCTCTATTGCGGAATTCCAATTCAGCGTCGGGTTAATTGCCAAACCTTTTGAACTATCTGCGGGCAATGTAAGTGTTGGAGCCGGAGGAATTGTCACCACAGGCGGCAAACCTGTGAGCAGCGATGCCCAGCTAATGCCCCAATTACCCGCAGCATCTTTGCCGTGAACATAGATTCCGTGCAAGTCTCCGTCATTGATCGGAGAAATCGAATGCTGCACTCTTTCGATAAGAGAATTGAACGCACCGTCTTGTGCAGACATGGTCGTCCCTCTTCCCGAAAGCATGAGAGCGACGCGGGCAACGATAAGAGAATCACTGAATTGGAAAATCCTGAAATCGGCTCCTCCGTTTTCCTTTCCGTCAAATGCCGCATGGTCCAGATGGAAAACGTGTGTTTTCCATGTATTTGTATTCTGTTTGAAGATGACCGTGGTCGAATTATATGGCGCAGAAGTTGAACTGAATTGTATGCCGAAGGAATCAAATCCGTTATCGAAATATTCTACGGCAACATAGGCATCGTAGTCACCGGAAGCGATGCTGGTGTCTGCGATGTAGATATAGCGGCCTGAGGTGCCGTCCGTAGCGCGGGCTGCTCTTCCACTCCGATTAACAACTGAAGTCACTCCATCTGAGACATTGACGAAGTGCAGTCCATTTTCCGTGTTCGTTGCTTTGAGACGTATGCGATGCCACCCGTCAACAAAATATTCTCCGGCAGCAACATTGTTCATATCGTCCATGAGAGTGGTGGAAAAAACCGAGTCGCTGTCAAATGCTATCGGTAACGGCACGGGACCTGCTTTATCTATCCCAAACAGCTTTCCCCATATCAGCGGATCGAGTGAATCTTTAGAAGGAAGCGGTGGCGGAGAAAATACCGTCCCAGTAAATCCGGCGATGATTTTGAGATACTGATAAGGATCGCCGGAATAATCTTCAAAGTCCCAGCCGGGCGTGATTTCCGAATTCTCCTGCCAATCATTCAGAGAACTGATGACAACAAAGTCTGCGCCGGCCTGAGACGCAAGATCAAGTTGTTTACTGAACGTGTAACCATGCGCTCTATGAATCACTCTGTAAATACCGCGGCCAAGTTTAGTCTCATCATATCCGGGGAAGATGTTTATTGCCGCTGCCTTCTGATGTGAATGCAGAGTCGATACCAACCTCTGCGTCGCGGCGGTGACTTGGGTCCAATCAACACTATCTGTTGTCGCGGGAGTTAGCGGATGGTCCTCTATGCTGTTCAGTTGTGTTATAGGCCACAAGTTAGCGTCAGTGCCATCCTGAATCATCCAGTATACTTTCCCTACAGCTGCTTCCACATTGGCGAAGAAGGTCTCAAGATCAGTGTAGTTCCACTTGCCTCCGAAATTGCCATAGAAGTTGAATTGATATATCGGATATCCATTTATCTTTAGATAAGCAGGATGATCTTTGAATGTTTTCAAAGCCTGGATAGCACGGTCAGTCATGATCGTGAGATCCTTCGCCTTGTCATTATCAAAAGAAGCTTCATCAAGTATCCCTATCTTGAAATTCTCTTGTTGACTTATGTCGAGGAGCTTAGAGAACATATCTAGGTACTCCGTGCCAAAGTATCCTGTTTGACTATCGTGAAAGAGATCAACAAGCAGTCCGGAAAGCCCGGCATTCTTAGCCAATCGTATATGCCACCTCATGACATCTATATTCCGTGAATCAAAAGGTCCCAAGTAAGGATATCCTCTCGATACGGTCTTTCGCCGCCAAGTAGTTCCGGAGACTATTTCTTCTGGGTCTACAACGGTGTCAGCATTTGCCCACCAGCACCAGGGTTGGGCAATTGCATTCCCAACAACCGGCTCGCCTGAAATGTATGTTGGCGTCCTATAGTCGAGGTGGAATTCCTGCGCAATCACGAGCGGTATTCCGGTCTTCGCCACAGTGCTGAATTGTCTCGTCGCGGAGAAGTTACCATACCCTCCATCATTTTTTGCTCTGACACGCCAATAATAAGTTGTGCCGAGCGAAATCTCGCCTGTAGCTTTCGAAGTTACGGTAAGCGAAGAATCGTCAATGATGGTTGTTGAAAATATAGAACTGGTAGATAACTGAAGGTGGTACGAGGTTGCACCTGATACCGCATTCCAACTGAGCGTCGTGCCCGCTTGCAGATTTGTTGCACTGTCAGCCGGTGCAATAAGCGTCGGCGGCTGCGGTGCGGCAATAATAGTTGTGAGGCTTCCCGCCGCTGACCATCCGCTTGAACCCTTATAATTCTTTGCATTCACCCGCCAGTAATATGTCGTGCTGTTTAGCAACGGCCCAACCTGATACGATGTCGTAGTGATCATCGAATCGTCAAACTGCAACGGTGAAAAATTCAATGACGTTGATACCTGAAGCCGGTAGGATGTCGCTCCTGCTACTGTGCTCCAGCTGAACGTCGGAAGAATGGCTATGTTGGTTGACCCATTTGCTGGGGACGCAAGCATCGGTACAGAAGGTATCGCGGTCATCGGCGGTAAACTCGTGAGCAATGATGCATAGGACATAGTCCAGTTACCGGCAGCATCTTTGCCGTGAACGCAGATTCCATGAACGTCACCATCATTAATTCCAGCGATGGAATGGTATGCTTTTTCACTGAGTGAGTTGAACGCACCGTCCTGCGCCAGCATCGGAATTCCTTGCCCGGCAAGAATAACTCCTACCCGTGCAATGATAAGTGTGTCCGTATACTGAACTACTCTGAAATCAGCTCCGCCATTCTGTTGACCGGCGAACGTTGCGTGATCAAGATGGAAGATATGGGTCTTCCATGTGCCCGTGTTCTCTTTATATTTGGCAACGGAGTTGTCATATGCAGCCGTTGTAGAATTATACTCAATGCCGAAAAAGTTTGTTCCGTTATCAAAATACTCGACAACGACGTACGCATCATAATCACCCGGTGGTATTCCGGTATCGTTAATGTAGAAGTAGTGCCCTGTAACGTTATCAATCATTCGCGCAATTCTCCCCGCTCGATTGACAACTGAAGTAACCCCGTCCGTCACGCTCGGCTGGTGCAGGCCGTTTTCAATATTGGTCGTGCTGAACCTGATGTTGTGCCATCCATCAACAAAATATTCTGCGCCGGCAATGTTGCTCATGTCTTCTGTGAGTGTCGTCGAAAAAGTAGTATCGTTGTCAAACAGAATAGGTGAAGGCACCGGTCCTGCTTTATCAATCCCAAACAGTTTTCCCCAAATAAGTGGATCGAGTGAATCTTTTGAAGGAAGCGGCGGAGGGGAAAACGTGGTACCGGTAAATGAAGCAGTAATTTTCAAATATTGATACGGATCTCCGGAATAATCTTCGAAATCCCAGCCCGGCGTTATCTCCGAGTTTTCCTGCCAATCGTTGAATGAACTGACTACAACGAAGTCAGCACCGGACTGACTTGCAATATCCAGTTGTCTGCTATATGTGTTTCCATGGTCGCGATGGATATACCTCTGCGTCGAGCGTCCAAGTTTACTTTCATCGAAGCCGGGGAATATATTGACGGCGGCTTTTTTCTGATGCTGATGCAAATCTGCTATGAACGACTGAGCATAGCTGCTGTCTTGAGCCCAATACATGACGTCGGTAGTATTCGGGGCAAGAAAATGGTCCTCGATAGCATCGAGTTCCGGAATAGCCATTGCATTCTCATCGTTACCACCATCCTGGATAATCCAGAAGACGTCACCGACAGCTCTTTGTACTCGTACGAAAAAAGTGTCCAGGTCAGCATACGACCAACCACCCATTTTGCTGTAGAAGTTGAACTGATAAACAGGCTGACCGTCAATATGAAGGTATGCAGGATGATCTTTGTATTTCAGCAGAGCCTTGGTTGCCCGGTCTGTCATTATGGAAAGATTCCTTGCCTGATTATTGTCAAAGCTCGCATCGTCTTCTATGCCTATCTTAAATCCTTCTTGTTGGCTGATATCCAACAGTTGCCCAAAGCTATTGTAAGACTCCGATTGAAAGTAACCTGTTCCATCACAGTTTATGTCAACAAGAACACCAGCTAATCCGGAGTTCTTCGCAAGGCGAATATGCCATCGCTGCACGTCTGAGTTGCGAACATCAAAAGGTCCTATCATGGGATATCCCTTAGAGAGAGTGCTTCGCCTCCATGTTCCCTGCACAACATCTTCGGGATTGAAAACTGCCGCCAGGTTCTGGCGCCAGTATGTCCATGGATTTGCAAATGCCGATCCTGTATTCAGCTGGCCTGAGATATATCGCGGAGTTCTCCACATGGTATTGAATTCCTGTGCGATAACCAGCGGAGCTGCCGTTGTGCTTTTGGTCCTGCGAACCGATTTAACAGGTTGTGAAAAAAGATTCGTACTTACTCCAAACAAGCAAATACACAAGCAAAGAAACTTTTGCATAACTGTTCCTTTTTTAGTTAAATGGTAATGCAATCAACCTCTCGCAACGCACTCTAAATTAATCCAATTGCTACTATACAGCATGTTGCCTTCCGAAAAAGCAAAACTTTGTCATTCCTGCACGCGCAGAAATCCGGCCATTAAACACCTTTGCAGAATAAAACCTATTTTACACTGGTATAATATTTTTCTTAAAAAGTGTGCAACATGCATTGTCCACTATCCTACACGCCGTGTCTCATCGCAGAGAGAAAACATCACAAATACATCACGGACTTCGTTCCAATAAAACAGATATAAGGAAACCGGGAAAGGTTTTTTCATAAGGGGATTTTGTTGCAGTTGTTCGGAAAGCGCTGTAACTAACATTACGCGGAAAATTCATATCACAACTTCTGTTGCTTTGCACAGTCTTCTTCTACGTGATCATTCTTTCGGTCCGAACAACCTCCCTCGCCGCTGAGCCCCTCAAAGCAAGGACACAATCTCACGCTATTTTATCGTCAAAAACAACGTGCAAAGCTAAATAAATCATTTACGAAAATCAAGTGTTGGTTTGTCCGCGGGCACAACAATATCAGGCCATTGTGAGGCCTTACTGCATCAGCAGCAATTTCTTCGTCCTTTCAGATGGGCAGTGCAACAGATGCGAAATGCTTCGTGCGGCGTAGAATCAACTATGAACTCCGCCAGAGGCAGATGCGCCTTCGGCGCAAATTACCAATGAATGCTGTTCGCTAACAATAGGCAATTGTTCATTCGTCACTGGAAATTGTTTATTAGTCATTGTCCATTGCTCACCACGTCAGTTCCATCCCTTCGCGCGCGGCGGTGCATTTGAAGCTCAACGCTTTCGTCTTGATTTCCTTCTGGCACTTCTCGAAGATGTCGTCAATCTTTTCGTCATTATGCTGCGGGTCGTGGTGGAAGAGAACAAGATGCTTCACATTCGCTTCCGCCGCCACTTTAATCGTGAACAGATAATGCGAATGTCCCCATCCCACTTTGTCCACATATTCTTCCGGCGTGTATGTCGTATCGTGGATCAGAATATCGGCATTGCGCGCGAACTCGAACACGCGCTGATTCGGGTCTCCTTTTTCCGCAAGATATTTTTCCTGCACGATCTTTTCGAAGTTCATCAGCCGCGCTGCCGCTTCGCTGTCGAACGGCTCGTTGTCGCTGATGTACACAAGAATCTTCCCTTTATACTCAAGCCTGTATCCGACCGTGAATCCCGGATGATTGACATAGATGGTGCGCACATGCGCCCCGAAGATTGTGAACTCTTCTTCGCCGATGGGGCGGAAATTGATCTTCGCCTTCAGCTCGTTCAACTGCACGGGAAAATAGATGCGGTTCATCTGGTCGGCGATGATGCGCTGAAGATTGATGTCCTTCCGCTCCGTACCGATGATCGTAATTTCATTTCCCGAAATCAGTGCCGGTTTGAAAAAAGGGAATCCCTGAATATGATCCCAGTGCGGATGCGTGATGAGCAGGTACGTTTTGAGCGATTCGCCGTTTGCAATAAGGTGGTCGCCGAAGTCGCGAATGCCGGTGCCCGCATCAAAGATGATAAGTTCATCGTTATCGAGCCGGAGCTCAAGCGACGGCGTGTTGCCGCCGTAGCGGACCGTTGATTTTCCCGGTGTTGGAATTGATCCGCGAACGCCCCAGAATTTGAGTTTCATTCTGTTATCCCTTCCACGAGTTAAGGGTTGAGTTATGATTTCTTGTCCGCCATTTTTTTGGCGGAATAGGAAACAACATACCGCGTATAATTTTCTGCCGATTGCACAAGCGATTGCTTTTCTTCTTTGGTCAACGGGCGGACAACCTTTGCCGGAATTCCTGCTGCAAGCATGCCTTCCGGAATTACCATGCCGCCAAGCACCACTGCACCGGCGGCAACCAGCGCATAGGGGCCAACCTTCGCATCGTCGAGCACCGTTGCATTCATGCCGAGCAAACAGAAATCAAAGATTGTCGCTGCGTGAACGACGGCACCGTGTCCGATAGTAACATTCGAGCCGATGATAAGCGGAAATGTTTTGTGCGTGACATGAAGAACGGAATTATCCTGCACATTCGTCCGCTCGCCGATGCGGATATAATTCACATCGCCGCGGATGACCGTGTTGAACCAGACGCTGCTGTCTTTCCCGATCTCCACATCGCCGATGATGTGTGCGCCTTCCGCAATAAAAACGCTCGGATGAATGACTGGTGTTTTGCCTTGATATGGAATAATGCTCATGGGCCGGAGGCATCCTTCAGAGTTCGATTAGTTTGCCCGAGGCGGATTCCAGCCGGGCCGGCTCCATTTGATCAGTTCGATATGCACGCTGCCGAGAATGACTTTCATTGTCGCCACGATAGGAATTGCCGCGTCGTCGTCGCTGAACCAGCCGTGAAACGCGCCGGTCATTCCGAAAATGCCGACAAAATCTGCGCGGCCGTCAAGCTCCACCGTGCGAACAGGATACTTCACCGCATCGATGGTGACCGTGCTTTTCTTATTCAGGAAATTAATATGAGTGTTGACCAATTTTTCATCTACATAAGTCGGAACATTGACGGAAGCCTTCGTATGCACGTGTCCGCGTGCATAATAGAAAAGAGAAAGCCCATCCTCCGTCGGCATGAGCAATGAATCTTCTCCTGTCTTGAATATTTTCTGTGTCTGGCGGATTCCGGTTTGGTAGAAGATTTTCTTCACATCGTAGCGAAAATCATAATCGGAATAATATGTGTTACTCGGATCTTTTGTATCCGTTCCGGAGAAATAATGAGAATACAAATCTGCATCGTTCTCTGAATAAAAGACATAATGCAGATTGACAAAAGGAATCTTCGTGTGCGAATCCATGAACGCTTGTGCACGGTACACCGTTCGCCCGTCTTTTACGATTTGATCGAGCACTTGAATCTTGATGATGCCGAGCGTAAAGATGGAATAACTGACTTCGTATGTCAACTCTTCACCGACGAAAAACATTCCGTCGGGCGATTCAATTGTTGCTGCTTGTGCTTGTGCGTTCTCTTCAGAAGCAGCGGTCCGAACACCAAAAAAACCGAGTAAAATAATAAACGAAAAAAACTTTCGCATCCCTGAACATGATGGCACGATACACCTCGTTTCGACTGCATAATAAAACTCCGACCTGCTTTTGCGCCCGAAGCGCATCCTCCCTTTGGCTGACTGCCGGAAAGCAGCCTCAGTGAAAAATCCGCCGCGCGTTACCCTCCGGCGGAAAGGCTTTTTATTCTTTCTCCAGCTTCGCGATCTTCGCCGCTTCGGGGAAAAGAGAAAGAGCTTTTTGCAATTGATTGTCAACAGAAAGCACGATCGGATACCAGCCGTCATTGCCCCAGAAATTGCGGGCGATGTACGCCTTCAGCCGTGCCTGAATGAATGCTTTGTCTTTCTGGAATTGATCTTCTTTATATTCAACGCCTTTCGATTTGACATACGAAATGAAATCGGCAAGCATCGGTTCATCAACCGTAAACCCGGCATTGAACGTTTTGAAATCATTATTGTATTTCTTCTTTATTTCCTGCGCGTGCTGATCGAGATATTCGGCATCGAACGTATAGAACAGATTTTTCCTGCTCACTTCGATTGTGAATTTAGTCGCATCATCGGGCTTGACGAAATAATCCGGCGTGATGCCTCCGCCGCCGTAAATTGTTCTGCCGTCCGCTGTCTTGAATTTCGGCCGCGTCGAATCACTTTCTTCTTTGTGCATAAGATTGTCGCCGGTAACTTCGTTCCGCGTGAACGGTTCGCGCTGGTATTCTTCTATCCCTTTCGCATATGAACGCTGAATTAACCGCCCGCTTGGCGTGTAGTACCGTGCAATCGTCAGGCGGAACGCAGAATGATCCTGCAGATCGAATTGCCGCTGCACCAGACCTTTGCCAAAACTCGTCTCGCCGACAATCAATCCTCGGTCCCAATCCTGTACTGCGCCGGAAACAATTTCGCTCGCAGACGCCGTGCCGCTGGAAATCAGAATGATCAACGGCATCTTTTCATACTCGCTGTTCGTCGTTGCATAATACTGCTCATCGAATTCGGAGCGGCGCCCTTTGGTATAGACGACAAGGCGCTTGCCGGTTTTTGCGTCGCCATTGAGGAACAAATCTGCCATCTTTACAGCCTGATCAAGATAACCGCCCGGGTTGAACCGTAAATCCAACACGAGCCTGCGCATCCCTTCCCCTTTCAGCTTCTCCAAAGCACTGAGCATTTCGGTATTTGTCGTTTCGGAAAACCGCGTAACGTTAATATAGCCGACGTCATCGTTCAACATTGTCGCTTCATCAACGCTGTAGAGCGGAATGACATCGCGGATAATCACAAACTCAAGCGGCTCTTTTTCTCCCGGCCGGATGATCGTGACGGCAACCTTCGTTCCCTTCGGTCCTTTAAGATTTTTCATCACCTGATCATTGGTAAATCCGACTGCGCTTTTGCCGTCGATCTTCACAATTTTGTCGTTTGCCATGATGCCAAGCTGTGCGCTCGGTCCGCCGCCGATAGGCTGTACAACCGTAATCGTATCGTTCACAATGGCAAACTCAATTCCAATGCCTTCAAACTTCCCGCGGAAATCTTCCGTAACGCGTTTCAGTTGATCCGGCGGAATATAAATTGAATGCGGGTCGAGATTGTTAAGCAGCCCGTTGATTGCCGCATCGGTCAGCTTTTGTGTGTCAACATCGTCGACATAATACTTTTCGGTTAAGCTCAACACATCTTTGAATTTGTTAAGCTGATCGTAAATGTTATCGCCGGAGATCAGCGTATTCAACTGCATGCCGGCAAAAAACGCCGCAACAATAACAATCACGACCACTGGGATCGAAAATCTTTTTTTCATGACTCCTCTAAAAAAAACATTGAACATTAGTATTACAATACGTAATCGTATTTTTGGAATTCGTGACGCTCTTCACTTCTAAATTAACTAAAATCGCCTGAAAATCAAGATGCGCTGACACACCCGTCGTTTACATTTCAAATACGACTCCCATGCGGACTCGGCGCGGTTCGTAATATGCACTCGGATCGCCCAACTCACCGCCGATGCGCCCGTTTGAATCTATCCATCGAACATTCTTTGCGTTGAAAAGGTTGCGCATGTCAATATACACTGTTGCGCTTGTAGAATGAGTTTCATTCAGCATGAATTTACGCGACATTTTCAGGTTTACTATTGTAACATCCTGCATGCGCGCATTGTTCGGCACGAAATCTTTGGTTGAATCGATTGGAGTGAACCCGTCGCGCGTTGGGAAATACGTGTAGGGGCGAGCGGAGTTGAAAAGAATGATCAGATTTGATTGGATGTTCCATGGCAGCTTGACATTGCCATCAATTTTCACGCTATGCCGCTGATCCCAGCTCAGAGGAAACGTCATCGGGCGTATTGGAAATCCCCATTCAGCGAGATTAATTGCTTGATTGACAGTTTCGCTCATCCCTTCTGCAACCATATAGGTGTACGATATACTTCCTGTAATCCGTTCCCCGCTTTCACGGCTTGCTACAACTTCTATGCCGGTAGCATCTGCTTCAGAATCGTTGACATACGAAGCAAATCCGAAATCACCCGCCGATTTGCTGTCGAACGGAACAAGAGTCTTCGAATCAATTTGATTTTTTGTGCTCTTGCGAAAATATGTGATGGAGGCTGCAACAATATCGGCAACAGTCCTTTTGTATCCGACTTCCCAGGAAATCGTCCGTTCCGGCTCGAGATCGGGATTTCCGGCAAGAACATTCCTCGCCCCAGCCCAAATTTGCGTCGGATTGATTCCGGAATACAAATAATCGAACAACGGATACTGAAAATAATATCCGATGTTGAAGAATATCATACTCTGAACATCAACGGGCGCCGCAAAAGCAAACCGCGGACTGATCTGCTGTTTCACACTTGCCTTTGCAGTCCCTTTTACTTGCTGTTGATATTGGTTTTGACTGACGGGAATATATTCTACAAGCGGACGTTCAGCACGCGGATCAAGAAAATCCCAGCGCAAGCCTATATTCAGAATTGCGCCGTCGTACGACGATTCGATGCGATCCTGAACATATACACTTCCGGCGCGCGGAAAATAATTATAGGCATTGCTGTAGTTCAAAAGCGGCTCGTCTTCAATCGGCTTGCCGAAATAGGTCAACTGAGGTTCATATTTGATCAGATCGGAAAAAATATTGTATTGATTAATTTCAAAGCCAGCCTTGAAAAGATTCAACGGATTAAGCTGCGATGTGTAATCGCCTTTAAGAGTGTACATCTGCTGACGGGTCTCCGCCCACCAATTCCGATTGCCGCTGACGATATAACGCAGGAAAAAATCGTACTGATACGGCGCTATCGTCAGTTCACTTTTTGATTCCGGACCTACATGAGACCGATTATAGTAGCGGCTGAAGCTTACGGTAAAAGCTGAATTGTCTGAAAGAATTTTTGAAAGGATCAGCGCAATGCGGTACGTATCGGTTGCACGCGCCGGCAATCCTGCGAGATTGTACCGCCAGCTGAATTCATAATCGCGCCATCGTTCCATTGAGTAAATTCCCTGAAGTGTAAGACGCGTATTTGGTGACGGCGTGTAATCAATCTTGCTCAATCCGGAAAATTTTCTGCTTACCGGCGAAGGAAAGAAATACTGCATATCCTGCCACCATCGCGTATCGGAAATCGCCGCTTGGTTTGAAGTGAAATAATACAGCTTATCGTTGACAATGGGTCCCTTAATGAATGCCTCCGCTTCGTTACGGCGGTCCACTTGTTGATCAAGCGATAATGGAAGGAATTTGTCGCGCTCATACCGGATTCCGCCATGCGTTTCATTATCTCCGCTCTTCGTCACAACATTGACAACCCCTGATAAAGCATTGCCAAATTCTGCGTCGAATCCGCCGGTGTAAATTGTCATACTGGTGATGGAATTTTTAGGAAGTTGAATTCCTAATCCGCCGCTGATAACATCCTGCACCGGAAGCCCGTCAACAAGGTACACCACTTCAGTCGTTTTTCCTCCGCGGACATTTCCTTCCAATGTCGTACCGGGCTGCAGTGTCAGCACTTCCTGAAAAGTGGTAACCGGCAACGCTTCGAGTTTCAAATCCGCAATAGAGAAAGCAGTTTCGGGCTGATCTTTTTGAATGAGCGGGCGCTTTGCCACAATCTCCACCGGCTTCAATTCAACCGCCGAGGCTTTCATTGGAACATCAACATGCGTACGGCGGTCGGGAAAGATGGTAATATTTTTCATCACCACAGTTTCATATCCGACCAAGCTAAACTGGACATCGTAGGTGCCGGGAGGAAGGTAATTCAGATGATAAAATCCTTCTTCGTTGGTGATTGTACCAAAGACGGTGGACAGCACACGAACGTTTACATTAATAAGCGCGGAGTAAGCAGCTTGATCTGAGACTTTGCCTTCAAGGATACCCGTTGTTCCGGCAAATGATTTCTGCGGGATGAAAAAAATAACTTCCGCAATTATTATGAACGCCACCGTTCGCAAGTTCAGGCTTATGTTCTGACACAAATTAGCCTTCATCGTGCATCTTTAATTGCAGTCCGGAACAGAACAGCCAAAAGCATATCCTTCTATATAGCATAACTTGAAAAGCTGGGGAACAGAATATATCGTAGCAACTTTGCTAAAGATTCGGACTGAAGATTGCAACAGCAGGATTTCTGAATTTGCGATACGGCGCCCCGGGCATGAAGGATTATATTGAAAATCATCCAAAATAGAAACGCTGTCATCCGTAGTAAAATCCCACGCATAATTAAACCGAAGTGTATCGCCGGGATCGAATGCCAGCTCGCCCGTTGAAGGATTGAAGCCGTGGTAATACACCATAGATTTGGGTGAGAGTACAAACGTCTTTCTATATTGAGGCAGCCTTGTCCATACAATTTCTACTGCACCGGTGATTGCTGCCGTATCGGCTAATGTTTCATCATAAATATTCACAACGTCAACAGTGAGCCGAAGCTCATTTGTATTGTAGCCATATGCATAGTACGCTGAGAGAGACACGGCGAGGACTTTAGGCGGGTCATTTCTCGGCGGCAGTGATTCTTCGCAGCTGTCAAAAGCAAAAAAGGAAGCGGCAACGATGACGAGTACCATGTATTGCCGCGCAACGCAGTCAAATTGTTTCATCATGATGATAGGATGATGCAATCCTATTTTTCTGGTTTCATTTGTGGAAAGAAAATAACATCGCGGATGGATTCTTGTCCGGTCAGCAACATTGTCAATCGGTCGATGCCGATCCCCAATCCGGCAGTCGGCGGCATGCCGTATTCCAGCGCGCGGAGAAAATCTTCATCAAGTGATTGTGCCTCTTCATCGCCGCGCTCGCGAAGCTTTGCCTGCTCTTCAAAACGCGCACGCTGATCAAGCGGATCGTTCAGTTCGCTGAACGCATTGCAGATTTCCTGTCCGTTAACTATCGCTTCAAATCGTTCAACCAATCCGGCTTCGGTCCGGTGTTTTTTTGCAAGCGGCGACATTTCGACAGGATAATCCATGATAAATGTCGGTTGAATAAGATGAGGTTCAACTTTCACGCTGAAAATCTCGTCAACAATTTTTCCTGCGCCTGCGGAAGGCTCCACTTCAACATGCAATTCCTTTGCGGCAGAGCGAAGCTCCGATTCGTTTTTTCCGCGCAGATCTTTGCCTGCATATTCTTTGATAGCATCGAACATTGTTATACGTTTCCACGGTGGAGTGAAATCAATTTCCTGAGCGCCGATTTTTACTTTCGCGCCGCCGTTCAACGCCACGGCAACTTCGTGAATCATTTGCTCAACAAGCGACATCATCCAGCGATAATCATGGTACGCAACATACAATTCCAACATCGTGAATTCAGGATTGTGCGTTCTATCCATTCCTTCATTTCGGAAATCTTTGGAAATTTCATACACGCCGTCGAAACCGCCAACGATAAGACGCTTCAGATATAATTCATCTGCAATCCGAAGATATAATTGCATGTCAAGCGTATTATGATGCGTGATGAAAGGACGCGCCGATGCGCCGCCGTACACGGGCTGAAGCACCGGCGTTTCGACTTCGAGATAATTCCGTTCGTCAAGAAATTTCCGGATTGTCCGCATCATTACAGATCGCTTCAGAAATGTTTCTTGCACGACCGGATTGACAATTAAATCCACGTAGCGTTGACGGTACCGCAACTCTTTATCCGCAAACGGATCGAATACAATTTTATTTCCGGCTTCGTCGGTCTTTTCCTTCACAATCGGTAACGGGCGAAGCGATTTCGAAAGCAATTTCATAGACTGCGCATGAACGGAAACCTCACCCATCTTTGTTCGGAAAACAAATCCTTCGACCCCGATAATATCGCCGATGTCGAGCAAGCGGAACGCATCGTAGGCGGCACCAAGATCATCCTTCTTCAAGTAAAGCTGAATTTTTCCCTGTGAATCCTGAATGTGACAGAACGACGCCTTTCCCATCCGGCGCAGTGACATGATTCTTCCCGCCACGGCGACAGTTTGCCGCGGCGCATCATCTTTGAAACTCTCAACAATTTCTTTTGAAAAGGCATTGCGCGCAAACTCGTGGGGGTACGGTTCAATCCCGAGTTTCTTCAGCTCTTCCAGCTCCTCGCGACGGCGCATCATGAGGACGTTTAACTCTTGTTGATATTCGTGCTGATCCATTCTTCTTTCTCTTGATAAATGAACAAATTTTTCTTATGGCTTGCGGGAAAAGCTCGCCAGCCGTACGCACACATCATTCTGAATTTTCTCTGCCATCATTGTCGGAACGGTGTAATGATTCGCCATCATCGAAAAAGCGAACATCTCGCCGTCAAGGCTCGTGACGTAACCGGAAAGCGAGCGCACATAACCGATGAAACCCGTTTTCGCATGAACGTTATTTTCAGCTTTTGTTCCCTTCATCCTGTTTCGCAGCGATCCGTCCACACCGGCAATCGGCAGTGATTCATAAAACGGTTGAAAATATTTTCCGTGATACATTCCGGTGAGCAGTGCCACAATGTTCGAAGGAGAAACCAAATCCAGCCGCGACAAACCGCAGCCGTCAACAATTTTCATCCGCGTTGTGTCCATTCCCCACGATGTAAAAATCGGATTCACAACATACCGCCCCGTCGTCATTCCGCCTTTCCCGTAGTAAATCATGCCCATCGTCCGGAATAATTGTTCGGCAAATAAATTTTGGCTCGGCTTGTTAATTGATTTCACAATCTGCGATAATGCCGGTGATGTGTACGAAGCAAGCCGTACCGCTGAATCATACTTCGGCTGCGCGTCAACGTCGTCAATATCCTGCGGCGCGCCGGTGACGTTGATCCCACGCCGCTCAAATTCTTCTTTCAGCACTGTCATCGCGTACAGCGTGGGATTATCAATTGCAATTGATTCATGCCACACAGGTTTGTTGGTAGGAAAATTCCCGCGCACATGCACTCTGTTCGTTCCGCGCTCGCGATAAAATGAAATATAATAATCCGAGTCAGGAGGTACCATCACTGTTTCATTGATAACGGTGATATAGTTCGTCGCCGGATTCCATGTAACCGATGCTGGCTTGCCAAGACTGTCGGATGGCGTGACTGTCATATCAACACAATTATCGTTGAACATAATGCCGCCGTACTGCGCAGCGTACCAATCCGTTTCATAATTTGCATCCCAGCCGTCGCCGTAAAAATCTTCATCGAAACAATTATCGTCTCCGATCACATTGCCGTCAATCGTTGTGATTCCCTTTGCTTTCAAACTGTCCGCCCATTCGTCAAAAGTTTCGAGAACATTGCCGCCGTTATAGCGCCCGGAAATTGTCGGGTCGCCGCTTCCTTTCAAAAAAACGTCGCCGTGCAAGATACCGCTGCTGATCGTTCCGTTTGTGGCGAGCATCGTGTAATAATGAAAATCGGGAGTGAGCGACGTAAGCGCGGCAGAGGTTGTGAACAGTTTCATGTTCGACGCCGGCATGAAGCACTTGTTTTCGTTGCGTTGATAGATAATTTCGCCGGTCGTAAGCGATTGAATAACGACGCCCCAATTTGCATTAAAGAAATTCGGGTCGTCAAATTTCGCCGTCAATTCCGAACGCAGACGCTCAACAGGTGAGAACGGAATTGCAGTTTCTTTTACGGACGGCGCAGTCGCACATCCGGCAGCAAAAAATATTGCTCCAAACAATACCACAATGGTTTTCATAGGCGTATGTAGTAGTAAATAGTGGAAGTGAAATTACGGTTTTGCTTTTTCGCGCGGATATTCCGGAAGCACCAGGCGGCTTGCATCGCAACGATTATTGAGTGCCGTCAACTCGTAAAGGCGCGCTGAATGTCCGGGCTTTACCTGATCCCATGTAAAACGCCACTCCCAATTCCCGGTCGGCGTTCCGGGAAAATTCATACGCGCACTGCTGTCAAGTCCAAGCACATCTTGCATTGGAAAGACCGCCATATCGGCAACCGAGCGCGAAGCAAGGTTGATGAGAGTCCAATGAATTTCATCGCCGTTCGAGCCGGCGTATTTTTTCACAAACACGCGCTCGCGGTCTGTTGCCGTATCGAACCAACCGATGGTGGTATCATTGTCATGTGTGCCGCTGTAAACCACGACATTATGACGAAAGTTATGGGGAAGAAACGGATTCTTTGCATCTCCGGCAAACGCAAACTGCAAAATTTTCATTCCGGGAAAACTGAACTTTTCTCTCAGTGCGATAACATCGTCGGTAATAAATCCCAAATCTTCAGCAATGATCGGAAGCTTTCCAAGCTTCTCCAGCACTTTTTCAAACAGCTGCTCTTTGGGCCCTTCAACCCATCGGCCGTGCACCGCGGTCGGTTCTGAAGATGGAATTTCCCAATATCCCGCGAACCCTCGAAAATGATCAATGCGCACAATATCAACAAGAGAAAGCGTGGTGCGAATGCGTTCAATCCACCATGAATATTCATCTTCTTTCATCACGTCCCAGCGGTACAGCGGATTGCCCCACCGCTGGCCCGTAACGCTGAAATAATCCGGAGGAACTCCGGCAACGACTTTTGGGCGAAGATGTTCATCCAAATGGAAAAGCTCCGGCCGCGCCCACACATCTGCGCTGTGATATGCGACGAAGATCGGAATATCTCCGACAATCTGTACGCCTTTTTCGTTTGCATATTTTTTCAGCGCAAGCCACTGGCGATAAAAATTCCATTGCGTGAATTTCCAGAAGCGGATCGGTTCCGCCAGCGCCTCCCGTACTTTTGCAAGTGCCGAAGGTTCGCGCCGCGCTATCGGCTCATCCCACGTTGAAAATTCTCTTCCTCCAAATTTTTCATTCAACGCCATAAAGAGAGCGTAATCATCAAGCCATTCCGCTTTCTCACTGCAAAATGTTTCAAACGCAGATTTTTCCGGCGCTCCGGCTTCTGTGAAAAAATTTTTCGAAGCACAGAGAAGCTTCTTCATACGAAATGGAATCACGCGTTCGAATTTCACAACACTGGACGAAAGTCCGTCTCCATCGGAAATATCGTTCGCAGAAAGCCACCCTTGTGCGGACAATTCATCAAGATCGATCAGAAGTGGATTGCCGGCAAACGTCGAAAGCGACATATACGGCGAATTGCCCATGCCGGCTGGACCGAGCGGAAGCATCTGCCAGAGCTTTTGTCCTGACTCGACCAACCAATCGATGAAATGATATGCCGGAAGTCCAAAATCGCCGGAGCCGTGCGGCCCGGGAAGAGATGTCGGATGCAACAAGATACCGCTACTTCGGGGAAAACGCATGTATATGATCTTTCACCGCACGCAGAACAAATGCGGAATAGAGTAATTCAATGTGACACTACAATCTTCGTAGTTAGTTTTCAACACCCGCCTGCTCTTTTAAAGATGCAACTTCTCGTGCAGACAGAAAACGCCATCCTCCGCGTTTCAATCCTTGTGTCGTAACGCCGCCGTACTCAACGCGGTCCAGCCGTTTTACTTCGTAACCAAACGATTCAAACATTCTTCTCACTTGCCGGTTCTTTCCTTCATGAATTGCAAGCAGCACATCACGCCGCTTCGTTCCGGAAAGAATATCCACATGAGCAGGAGCAGTTTTTCCATCTTCAAGATGGACACCGTGCTCAATTTTCACCGCATGCTTCTCGTCAAGTCCGGTTTCAAGCGTCACGTGGTAAATCTTCGGTACATTGTGTGACGGATGCATAAGACGCGACGCCAATGCACCATCGTTGGTGAACAACAATACGCCCGTTGTCTTCCGGTCAAGCCGCCCGACGGGAAACACTCGTTCACGGGTGCGAACCAAATCGAAAACTGTTTTGCGCCCTCGTTCATCGCTCGCAGTCGTAATATAATCTTTCGGTTTATTCAGCACCAGATAAACGAGGCGCTCCTCCGCAGCAATAACTTTACTGCCAATAACGACACGATCGTTTTTCGGAGAAACTTTGGTCGCCAAATCTGTGACGACTTTTCCGTTTACTTTCACTTCGCCGGCAAGAATCAGGTTTTCCGCTTTCCTGCGCGACGCAATGCCTGCCATTGCAAGAAACCGGTTCAACCGAACAGCTTGCGGAAGAATGTTTGAATCTTTGTTTTCCACTTGCTCCATCCTTTTCTCGTTTCTCCCGGAATCTCTGTTGCCGCCGATTCTTCTTCAGCCATCACAGCTTCAGCAGGTATTATGATATGTTCTATTTTCTTTTTAAAATCTCCTTCTTCTTCACTGCCAATGTCCTGAACAGGCGCTTCGGCGCGGGCTCCTGCTTTCACCTCAGAAGGAAATTCATTTTTATCATCTTCAGCCGAGGTGAGAATCTCATCTCGCTCAGGCGAATCGCTATTTGTAGAAATATGCATTTCTTCAGGTGCGCTTGATTCAGCTTCATCCTGATGAACTTCCTGCTCGTCAACAGAAATGTGCGCCTCGTCTTCTTCATGTTGAAATGAAGGAACAACAGTGCTCGCCTCTTGAGCCGGTACGGGTTCAACTGTCGGAGATGTTTCCTGCACGGAAGGTTTTTGCGGCTTTGGTCTTCGACCCGTCACGCGAGGTGACTTTGATTTTGTATCGAATTTTTCTTCCAGCTCTTCTTTAAATTCAATTTCCTGTTGTTCTGCCAGCAAACGCTTTTCGACTTCCAGTTCCGTTTCGCCGATGAGTTCTTCGATCTCGCGCGGCTTCGGCAAATCGGAGATATCGTTCAAGCCAAAGTGCATCAAAAATTCTGCAGTGGTGCCGTACAAAAGAGGACGCCCCGGCGTGCTTGCCCTGCCGATGATCGTAACAAGATTTTTTTCCAACAGCGTTTTCATAATGTAATCGGCGTTCACACCGCGAATAAATTCAATCTCCGATTTTGTAATCGGTTGTTTGTAGGCAACGATGGCAAGCGTTTCGATCGCAGTCGCGGAAAGCCTCCGCCGCGCTTTCTCCTTGAGCAGCTTTCCAATCCAACCGGCATATTCCTTACCGGTCGCAAAAGCAAATCCGCCGGCAAGCGCAATGATACGATACGGTTTCTGCATCGCGGCATATTCATGATTCAACTCCTCAATCGCGGCACGGAGAAGTTCACTGTTCGCATCGAGGCGGGCATCGGGCTGCGCATTGTCATTAAAATCATCGATGAGCATCCGGATAGTCTTCATTTCGAGCGGTTCATCTGATGCAAAGATGAGCGCCTCGACAATATTCTTCAGTGCAATCGGCACCTCGAGAATTTGCACGTGGCCGGCAGCTTCCAGGTGTTGTTCTTCGCTCATACAAGCTCCTCCTTCGGAAGTTTGACAATAACCATCTCTCCGTACGAATCAACCTGACGAACACCGATTTGTTTTTGTCGTATCAATTCCAGCAGCGCGATGAATGTCACCACAATTTTTATTTTTTCCGTCATCGTTGAAACAAGCTCGTAAAATGTTGTCTCAACTTTCTCGTGGAAATATTCAAGGATGAACGCGATCTGCTCTTCGAGCGAAACGCTGAGCTTGGTAATTTCGTGAACATGTTTGCGCGGCATACGGTCAACGGCATATTTGAATGCTGCAATTAAATCAAACAGCGTCACGTCACGCAGAAGATTAATATCTTCCGTCCCGTCCATAATTTTCGGATCAGGTTCAAAATAAGAACGGTAATAAATTTTTTGCTGCTCACGCGCCATCCGTTCCATCTTTTCCGCCATCTCTTTATAGCGTTTGTATTCGAGCAACCGGCGCACTAACTCTGCACGCGGATCGAGCTCTTCCTCGTTCTCACCTTCAGGGCGGGGCAAAAGCATCTGCGCTTTGATTTGCATCAATTCCGCCGCCACCACGATAAATTCCCCTGCCACATCGAGATCCAATTCCTGAAGATACTGAAGATACTCCAGGAAGTCGTTCGTAATTTTCGCAATCGGAATGTTGTAAATGTCCAGCTCGTCCCGTTTAATAAAGAACAGCAACAGGTCAAGCGGTCCCTCGAATTCCGAAAGCCGAACACGGTACACAGTCATCTACAGTTTCTTCATCCTCATTGACTAACCTATTGCCATTGCCTCGTGCACTTCAGACATCGTTTGCTGTGCAGTGTGTTTCGCACGTTTCTCACCATCAGCAAGAATGTTTTTCACTTCATCACGATGCGTTTCATAATAAGCGCGCTTTTCACGCAACGGTGCCAGCGCGTTGGCGATTGCCGCGCCGCATTGTTTCTTGCAGTCAACGCAGCCGAGTGCGCCGGATTCACAGCCTTTGCGTATCTCGCCAACCGCTGCAGGATTGAATTTTTGGTGATAAGTAAAGACGAGACAAATATCCGGACGTCCCGGATCGCCTTTACGAATTTTTTGAGGATCAGTCACGGCGGTCCTTAATTTTTTCTGAATTTCTTCCGGTGAATCCGACAGCAAAATCGTATTGCCGGTTGACTTGCTCATTTTTTGATTGCCATCGAGGCCGGGAAGACGCGCAAATTTTGTTAAACGCGGTTCAGGCTCAGGAAATACATTTCCGTACTGTGTGTTGAACCGGCGCGCAATCTCACGTGTAATTTCAATGTGTGGAACCTGATCTTCACCAACCGGAACAAGATTGCCTTTATACAATAAAATATCCGCCGCCTGAAGCACCGGATATCCGAGATGTCCATACGACATTGTTTCGATCTTTAAATCACGCGCCTGTTCTTTCAATGTCGGATTTCGTTCGAGCCGGGCAGTTGTGATCAGCATAGAAAAAAGGAGATGCAATTCCGCATGTTCTTTGATCTGCGATTGACGAAAGACCGGACTTTTCACAGGATCAATTCCCGCTGACAACCAATCAATAATCATGTCAATCGAATTATCATACAACTCAGAGGTCGAAAGATTCGTCGTCAACGCATGATAGTCAGCAACAAGATGATAATTTTCAAATTCATTCTGCAGCGAAACCCAATTTTCCAATGCGCCAACCAAATGACCGAGATGCAACTTTCCTGTCGGACGCATTCCACTCAAAATTCGCTTTTTGATAGTCAATGTTTCTGCAAAACTCCTTCCGCCGGAAAATGAGGCATGGCGGATTTTTCAATCAGTATAGTTCAGTTCATAAAGAGATACGGCTTCCAACGCTCATCAACATTTCCGACAAAATGACGGATAAAGGTGACATGATTCGGGCGAATTGGTCTCCGCACCAACGGCATTGATGCTTCTTCCGGCGTGTGGTCTCCTTTTTTGTTATTGCATAGAACACATGCGCATACAAGATTCTCCCACGTATCTTCACCTTTTCGCGAACGTGGAATCACATGGTCAACTGTCAACGGCAGATCCCCGCGACCGCAATACTGACAGCGATGGCCATCGCGACGAAGAATATTCTTGCGGGAGAGAATGATTTTTTTGTAGGGAACACGGATATACAGCGAGAGACGCACGACACTCGGAAACGGCATCGTCATCGAAACAGAATGAAGAACTTTGCCGCTTGCCGCTTCAATCAATTCAGCCTTTCCAAGAAAAAGCAAAATAATTGCTTTCTTCACATTACACACGCTCATCGGTTCGTAATTCTGATTTAGCACCAACACCTTGCTATTCAGACGACCATAATTTCTTTTTGAATATAGTTTCGAACTGAAGACGACAACACCTCCTATCCTGTGAATTAGCCGGCGTCAAGTATTCTGCGGGCACCGACAAATCTCTGTAATAAATTATTATCAAATAGTGAATGTGACCGATCAAAACTATTCATTTTCACAAAACCGGAAGAGTGTATGAATTCAGCACCGCCCAGCCACATTGCCACATGAGTAATGCGTTCCGGCGTAGCACTGAAGAAAAGCAAATCTCCTTCAACAAAATTCTTTTTCTCCTTCCCAATATCGCTTCCGGTCAGCCATTGCAGTGAGGCATCGCGAGGGATTTCAATTCCATTTAAGCGATACACTGTCTGTGTAAAACCGGAACAATCGAATCCTTTCACTGAACGTCCGCCCCATTGATACGAAATTCCCAGAAACATCCGTGCAGTTGCTGTCAGTTGAGTTAGCGAAACGAGTTGCTTGTTTCTTTGCGGTAACATTTCCGGCGACTTCACCCATCCAACTCGCCCATCAGGCAGTTTCACTGATATCCATGGCTTCGTGAATTTCTTCACTGCCAGAAATGTTCCGAATAAAAATTCTCGTATCGGCTCGCTATTCGTTTTGGGCGAACTCATAATCGGCGTGATGAGGTTGCGCGGGCTGGTTTTCTTTTGCGTCTGCCACGTCGCCATCTCTTTTTCATCAAAACAACAAACTTGATTAGCGCTTACCCAGCCGACATAGTTGTCTTGATGCAGGCGAAGACGCAGCCAATCTTTATTAGATTGCTGTAAAACATCGGCCGACTCACCGAGAAGCATTTGCGTAATTTGCTCGCTTTTATGTGTGCTGCTTTTCATCACAGGCGCTGCACTCACATTACATAGAGCGAATTTTTTCTTTCCGACATCTGCCAAAGGAAGCACTTCCACAGAATACGTAAATAACGAATGCACTTCGTTATGCTTGCCTAAAAACGATCGAATTCCTTTTTCAATGAACGGGCTTGATGCTAAAAAATTTATGTGCGGCTTGCCTTCAACATGCCCGAAAACGTAATCCAAAACAACAAATCGCCTGTCAAGGCGAAGTTCTCTGCTTACGGTTTCAACAATGTCAGAGGCAACCTTTTCTGCGTCTAACAAAATTACCTTGACCTTTCGGAAAACACTTCAACTCTTGTCAAGAACAGTATGAAAAATATACCACAGTTCAAAGGCATTGTCAAGAATTGGTTCGCTTCGCCAACATTACTGCGCTTTTCTGTAACGTTTAGCAATTTCAGCTACTGAATCACTGCCAAATTTTTCCAAAAACGCGTTTGCGAGAACCGGAGCGATAACGGCTTCGGCAATGACAGAGCAAGCCGGCACGGCACACACATCTGACCGTTCATACCGTGACTGAATGACCTTTTTCTGTTTAAGATCGACTGAACGAAGCGGTTTTGCAAGAGTGGAAATCGGCTTCATTGCTCCCCGGAGCACAACTATTTCACCATTGGTCACGCCGCCTTCAAGACCGCCTGCCCGATTTGTCGGGCGAACAAAATTACCGGTTTTACCCAACAAGATTTCATCATGCACTTCGGAACCAAAAAGACGTGCATTTTCAAATGCCGGGCCGATTTCTACACCTTTCACAGCATGGATAGAAACAATAGCTTGGGCAAGTTGGCCGTCCAATTTCCTATCAAATTCAACGTAGCTTCCCAAGCCAATCGGAACTCCGGTGACAATGACTTCAAAAATTCCGCCAAGCGTGTCCCCTTTTTTCTTCGCCGCTTTGATTGAGTGTACCGCTTTCGCTTCGATTGACGAATCAAGAATGCGCACAGGCGACTTGTCCGCCTCTTCAGTCACTTTGTATGCGCCGCATGATGCAACGGAGAATTTTTTAATCAACTTATCAAGCACCGAGCGGTCTTTCACTGATGCCGAACCAATGCTCAGAACATGGCTTCCGATAAAAATTCCGAATGTCTCAAGGAATTTGCGGACAATAGTGCAGGAAGCAACACGCATCGCTGTTTCGCGGGCACTTGCACGATCAATAACATTGCGCATGTCGTCAAAACCGTACTTGATCGCTCCGACAAGATCGGCATGACCGGGGCGCGGTGTTGTAATTTTTTCGATTCCCTTTCCGGAACCTTCTACCGCCATCTTTTCTGTCCAATTTGCCCAATCCTTGTTACGAACTATGAAGGCAATTGGAGCGCCAAGCGTTTTGCCAAAACGAACGCCGGAAAGGATTTCCACTTTGTCGGATTCTATCCTCATTCTTCCGCCGCGGCCATACCCCTGCTGGCGCCGCCATAATTGATGATTAATGTAATCAGCAGAAATTTCGACTCCGGCAGGCACTCCTTCAACAATACCGACCAATGCTTGCCCATGAGATTCACCGGCCGTGAGATATCGTATCACGCTTTTCTCTTCTATAGTGAATGGGAATTTTCAGCCGCAGGCTGATCAGTCTTTGGCTGATTTCTACGGTCAATATACAAAAAAAGTCCCTGATTCGCATACCAGGGACTTTTTCAATAATACAAACGAATTTGAGTATTTACTCCTCGGGAATCTCCATAGCGACATACACGGAAGAACCGTCAAGCCGTTTCACGCGCAGCATTACTGCGTCTCCCGGTTTTTTCGATTGAATAATTTTATTAAAGCTTGAAAGTGTGGTAATTTGCTGCCGGTCGGCTTCAACAACAATGTCGCCTTCTTGCAAAAAACGATTCCACGCTTCCTTGTACGGCTTTACGTCTGTCACCATCACATCGCTGTCAACTTTGCGTTCCTTCTTCGCTTTGATATCTGCTTTTTGCACAGAAAATCCTAACTTGTCGAAATGAATTGTCGCTGCTTGCTTCTGTTCTTCCGTCATTGATTCATCATCGCTGTTTGCATCATCATTTGCAGCGACTGTGGTATTCTCTGAACGCGGCTTTAGCCTGACAATCTTTTCCATATTTTTCCCGTCACGCCAGATTTGCAATGTCACTTTATCGCCCGGATGTTTTCCTGCAATCATTGTCTGCAATTCGTTCGGTGCATTCACAGGTTTTTTATCGACAGAAAAAATTATGTCGCCATCTTTCACGCCGGCTTCCTGCGCGGCGCTTCCCTCCAACACTTGCTGAACGAGAACGCCTTCAGCTTTATCAAGCCCGTTTGCCTTCGCGAAAGTTTCGTCAACAGCACCGATTTGAACACCGATATATCCGCGGTCAACTTTTCCGTGAAGAATCAAATCTTCAGCAACGGTCTTCACTAAATTAATCGGAATGGCAAACCCGTATCCCTGATAACGCTGGTTTGTGGTCGCAATTGCCGTGTTAACACCGATCACTTCACCGGCAATGTTCACCAGCGCGCCGCCGCTGTTTCCCGGATTGATCGCGGCATCCGTCTGAATAAAATTTTCGACGCCATAACTGTCGCCGATAATGCCGATATTTCTGCCGATGTACGAAATAATACCGGCGGTCACCGTTGAATTGAGTCCCAACGGATTTCCAATTGCGATTGCCCACTGCCCGACTTGAACATCATCGGAATTGCCAAGCGCGGCAACCGGCAAGTCACTCGCATCCACTTTAATGACTGCGACATCAGTCAGCGGATCTGTGCCAATCAACTTTGCGTGATAACGGCGGGTATCGTTCAGTACAACTTCAATGCCATCGTCTGCCGCATCGTCAATAACATGATTATTGGTAATGATAAATCCATCTGCTGTGACAATCACGCCTGATCCTGCTCCTTGCGATTGTTCTTCCGGCGGCATATGATATTTGAAGTCGGGAAAGAATTTAAAGAACTCATCCAAATTTTTCCCCGAAGGTTTTTTCGCTTTTGTCGTGACGACAATCGAAACAACGGACGGAGTTGCGTTTTTCGCAACATTCATGAACGCGTTGTTCATCATCTTGAGATCCGGATTTATCGCTGCTGCCGGACGATTCGCTCCTAATTTTACCGACTTTGTCTGAGCCGAACCGGGGCTGATAGAATCGAAATTGATGACCACGGCGGCTCCGAAGATCACACCAATCACCACAAGAAAAACAGATGCGACAATCGACTTCTTCATATTGTATCCTCTTTTACAAAATCACTATTGAAATTTCAAGGCTGCTAAAAAGTAGTTACAGGAAAAAAGCCTCTTTGGTTATAGCCACCTGCACATGTCATTCGCTATAAAACATTCAACAACGAAAGCGAGCGTAACGTTCGTGCGCCCGCGACATGATATTGCAAATATGTCTGGAGCAACGCCAGAATCTCATCCTGCTGCTGCACATCGAGATCCAAGCGCGAGACATTGTCGATCGGTGCGGAAGCGAAATGAGCGAGCGAACGCACGACACCCTTGGTTATCCGAATGCCGGCGCCATCGTGACCTTCAATGCAATTCGAACACACGACCGAGCCTCGTGCCAGAATCACATGAACGAATTTCACTCCGTCGTTATGAAGTACATCTGTACCGCATCGTGCACACGATTCGAAATGCGGCGCAAATCCTAATTGCTGCACCAGCTTCAATTCAAAAGCAAAAAGAATATTGAGAGAATGCCGCTCGGAAGTTTCCAACGCACGCAAAGAATCAGCCAACAGCGCAAACATATGCAGATTTTCTTCTTCATCATGCATTACCAAATGAACAAGTTCCACCAACGCTAAGCCGACAGTGAGCTTATCCGGTTCGACATGCGTCTTGAAAAACGGCTGGACAATCTCACTTTTCGAAAGGAGATGAAGATCGCGATGCTCTTTTTTGTAGATGACGACCGTTGAATGTGTCATCGGTTCAAGCGATGCGCCGAATTTATTTCTCGCCGCGCGCGCTCCTTTTGCGATGACGCTGATCTTTCCAAATTTTTCAGAATACAGCGTAACAATTTTGCTTGTGTCGCGGTATTTCATTGAACGCAAAACAATCGCGTCGGTTGAAACAATCATACGCCCTGCACCGCTTTCTTCATGACATGCACAATGGAAACATCATACGGCGGACGGATCACACCGTGTTCTGTTACTATTGCCGTGATGTATTTATTCGGTGTTACATCAAAAGCCGGATTAAACACTTTCACGCCGTATGGCGCTGTTCGTGTGCCGAATCCTTCTGTAACTTCCTCAGCTTTCCGTTCTTCGACGGGAATCATTTCGCCATTCTTCAGTGATGAATCTATTGTCGAAGTGGGAGCGGCAACATAAAACGGAATCACATGCTCCTTCGCTATGATTGCAACATTATATGTACCGATCTTGTTTGCCGTGTCGCCGTTTGCTGCAATGCGATCGGCACCGACAACAACAAGGTCAACTTTTTTCCGTTTCATCACCGATGCAGCGGTGTTGTCGGTAATCAGCGTAACATTAATTCCGTGCTTCTGCAACTCCCATGCTGTCAGTCGCGCGCCTTGTAAGAGTGGCCGGGTTTCATCCGCGAACACTGAAATATTTTTCCCTTGTGCTGCTGCAGTCGTAATAATCGCCTGGGCAGTCCCTTCACCGCCGGTCGCAAGAGCACCGGTGTTGCAATGTGTCAAAATTGTCGCCTGTTGAGGCACAAGTTCAGCGCCGAAGCGCCCGATCGCCGCACACATTTCTTCGTCTTCGCGGTGAATGGTTTTCGCTTCGAGCAGTAACTGTTCGATGGTCTCCCGCGGTGAACGCTGTTGGCTGCGATGAAGAACTCCGCGCATTCTTTCTACCGCCCAAAAAAGATTGATCGCCGTGGGGCGCGTAGAGGTAATGAGCGATGCGGCTTTTTCAAAATCGCTGCGGAGTTTTTCGCCGGTCACTTCCACCGAGTTGTTCAGTCCTAACACGATACCGTACGCCGCCGCAATTCCAAGCGCCGGCGCCCCGCGGATTCTCAGCGAGGCAATCGCTTCAGCCAGAACAGAAAGCTCATGTGTTTCAACATACACTTCTTCAGTCGGAAGTTTTGTTTGATCGATGAAACGTACGCCGCTGCCGATCCATTCAATGCTTCGTATCACGTTCTTCTCAGTCCTCGAATCGCGATAAGTCTCTGAACGAGCGGTAACGATCCTGCACTTTCAGGTACGTCAGCTCGCGCAAACCATCAACACTGAATTTTTCCACGCAGAATGATGCCATCGCACTGCCGTAGATCACCGCTTTCTTCAAATTCTCATCCGACAAATCATCGGTCTTCGCCAGCCAGCCGATGAAACCGCCGGCAAATGTATCTCCCGCCCCCGTCGGGTCGTAAATATTTTCCATTGGATATGCCGGCGCGGAAAAAATGGTGTTTTCCGTAACAAGCACCGCACCGTGTTCGCCTTTTTTGATAATCAGAATTTTTGGCCCCATGCCAATCACCTTTTTCGCAGCACGAATCAAATTCGGTTCTTGCGTGAGAAGCCTCGCCTCCGAATCATTGATGATCAAAACATCAATGCGGCGAAGGGTTTTCATCAGCTCATCGTGCTTCCCTTCAATCCAGAAATTCATCGTGTCGCCGACAACCAGCTTTGGCTTTTCAATTTGATCGAGCACTTTGCGCTGCAATATCGGATCGATATTGCCGAGGCACACATATTTGCATCGCCGGTACGCCACAGGGATTTTCGGGTCAAATTTCTCAAACACATTCAAGTGCGTAAACAGCGTATCACGCATATTCAGATCATAATGGTATTTTCCCGACCAGCGGAAAGTTTTTCCATCGCTGATGATTTGCAGACCTTCCACGTCGATCGAACGATCTTCTAAAAACTTGATCGCGGATTGCGGAAAATCGCCGCCCACGACCCCGACAAGTTTGACAGGTGCAGTAAAATAACTTGCTGCAGTCGAAATATAGACTGCAGATCCACCCAAAGCGTCTTTTGCTTTTCCAAACGGCGTCTCGATTGTGTCGAGCGCAAGCGAACCGACAACAAGTAAACTCACAGAAAACTCCTATTATTTTTGGTGGTCATGATATAATTGAGAAACTCCGGTAGCAGCGGCCGTACGAAACGGTCCGGCGGCAAACAAATTTAATTGCTCGTCCGACAGACTCTGCGTTGCAAACAAGATCACGCCCCGCGTAGAAAGCGAACGCGCCGATTCAATTTCCTTCAGCAAAATTTCCGGTGTTAAATTTAGAAAGGGTGCCAATCCGGCATACACAGGGAAATTCTTTCCTGCAACTGCGCGAATACCTGCTACGCTTGTTTTCACCTGCAACGCATTCGGCGTATAGATCATCGGCGCGAGAAAATCAATGTACCTTTTGCGCGCCCATAATGCCCAATCCTGCATCTTGGTTTTTCTCGCTTCTTCAATATCGGGAAAGACATCGGCAGAAAAAATCACCTTCGGGTTTTCTTCTCTCACCCGTTTTACAAATCGCGTAATATTATCTTCACGCCATCGCTGCCACGTCTTCCATTCTTTTGGATGTGATGCGGGATCAATGTCCAAGGGATCAACACCGGAAAATTTCTTGAAAGCACTCCGGCAATAATCGCAATAGCACGACGATTCTTCAAGCGAAGAGTTTACCGGATAGCGGACGTAATCAAGCTGAACTCCGCCAAGTCCCGGATATTTTACACAGATTTCATGATAGAGAGATGCAAGGTAGTTTTGCACTTCGGGCCGTGCAGGGCACACATAAAGATAACCATCTTCAGCGCGAGAAATTTTCTCGCCGTTGCGTTTCACGAGCGCCCATTCAGGATGATGTGTGAGAACTGGTCCAATGCTTTTTCCATTGCCCGGTCCGGCGTGTCCGACAAAAAACGTGTGTACCCACGCGTGAATTTTTACGCCGTATTTTTTTCCTGCATCAATGAATGCCTGCAACGGATCGAACCCTTTGAATTTCTGTTTCTGTTCGGTGATCGCACCCGGATAAATTGTTTCACCGCCCCACACCGTTTCAACAAACAGCATGTTGAATCCCGCGCGTACAAATTTTTTCACAGTTGCATTGACCTGCGCAGTTGTTGTTTCATCAGGACGATGCCATGCACCGCGCCCTTCCACTTTTGGTGAAGCGGTAATCAAATAATCGGTCCGGTCTATCATGTGAATGCCGCGCGCGATAAACTCATCTGCTGTTTCGCGCGTTTGTTTCACCGCGGATTGCCGGCTCATTGCCCGTATCACAGCCAATTGCATAAAAATCTTTCTGCGTTCACGCGCTGAAAGTACCGCTTTCATCACGCGGAATTTCTTTTCCAATTCCGGAAGCCGGACCCGCGCGAAAAAACGGAATGAACTGACATCAAACCGCGAAACTGCTATGCTGTCGCGTATGGTAATATCCGCGCCGATCTTCGCATTTTCCAGCAGCCACGCTCTTGCTGTGCCGTGCCCGGAAAGTATAATTCTTCCTTTTTGAATTCGAGAATTATTTCCACCGATGGCGACAACGATACCATTGCGCACCACCGCTTCAACACCATAGTCGTTTGTTCCCGTCGTGGATTTTCCGTAATGCTCTGTATACATAACCAACTGATTCACACCGCGGCCCCCTGGAAATGTTGTATCGTTTGCCGGATTGATTTTTGAAATCGAATACGAATGCTCAACGGAAAGCTGTCCGAACGATGAAATCGTACAGAGAGAAGCCAACGCTAAAAACAAAAAAACTTTTTTCACAAATATATCTCCGTGAGTGCCGCAGCCTGCTTCCCTTGCACAATATACTCATGAATGATGTGAATTGCTCGTACCTGGCCGGGCCACACAAGCAATTGTGTGGCACGCTCAATACCGCACCATTCAAATTGATAATGTTCCTCAGAAAGCCGCGGCTGCGCATCGGGCGATACCTGCGCCGCAAAGACTGCACTGATATGAACAATATCTTTTGCGGCGTCAAGAAATGTGTTCATGTACGGAACATTCCAGTACCGCAATGGCGTGAAGCCGGTTTCTTCTTTTAGCTCGCGCAGCGATGCACCAAGCGCCGTTTCGCCTTCTTCGATAGAACCGCTGACGATCTGCCAAATGTCGGGATACACGTTCTCGGATTGTGAACGCCTCAACATAAGATAATGCGGCGCATTTTTCACAAATGAAAAAGCACACACTTCCACAATGCTACTTTGAATGACCGGCATAAAATATTATTTCCTCAGAAGTTCAACTTCGTGCTGCGTTAAGAAACGATATGAACCTTCCGCCAATGTACCAAGCGCAAGTTTTCCGATTGATATTCTCTTCAATGAGATCACTTCGTGCCCTACTGCGTCAAACATCTTTCGGATCTGACGATTCTTTCCTTCAACAATAGCGATGTGACATTCTGTCCGCCACTGCAGATTTTCAATTGAATCGTGATGATACTTTATATTCGTCACTGCCGCCGGCAGTGTTGTGTACGAATCATCAAGTGAAACGCCGGATTGCAAACGCTCAAACGTGCCGCTTGTTATTTTCCCTTCTGCTGCGACAAGATACGT
>JAJYOI010000117.1 GCA_021796275.1 Bacteroidota bacterium
TCGTTCGGGAAGAAACGTTTGTGCATGATAGATGCTGTCGGCAAGCTGCGTTACCGAAGAGTGCAATTTATCAGCGCAGAAAATTATCTGGTCGGCTGTGACAGAACCAAGATGTGTCTCTGCACGATGTTCGTGTACGGACAAAACTTCCGAAGCTTCATAAATTTCAATTCCGTTTTCCAACAATATCTTTTTCATTCCCTGTGAATACAACAAGGCATTCACGCCGTATGTATCCGGATATCTGACGCCTCCGGAATAACTATCAGAGCCGATTATTTTTTTCACTTCATTCCTGTCGTAGAGAGTCTGGGCAAAGCCGAGCATCTTTCGGGCTTTCATTTCTTCCTGAATATCTTCCCAACCGCTTTCACCGTTCCCGAGAAACAAACAATCCTGCACCTGAAAATCACAATTGATGTCGTGCCGGGTAATGTGCGCTACCATCATCTCCACTCCTTTGGTAGCGACTCCCCACAAATCAGCGGCATCTGCTTTTCCGTATCGCCGGATAAGCTGGGATAATTCCAGCTCGCTATCGGGGGTGAGAAAACCTGCACTTTTGCCTGAAGAACTGCCGCCGCAAATATTTTTCTCGATCAATACAACCTTCACTCCTTTGTTCATCAAGGAGTAGGCAGCTGAAAGCCCGGCGGCGCCTGCGCCCACAATAAGAATATCCGCTTTGATATCTTTTTGAAGCGGTGGTTGAATCGGATCTTTTATTCCAAGCAGCGTCGTGAACCACCAGTTTTGAAGAATCATGTTTCTCCTTTGTTTTGCTGTAAACCGTCAATCAAAAGATGCGTGCTGGCCCATGAAACCGCGTGGTGCGGCGGAATAATCTTCTTCAATCATGTCCGGCAAGGCAGCTCATGAATGGTATGTTACTCCACAAAACAAATCAAAACATCTCCCCGTTCCGTCTCCGAAATACCTACTGAATGTACCCGCCCATCGCACTCAAATTCATTCAAAAGTGATAGGGAGCGTGTGTGTAACACGACTTAATAAGGATGTTACGCAAAGATAGATTTTCTATTGCCACAACCTTCAGGTCGTGGGTGGAATATGCCAAAGTCGGCTTTAGCCGAAATCATACTGTTTTGGGCTAAAGCCCCGAGAGGGGTAGCTTCTTTTTCCACGACATAAATGTCGTGGCTATTGAAAGAAGGTTTCTGCGTAACATCAGTTAATAATAAAACCTTCCTCTTTCCAACATTTCCAAAGGTGGAATTTTGGGTCCCCGGCAGATAAAAACTTTAAGATGGTTTTCGTGCGACGTAACATACTCGTTTGTAAATTCTCCCGGATACACTTCAACACTATCAAAAACATTTTTCAATCCGTTCAAATCCCTCTCATGCCCCAATTGAAGAAGAATCTTGAAGCCCGTACCGCTTTCTAATTTTTCTTTACTCCACAAATAATACGTGTTATGTCCTGATGCAACGAAAGGAAAATTATATTTTTTGCCGTAAAGTTCCAGCGCGCCCGCCTGCCCGTAATTTTCAGCTGCAATTATCGTCTTGGCTTTTTCCGAATCCGGCAAACTTTGATACGCGTTGAGAACCAGATTAAATTTTTCCTTCCACCCTATTCTGTCCGCAAGAACCTGTGGAAGAGGCGGCCTATTTCCTGTTTCAAGCTCTGTGTTCAATCCCAGAAGTTTTGTATACGAACGCACTTGTTCATAAGTAAAGTACGGAAGGAGCACGGGCACTCCGATTGCAAGTCCGGCATACAAGAAAACCATCAGCACCGCTTTCAGCCATCGCGCGTTGTGCTTGAGTATGAATCGTTCGAAAAAGAAACCTCCGCCGGCAAAAACCGCGGGATACGCAAACATCAACCTGTCCGGACGGCTTGTCCCTGAAATCATCATAAAAAGAAACAAGCTTAAAAACAGTGCCGCAAGAAATTTGCAGCTCTTCACGCTTTTGGAGAAGAATAAAAATATTATCCCTGCAAACCAGACTGGAAAAGAAGAAGGGGACATTTCCATTACCTGATTTTTAAAGAACGCAAGCGGCGGCGTGTAAACGTTTTTGTGAGCGCTGATATTTCTGTAAAACTCAAGTGAAGGATAATTGTTCTGCGCTTGCCAGATAATGTTGGGCAAAAAAATGAGAAGCGCAATCAACGAACCGGCGGCAAACCACTTGTTCAAAACAAGTTTCCACTGCCCCGTAACGAGCAAAGAAAAAACCAGCCCGGCGATAAAAACCGCAAACGTATGTTTGTTCATCATCCCCAAGCCCATGATAATGCCGAGCACAATCCACCGCTGAGGATTATTTTCTTTTATCATTCTCACTGTAAAAATCAGAAGCACAATTGCAAGCAGCGGCTCGTATGCGTTCATCGAATAAAATGCGCCGAATGCGACAATCACCGGAGAGGTTGCCATGGCGCACGCGGCGAGACATTGCGCAAATCTTCCGCCGCCGATTTCTTTCGTGAGCATTCCGGTAAAAAACACAGAAGCAGATTGCGCCAGCGCTGGCAAAATTCTTATTGCAAGAAGCGACGTGCCGAAGAAAAACGAAAACACCGTAAGAATAAGCGGAGCTAACGGAGGATGGTCAACGTACCCGAACGCGGGCCTCGCGGCGCATGCGATATAATAGAACTCATCAATGAAATAACCGTATGCCTTCACAAACGATGATGCATAGGCAAGCAAGAAATTAATTAAGGCAATAATAAAAAGGTATTTATTCTCCTGAATGAAACGGAGGTTGAATGATTTCATAATATCCAATCTATTAGATTACAAAATATCATTCCCGCACTGCGGTCATGTGCGTGACGACCAGCCACTTGCCGTCAATCATTTTCCACACAAGAAGATTCCGCCCGTCCACTTTGCGGCCTCCGGCAGTGCCTGTATATCTGGTTACCACGGCGGCAATGTTGCATGATGAAGTGATTGACAAAACCTCAATCGTATCGAGAAATCCGCCGCCGTCTATTCCTTTCTGAAAGTTTTTGATAACGGCGTCAAGTCCGCGCGCAATGTACCCGTTCACATGCGCTGAGATGTATTCGGAATTTTCTGCATACAAAGGAATAAGATTCTTTGCATCCTTACTGTCGTATGCCAGCCTCCATTGCTCGGCAAGTTTTTGGAACTCCGCCATAAGCGCGTTGGACGAATCGTCGTTGCCGTTGCTCTCCGGCACCGGCGATTTTTCGCCGATATTTTCTTGCGCGGCTGCCACAAATGTAAAACATGCAAACACGATCAGTGTGAAAAATATTTTCATGATGTCCCTTTCTTTGATAAATGACCTACAAATTCTTTCCTGCAAGGTGTGCCATTAAGCAGTGAGCACCAATCATACCGCCGTTGCTTTGTTCTTCTGTTCGCGTTTCAGCCATAGACACGCTCTACGTGCCACGTCCAGCGTGGCTGATCCGCCTTTGGCGAAGATGCACCCACGGCAGCACAATCGCGAGTATGATCGCCAGACGAAATGCTGTTTCCCAATCAACAACACCTTCGCCGTGCGCGATCAGGCTGTAAAGGAAAGTAACAACGATGCTGACAACGAGCACGACAATAAATGTCAGCGCGAACTCAATCGAATACTTTTTAATGTTCATGTTCGTTCTCCTTTAGTAGGTACCTTCAGAATTAAATCTCTCGCGCGCAAAGACGTTAAGGAAAAATTAACTCTTCGCACCTTCATCAACCTTTTCAACCTTCGCATTTTTCCAGAGGCCGAAAGTAACGGCGAGCATTACCGCCAGCACAATCACAATCCAGATCGCCGCGGTGGCTCCGGTCCCCGCAGCTTCCATCAGCCGCCGGTACAAAAGCGCGAATGCCGCTAACACGATAAATGTTCCGGTGAAGAAATACCAAAATTGTTTCCCGAAGCCCGTAATGCGCAGAAGCGTTCCGCAATGCTGGCATTTGAGATATCCTTTTGCTGATTGGGTGATGGAAACACCCTGACGCGAAAATGTATTTCGCAGAAATGAAGAAGCCGACTGATTACACGATGGACAATTCATAAGACCTCCTTCTTAGGTGATGAGGCGTAATAAGACATCATGACTAATAACCTCACGTCTTGTTTAAATTATTATCCGCATAGCCAACATGCGGCAACTTGAGTATTCTGGCATTGATAGCGACGATAATGGTGCTGAGCGACATAAGCGCTGCACCGGCCGCTGGACTCAGTAAAATACCAAAGCTGAATAACACACCAGCCGCAAGCGGAATCGCAAACACATTATATCCGGTTGCCCACGCAAGATTCTGAACCATTTTTCTGTACGTCGCCTGTGCAAGTCCAATGATTGTCACAACGTCTAACGGATTGCTTCTCACAAGAACAATGTCTGCGGTCTCAACCGCCACATCCGTGCCGGCACCAATGGCAATGCCGATGTCAGCCTGCGCGAGCGCGGGAGCATCGTTCACACCGTCACCGGTCATCGCAACCACCAAGCCGCGAGACTGCACTTCTTTTACCTTTGCCGATTTTTCCTGCGGCAACACTTCAGCAAAGTATTCATCAAGCCCGATTTCTTCCGACACCCACTTTGCTACTTGCTTGTTGTCACCCGTCAGCATCATAGTTCGTATGCCCATTTCTTTCAGCTTCGCAATTGCTTTCTTCGATTCAGGCCTGATAATATCGGCAAGCGCAATAGCCGCCTCCACCTTTCCATCCAATAAAAGGAACACGACGGTCTTCCCTTGGTCAGACAGTTTGGATATACGCTCATCACTTACAACAATCTTCTGCTCGCGCAAATAGCCCGGGCTTACCACCATAACATGCAGTCCGTCAATTCTTCCTTCAGCACCTTTACCGGTTATTGCCTTAAACTCTTTCACGGGCAATGCCGAGGCTGAAGCCGCTGTAATTCCTTTTGCGATTGGATGCTCGGAATGCGCTTCTACCGAAGCTGCATATTGGAGAATTGTTTCCCTCTTCCTGTCGGAAAGCACGATAACGTCTGTCACTCCAAATTTACCTTGTGTGAGTGTTCCGGTCTTGTCAAAGATGATCGCCTGGATATTTCTTGCCCGTTCGAAAGCGGCACGGTTGCGAATCAAGAGTCCGCTGCGTGCAGAGAGTGCGGTTGAAACAGCAACGACCAGCGGCACGGCAAGTCCCAAGGCGTGCGGGCATGTAATCACCATCACTGTAACGGCGCGTTCAAGTGCAAAAGAGAAATCCCGTGCGGACAGCAGCCACACGATCAGCGTTATCGCTCCACTGGCAAGCGCGATGATTGTCAGCCACAAAGCAGCGCGGTTGGCTAAGTCCTGAGTTTTCGATTTGCTCGACTGGGCTTCCTTCACAAGGTCAATCACTTGTGCGAGAAACGAATCCTTGCCCGTCTTCAGCACTTCGACAGTGATCGAGCCTTCGGCGTTGATTGAGCCGCCGATAACTTTCGCTCCCGCTCTTTTTGTGACGGGCTTCGACTCGCCGGTGAGCATCGCTTCATTGACGGATGTTTCACCGTCAATCACAACGCCATCCACGGGAATTTTTTCACCGGGTTTGACCATGACATGATCGTGTGCGTTCAGCGCACTCAAAGGAACATCGTGGATACTTCCATCAGCCGATACTTTGTGCGCATCGGACGGCATCAGCTTGGCGAGTTCTTCAAGCGCACGGGAAGCACCCATGACTGATTTCATTTCAATCCAATGACCGAGCAACATAATATCAACAAGAGTAGCGAGCTCCCAGAAAAAAACTTTCCCGGTCAACCCGAACACAACAGCGACACTGTAGAAATATGCGGTGGCGATTGCAATCGCAATCAGTGTCATCATTCCGGGAAGGCGTTTTCGCAGTTCATCAAGCAGTCCTTTCAGGAACGGATAACCGCCATAGAAAAACACAACTGAAGAGAGAACGAAGACGAAGTATGTATCTCCGGAAAATCGGAAACTTTCTCCCAAGCCCAAAAACATCTGGATCATTGGCGATAAGGCAAGGATGGGAACGGTAAGAACGAGCGAGAGCCAAAATCTTTTTTTGAAATCCTCCACCATGTGATGATGGTGCGAAGTGTGGTTGTGCTCAGCGTGTTCCGTTTGATGATGATGTTCGTGTTCCCCGCCGTTTGATTGCACATGACCTTCGTGATGAGAATGCTGGTGATGTTCCATAATATCCTCCTATGCTGTTACAAATCTTGCGTTCCGCAATGTTGGCATTTGAGATATCCCTTGGCTGATTGGGTTATTGAAACGCCCTGACGTGAAAATGTATTTCGCAGAAATGAAGAAGCCGACTGATTGCACGATGGACAGTTCATGTGTTCTCCTTCTTAGGTGATCGGTGATGAGCAATTTCACTAAACTTGCGAAGCAGAGTCCCGCTATTGACATCCATATACAAATACGTAGTAACAATGTAATTTCCACTAGCTCCAATACTACCTTTTTAATTCATAAATTCTTTGGAAATGTTGCTTAGGGGGTATCATTATGCTGGTAGCCGTGTGACACAAAACCTTCATAGTTGTATTCAGGCTTTGCCGTCAAGGAACTTGTTTTCACATAGATATCATTAAGCCAGTCGGGCCTTCGCGGGGTTTTCCCCTCCGCAAGCATACGCTGCCAATCTTCATCAGTCAGCCTCTGGACGCTTTTAAATTCATAATAGCTGAAACAAGAGCCCTTTGTAAGATACGGGAGCCCGTTGATCTCCGCTATCACATAAATCTCATCAGCTTTTCCAACAGCTTCTTCGAGTAAAGAATCATTAAATGCATATACGTCAGCGGCAAGTGCAATTTGTCTCTCTCTTTCTGGTAAATGATCGGTGCCCAAAATCCGAAACGTCAGCCCTTCAATTCGTCCACCAAGCCAACTCATCTCAGAGAATTCTTTCTCGGTTATAATTTCTTTGTTCAACTCTTTTTTGCTCACGGCAAGCAAAAACTTCGCCACTTCCTTCAATTCGGAGTTGATTTCTTCAGATTCAGTTGTTGCAAGCCCGAGTGTTAAAAAAAGATTCTGTTGTAAATCGAGAAGTTCAATTGTCTTATTCCAAAAAACGACATTGGGCTCCACATAACTCAGATGCATAGGAGGAGGGGGACCACCTCCTTCGCCCGCTTCCGCAGCGTACGGTTGCTCAGTGTAGAGAATCATGTCGTGCTTTAACTCCGTCCATGCTGCAAGAGAAGTATTTAAGTTTTTCTTTTGCCAGTATTCTGTCTGCATAAATAATGGATAATAGTTGGCCGCTTCTAAGTTGAGAGAATTGATGCAGTCCATCGTCTTATCATAGATCGTCGCTCCCCAATTTTTATAATTCTCAAACTTTACTTTGAGTGTTGTAAGGGAATCCGTATATGCGGGCCATCTTTGATTCTCCCTGTAATTATTCAGCAAAATGTTTTCTGCCCTTTTATTACCCAACGCTGCAAAAATGTCCAACCCTTTGGGGAACGGCCTGGAAATTTCTGGTCTTGTGACGTTGACGAGCCGAATAAGTATATCTGCATCGAATGTATACCTGGCGGCGGTGAATAGAATAAATTTCTTTGAAAAGTCTTCTTTCGCTATGTTGTTCGCTGCTTTCGGCAGAATCCTATCAACGTTCAAAACCTTCAGCTGGTTTTTGAGTTTAGCAATGTTCTGAGAGCTAAGCAACTGCGCAATGGAATTGCTCCCATTATCATCAAGAAGTTCGATCAGGTGGCTGATTGAATAATTGTCTTCTTCCCCTGCTAATGAACCGATGACGCGGTTAAGCAAGTTAAATTCCTGTCTGCAAATCTTATCGTTTCTAATCCAATAGGCAACCAGAAGGGATGATTGGAAACTGCCATCATCGTCTACATTCATCGGAGCAGAGTTAAGCCATTTTATGCACCTGAAATACTTCTTCAGAGTATCATCTTCTGTATAATTTCCCCTTGGTTTGAATTGTGAATAGTAAAACACTGTACGATCCAAAAATGTTGAGCCATAACCCGACGCTTCTGTCACTTTTCGAATCTCCTCCAAGAATTCTGAATGCATCTGAGGCTCTACAGAAACATATTCCCCCCTTAATAAGGATAGAGCAATAGCCAGATATGTATTTGCCCAAAGGGCTACTTTTTTCTGCGGCATATCTGTTGCCGTTAAGGCTCTCCTGGATTTGTTATATAACCTTTGCATCAAATCTGTAACAGCAGGAACCATCTTTTGCTTTTCAATTCCTCGCATAAGACTGCTGAGGTACTTATGAAGCAATTGTAAATACAGGTCAGTTGTTATGAAATTCGGAATATAGCCATATTGATTTTTATCGTAGACGTAAAAAATTTGCTCATTATCAGCTGAAGCCAGCGCAAAGTTCTTTTCCCTTAAAGACTGCATAAGAGAATCATTAATGTTTTGAAATTGAGTCAGGTTCACAACATGATCAAGATTGACCATCTTGTAATCCCCAATCGTCGTATACGTTCCAGCTAGTTTTGCGTTTTCAAATTCAGCTATTTTGTCTACAAACTTCTTTTCACGCTCATTAAGATATACCTTAAAGGTCGGTACATCGAAAATAGGTTGATACCATGCAAACTGATTGAAATAAGCCCTCAGTGTCGCATCATTGAATAAATAACCGTTCCGAGCAAATATTTCATTTCTCAGTAATCTAAGTTCAATGTAAGTCTTATTTGATAAATCCATGTTGTAATCAAACTTTGGTGGTAGAATTCTTTTCCCGTAAAATTCTCTCATTTCAGGTGTTCTATAATAAGCCGCTAGCTGTGGTTTATCCATCACAACATCAGAGTCTGATTGTTGATAGAAAGCACTATCAGGTATCAGTTCATATTCAACTTTTCCCTCAACTATATTTTTCTGAGATTGCTTTTGTTC
>JAJYOI010000036.1 GCA_021796275.1 Bacteroidota bacterium
CTCTGCGTTTTCCAATTCACACGGCGGTTCCATCTACGTCGGCATTGACGATGCAGGCACTGTGACAGGAGTTCAAATCGGGAAGAAAACAATTGAGACGCTTGCAAACGATATTAAGATGGCGACAGACCCGAAAGTCTTTCCATCAATTGAAACGATTGAACATTCCGGGAAACAAGTGATACACATTTCAGTTATCGAAAGTCCGATAAAGCCGGTATGGGTCCATGAGAAAGTATTTGAGCGTGTAGGAAAGACGAATCAGCGTGTTCCTGCAGAGCGAATACGGCAGCTTGTAAAAGAGAGCCAGCCGTTCCAGTGGGATCAGCAAATTGTTCGCAAGGCATCATTGTCTGAAATAGAACATAGACGGGTAAGGGAGTTTTTACAGAAAGCAGAAGAAGAACGAAATACTGAATTTGATAGTTCACGATCGGTGACAGTAGCATTATCAAAATTGCGGCTGCAGGAAAAGAACAAACCGACCGCGGCGGCTATCCTGTTGTTCGGGAAAAATCCCCAACGATGGTTCCCACAATCAGAAGTGCGGTGCGCTCGTTTTAGAGGAACCGAGGCAATTGATTTTGACGATATATTTGTCATTCGTGGAACGATCATTCAACAGGTAAATGAGGTGCTGCAATTTATTCGGAAGCATATCAATGTCTCGGCAAGAATAACCGGAAGCCCTGCTCGTGAAGAAGTGTGGGAAGTTCCGAAAGAAGCATTGCGTGAAGCAGTAGTAAACGCCATTTGCCACCGCGATTATGAAGATACGGGAAATGTTCAGATAAGAATTCTTGACGACAGGTTAGAAATTTGGAATCCTGGAACACTCCCCAAAGGATTGACCATAGCGGATTTGAAAAGTGAGCACCGCTCTCAGCCACACAACGTTCTTATTGCAGAGAATTTTTACCTGATAAAGTACCTTGAACAATGGGGCACCGGAACCAATAGAATGATTCGCCTTTGCAAAGAGGCAGGCATTCCCGAACCGGCATTTACAGAAAAAGCAGGAAGCTTTGTTATTACATTCACGTTAGGGAAGAATAAACTCGAAAAAGGAAAAACCGAGCCTCCATTACGGCTGAATGAAACACAGAAGAAGATTATTAAATATTTACAAGAACACGGTGAAGCAAGAGCCAGTGAAATTCAATCGTATTTAAAAATAAATATCAGAATTGTCCGACGGCATTTGCAGGCAATGTCGAATATACTTGATTGGTCTGGTGCCTCGCTTACAGACCCAACTGGCAGATACTCAATTAAGAAAGATGTGAAAATTAACGATTTACTCGGACAGTCCGAGTAATGTCCGAGTAGAGTCCGAGTAATGTCCGAGTAGAGGTTGGCAGTAGGTTGGCAGAAAAACGGTAAGCAATTTTGACAATTGACCTGCCTGTCGGCAGGCGAGAAAGAATATGTCCTCAATAGATAAACTTATCATCAATTCACCCTACGAAGAGCCTCTCCGATACTGGAGCTATATCCGTGAGGAAAAAAAGTTTGAACTTGTAGAAGGCAAACGTAGAGATGCAGGTTATGTTGTTGCCTCTCCCGGTTCACAAACGCATGACGATCCCGGAATTTTTATCCCAATCGAGCTCCCCAATATTATTCGCCCAAGAGTAAAGCAGTGGAGAAGTGAAGGATATCCCGGTACAACAGGAATAACGAAACGGCTTCTTGAGCATTGGCACGATAAAGAACAGCGCCCACATCGGGCATTCTTCTTTTGTCAGTTAGAAGCAATTGAAACGCTCATCTTCCTTGCCGAAGCACCGGAGACATTCAAAACGGGATTAGAGATAAAAGGAGATGGTGGAGAGTTTACGCGTCTTTGTTCCAAGATGGCAACAGGCAGTGGTAAAACACTTGTAATGGGAATGTTGATTGCGTGGCAAGTACTGAATGCTGTATCGAATGAGAAGCGGTTTCAATATTCTAAAAATGTCTTTGTTGTCGCACCGGGACTTACCGTCAAGAAACGCCTTGCCGTATTGAATCCTTCCAATCCTGAAGGGAGTATCTACGAAGAGTTCAATATGATCCCAACCGGAATGATGGATAAACTGCGGCAAGGGAAAATTCTTATTCACAATTGGCATATTCTAAACTGGGAAACGGAAGAAAAGTTAAAAAAACGCCGCTCTGTCGATAAGAGAGGTGCGAAATCTGACGAAGCATATACAAGAGATGTTCTTGGCGATATGGCATCGGCAAAGAATCTTATTGTTATTAACGATGAAGCGCACCATGCATGGCGTGTTCCTGCTGAATCGAAAATCAAAGGGGTGAAGAAAGAAGAGATTGAAGAAGCAACAAAATGGATTGGTGGATTAGACCGTATTCATCGAGCAAGGAATATCTTAACCTGTTATGATTTTTCGGCAACTCCGTTTGCTCCTACAGGAAAGCGAACAACAGAAGAAGCACTGTTCTCATGGATTGTAAGCGATTTCGGATTGAATGATGCAATCGAATCAGGCTTGGTAAAAACTCCCCGTGTCGTTATCCGCACCGATGCTGTTCCCGATGCAACGACATATAAAGATAAACTTTATCATATCTATCAACACGTCGCTGATGATTTGAACAGGGAAGCGAAACCGACTGATCCTTTGCCAAAGTTAATACTGAATGCTTATCTCTTGCTTGGAAAAGACTGGCTGGAATTGAAAAATTCGTGGGAGAAAACCAATTCGCCGACCCCGCCTGTGATGATTACAGTTGCTAATAGAACAGAATCGGCTGCAAGAATAAAAAACGCTTTTGTAAAAAAGAAAGTGTTGATAGAGGAACTGTGTGAAGAAGACAAGATTCTCCACATAGATTCTAAGGTGTTGGAATTTGCCGAAGCGCAAATTGAGGATACCGACGGTGAATTAGAACCGGCATTACAGGATGAGGAAGACAATCCAGAAAGAAAACTGACCAAGAGGGAGCAGGCAGAAGTTTTGCGTAAAACAGTTGATACAGTCGGAAAGCCAGGGAAAGCAGGAGCGTTCATACAAAACGTTATATCCGTGGGCATGCTTTCCGAAGGTTGGGATGCAAAGACTGTGACGCACATTATGGGGCTTCGAGCGTTTTCAAGTCAGTTACTTTGTGAACAGGTTGTCGGGCGTGGTTTACGAAGAACAACGTATGATGTAGATTCTAAAACAGGATTGTTCGTGCCTGAATATGTAAATATCTTTGGGGTCCCGTTCTCATTCCTCCCTCATGAATCACAAGACGGTCCCGCAACAACAACAAAGCAGTACTGGCGAGTGCAAGTCGAGAATGCCAAACAAAAATATGAAATCCGCTGGCCCAATATTGTTCGAATAGATCATTTCTTCCGTCCGCAATTGTCATTGGACATGAAGAAAGTTAATGCATTGACACTGAATGCCGATGAAATCAGAACAATCGTTGAACTTGCACCCGTGGTCGAAGGGAAACCTGATTATTCCAAAATAGACCTTATTAAACTCGATGAGTTGGCAAAAAAATTCAGATTGCAAAAAATAATATTTGAAGCTGCCGGAAGTATTTACGATTTGATGAAAGACGAATGGAAAGGGAACAAAGAATATCTTCTCGGTCAGGTTGTAAAAATTGTTGATGAGTTTATTTATTCAGACAAGATAGATATTACTCCGCCACTCTTTAATCAGGATGAATTACGCCGCAGAGTTCTTCTTGCGCTCAATATGTCAACCCTTGTGCAGCACCTTACCGATGCGATAAAATTTAATAACACAGAAGAAGCCGTCCCGATTTTCTCGACTGAACGGCCAATACGCTCCACAGGTGATATGAATGCATGGTACACAACAAAACCATGCGAGCCAATTGCAAAATCGCATATCAATATGTGCGTCTTTGACAGTGGATTAGAAAAATCGTTCGTGACGATCTTGGATAACAATCCTAAAGTCGTTGCATGGGCAAAAAACGATCATTTAGGATTTGAAATTCTTTATATGTTTGAAGGAAACATTCACAAGTATCGTCCCGATTATATCGTTAAACTTACAGAAGAAAAATATTTAATTATTGAAGTAAAAGGAGAGGTAACGGAACAAGACAAAGTAAAAGCACGGTATCTTGATGATTGGGTAAACTGTGTCAATGCTCAAGGAGGATTTGGAACGTGGAGTTGGATGATGAGCAACCACTCGTGGGAAGTGGAAAAGAAGTTGAGCTCATTTATAGCAGACTTAACTATGTGAACAATATCTCCTTCCTACTGGGACACCACCTTGGCGCCCCGTGCGGGCGCAAGGATTGAAAGGTTTGCGTCGGGGGGCGCTTCCAGCCATTTGCGCACAATCCGGGAAAGTGTATATTGCAATTAATAATTGCTTTATAAGAGTTAAAGAAGCAGCGAAGGACGTGTTAAATAGGTTTTTCGAGGGAAGAGACTAATGTTTGCCCTGCATCACAGCCACGCAGTATATTTTTCCGCAACCTTCAGCAGTATCTCTGCGATTATAAAAAGCCCGAGTATGGTGTGTTAGAACTTCTGCGTTTTTTGATTCCTTGTAAATCCAAGATGTATTATTTTATTCATAATTTAACAGGAGGTTTTGTGAAAGCTCGTTTGTTACTGCTGAGCTTTTTTGTGCTGTTGATGTTCGCCGGACGTTCTTCGGCACAAATTTCGAACCTGAAAGTGGGTAATTCCACTTCAAGTTTTACAATGGCGTCGGGGGATTCGCTCGGCTGGAGTTACAATGTTAGTCCCGCAGGCGCTACCACAACAATTGAAATCTGGGACGATGTAAACGGCAACGGTACAATTGATGCAGGGGATGTATTATGGCAGAGTTTCACACAAACGGATGGCGATACGAGCGGAAACAACGGTCCGGGAGACATGGACGGAGCAGTGAACGGCGCTGTTGTTTTCGGAATGCATATCGGGCTTGCTCCGGTAAAATATGTGATGAAGTTTTCAGAAGGCGGAACAACTCTTACAGTTGCCGGAACGGTGACACATCTTGCTTCGGTTGCGCACACAATTTCCGGCACAGTAACAGTGCCGTCGGGCAAAAGCGCGGCGAATATTTTTGTTGAGATAGAAGCCAGCGGACAAGGAAGCAAGGGCTTCTGGGACGGTGTTACTGATGCAAGCGGAAATTATACGATTGAAATGAATGCAGATACATCCGGCAATCCGTGGAGGGCTCGTCTTGCCAACAATCCGTACGCTCCTGCTATCGTTACTCCCAATGGACAGGATGTGACAGTTGCCGCCAGCACCATTACAGGCATCAACTTTTCAATTGTTCTTGCTGCAGCGCAGGTAGATGGAACTGTGAAAGACGAAAGCGGGAACGCGGTTGTGGGTCAGGATGTCGAGTTGTGGAGAAATGGCAACAGCAATTCGAATGTTCAATACAGCGGAAGAACCGATGTCAACGGACTTTTCCTTATCGGTGCGCAAAGCTCGGACTTGATCGCTGGAGCATCGTGGACACTTCAGGTGTGGGAACAAACCAATAATGGACAAACAGGATCGCTTCTTGATGCCGTTGCTCAGATTCCTTCTCTTACAGCAGGCGACAGTCTGTTTAAACATCTTGTTATTTACAGCGTCAATGATTCGATACAAGGAAAGATTGAGATTAACGGGAATCCGCCCGGTTTTCCGATCCAACTGACAGCACAAAATCAGGATACCGCACAAGCGTATGCATGGTGCGAGAGCGGGACGGGCAATTTCTCTATACCGGTGAGCAACAAGATTTACAACTATCACATGTGGGCGAATTATTATATGCAAGGTTATAATATCCCGGATATAACGGCTCATCCGGGACAAACGGGCGTTGTAATCAATATCACCTCAACCGGCGTAGCAGAGCAGAAAAATATTCAGCCATTGGAATTTTCGCTCGGACAAAATTATCCCAATCCGTTCAATCCGACGACGCAGTTACGATTTACGATTGCCGATTTGCAATTTGTATCGTTGAAAGTGTATGACGTGTTGGGAAGAGAGGTTGCGACGTTAGTGAATGAAAAGAAAGCGCCGGGTACGTACGAAGTGCAATTTGACGGAAGCAAACTCGGCTCCGGAATGTACTTCTACACGCTGCGCTCCGGCAGTTTTACAGAAACGAAGCAAATGATTCTGTTGAAGTAACAACGACAATTATCAATTATCAATGAACAATTACCAATGAGCACCGTACAATGATTACGGTAATTGGTAATTGTTCATTGTTTGTTTTTAATGGATGCCTGTAGCGTAGCTGCTGCTTCGCCTGCAACAAATCCTGTTGAAAATGCCGCCTGCAAATTGTAACCGCCAACAGGTCCCGCAATATCAAGAACTTCTCCGCAGAGAAATAATCCGTTGATGATGCGTGAACGCATCGTGCGCGGATCAACTTCCTTTAAGCTCACTCCGCCGGCGGTGACTTCGCCGCGGTCGAGAGGGATTTCTTTTACTGTGCCGATGCGCCACTGTTTGAGTGTGTTCGCAATCGCCTGCCGCTCTTTCTTTTTGAGTTGGTGGAGTTTTTGATCCGTTTTGATTCCCGCCGCACGCACAATGTATGGTGCAAGGCGCTGAGGAATACTCTGCCCGACAATCGTTTCCACTTGCCGTGTTCCGTTTTCCGCAGCCTGCTCTAAGAATTCTTTTTCGAGCTGTTCATTACTTTTCTCGGGCACACAATCGACAGCAAGTGTTACTTCAGTACCGCTTTCAAAAGCAACGTAAGCATCCCTGCTCACCTCAAGCGCCGCCGGACCGGAAATGCCAACGTGTGTGAACAGCAAATCTCCGCGCCAGTGCGCGATTATTTTATTTTGAGCTTCTGCATTCAGAACGCAATCGCGCAGGGCAACGCCTTGTAATTCTGCGGGCGGCGGCGGTGAAAGATAAATTGGCGCAAGCGCAGGACGAAGCGGAACAAGTGTGTGTCCGAGCGATTCAGCCCACCGGAATCCGTCGCCGGTAGTTCCTGTTTTTGCGTACGAACTTCCTCCGGCGGCAATGATTACATTCCGTGAAGAAAGAACGACGCCGTTCACGTTCACGCCGCTGATGCCATGCTCGTCGTGAAGAATTTCCTGCACTGCGCTTGAAAGCCTGATCTCCACGCTGGCGCTTTCCATCATCCGGCGAAGCGCATGAACCACGTCGCCCGCTTTATGGCTGACGGGAAAGAGTTTTCCGTTCTCACGCTCGTACGTTGCAACGCCGCGCTCATTGAGCAGCACAGTAATATCGTTGTTGGTGAATTCGTGGAAAGAGTGCTTGAGAAAGCGTGCTTCGTTCGTGCGGAACTGAAGGCGGAGCGATTCCATGTCGCCGCCGTGTGTGATGTTGCATTTCCCGCCGCCGGAAATGAGAAGCTTGATGCCGAGGCGGGAATTTTTTTCAAGCAAAAGAACTTTTGCGCCGAGCGAACCGGCACGCCATGTGGCAATCATTCCCGCCGCTCCGCCGCCAATGATAATGATTGGGAAATCTTCCATCATTCAAAACTGTAGCCGGCATTTACCGAAAATTCGAATTGGTTGTAGCCGCCAAGGCGCGGTGCAGAGCCGTTGATTTTTCCAAGAAGTGAGGAAAATCCAACTTTGGGGATAAGCATAATGTTTGAGAATGGGATAAGTACGCCCCCGTTGAACATTGCAAGAGGATTGTAAAAATATTTTGGTGAGGTATCTTCAATAGGATTTTGCCTCTGAACGCCAAAGCCAACCTCGATAAATGCCGGTTGAAAATCTGAAATCGGATGATAGCGGTAGGCAGAAATGAGCGTCAATGTTTCGATGCGTATAGCAATACCAAAATGAGTAGGTGGTGGTGCAAAGAAAACTGCATAGGCGTTGTACTCCACTGGAATCCGTCCATACTGAAATGACGTTACAAGCGCAGATCGTTCACTGAAGTAGAACGATGCTTCCACTTGATATAATGCTCTGTTAAAATATTTTGAGGTCGCAAATTGGCTGGGATCGTGGGGGTCTCGTGCAAAGATGTGTTCTCCGTACCAACCGGTGCGGAAAGGATATCCCCACCCGATGCTGAGAATGATTCTATTAAGCGGAGAAGGAGATTCTTTTTCAGGTTCGAAATGCAGAAGCGACGCGTTGCTTTTTATTGTAAACTGGAACGTTTCCCATGGCATCTGATTAAAGAAAATATTGAATATGTCGGTGTTGGTCATGTGCCACATGCTTGCGTAGCCGGCAAGAAACTGAACCCCCCCTACTCCAATGCCGAAATTGATGCCATTGTAAAATTTGCTTCCACTTCCTGAGAGCGGGCCGTATGTTAGATGTCCAAAATACATCGTTTCTATTAGCGAATATCCTTTGCCAAGCGGAATAGGATTCCATGCAAATGATAATCCGGAATGAAGATCAACATCGCGCGGCGCATCGTGCCAATCGTTAAACAATGCTTCGAAAGAAGAATTGTATTTGATGAGTTCTTTTGATGTTTCCTCGTGAAGCGTAAGGGTAAAAAATGAATTGTGAATAATGTCATACTCAAATCCTAACCGAACATAGGACGAAGGAGGATCGTGTTCAACAAAGTTGTTGCCCGTGATGAAGTCTGTAACGGGAATAGAAATCGATGTTGTGAAGTTCATTAGAGAAAATCCAACCCGAAGCTGATGGTCAAACGTTGAAGGAATATACTGTATTCCTGCGCTCCCCCAAAAATGCTCGACGCGCAGAGGGTCGGAATTATCTTTAGTGTAGCGTACTTGCACTCCGTAGCCAAGCTCGTCTGAAAACCTTTGTGCAAAGCTTATGGCAAATGTGCGGTTGTAACTGTGGAAGCTGTTTTCCACGTAACCATTTTCATTATTGGCGATTGTTATACCACTAAGGTAAAAATCCCAGCTAACAAACTCTGCTCCAAGATAAATATTACTGTCTAATTTTGTTGTTACAGCGTATGATTTAAATGGTGTGTCATCCCAACCGGCGTAATAGAATGGATTGCGAAAGTACGATAGCTGAGTTCCTTCAGTATGAATTAGATTGGCAGGGTTGTAAATCATTGCGTCAATGCCGCTCCGCGAGGCAACGCCCTGTTCACCTAATCCATAAGCGGAATTGGAACGAATGTAATTGAGATACCAATCATAGCCGCTTTGAGCAAAGAGTGAAAGAGTGCTTAGAACGAAGAACAAACTAACGATGCTGAATCGAACAAAGAAGTGATACATAACCCCTCCGGGAGTTTGTGGTCAGATTGCTTACAACAAATCTGTGTAAAGCTAAAAAGAAATCAGGAGAGGTGCAAATTGAAGAAGGAGTAAAAACAGAAAGGCAGCGCTGTTAATGAGCGCTGCCAATCCACACAATAAGTTTTGAAAGGACAACCGCTGTTACGAAGATGAATGCATACAGCATCATTCTTCGCCGCCGTTCATATTTTTTGAGTTCTTCGTGCATTGATACCATAGTTAACAGCTTTGCCTTTATCTTTGTTCCTAAAAATAAAACCGTGTGCCAAGTCCGGCATTGAAACCGAAATCGCTGAAAGGAGCGAGCTGCAGCGTCGGAACAATTTCAAGAAACACGTCAATGGGAACGCGGCGCGGCAGCCACTCGATGCCGAATGTTCCGCGCACGCCAAGCCAATTGTACGGCGAAGCTTGTCCGCTGTGGATTGTCATTCCAACGCCGTAGTAAAGCGGGAAGCGTTCCTGCGAATGGATTGCATCAAAAGAATGCCAGAGATAATCTGCGTGGAAATGAACGTACGTGTCGTTAACGTACTGCCAGTATCCGTTTCCCATCCGCATCCAGTACCAATCTCCGTTCGACCATCCAAGCCCGATGTCAACTGCATTCGTGTGTGATGTCCAGATTTTTGTGCTGATACCGGTTGGCTCGCCCACAATAATACCGACACCAACACCGCTCTCTTGTGCTGCAGAAAATCCGGCACAGAGGATAAGAAGCGCGAATGTTTTTGTTAATCGTTTCATATTTTTTCTCCTTCCTTACACACACAAGGGGCGCGGTACGCAGAGCGTACCACGCCCCTTGGATAATAGATTTCCTGCGACTTGCTTTTTACTTCAACAACATCATTTTCTTGACGGCGGTAAAGTTTGTTGTTGAAATTCTGTAAAGATAGACACCGGACGGAACGACAAATCCGTTGTCGTCACGGCCTGCCCACGTTACCGCATGTGTTCCGGCAGTGAGAGTATTGTCAAGAAGCGTGGCAACTTTCTGTCCGAGAATATTATAAATCGCAACGGTCACGCGTTGATCTTGCGGAATGCTGAACACAATTTGCGTTGATGGGTTGAACGGATTCGGGTAATTCTGCTCAAGCGCATAACCGGTCGGCTGCAATCCGGTTTTGTTGTCCACCAGCGTTACAGAGTTTACGCTGTAGGAAGCATTTGCCGGCTGCGGATTTCCTGACGCATCGTATGTCGGTGATGCTGTAGAAGAGCCTGAGCTGTAGCCCGGAGCTTCAGTAGAAATTGTATAGGTGCCCGGAGCAAGGTCAACGATCGAATAGCTGCCTGTTGATGTTGTGAAACCGTACCCTGCAACAGAGCCGCTTGCATCAAGTGCGTACACAACACCACCGGAAAGGGCGGCAGTAACCTCAGCTTTCTGCAAGTTCGCCGATCCGCTTGCGCTGACGTTGACAGAGATTTCGCCATAGACCGATGTGTAACCAACAGCAGAGTTCACCAGCGGTTTTACATAAATGTTGATTCCGGCAACGGTGGTACCGTTGACTGTTATTTTCGTGGCATTCTGCCACTGAACCGTCGGGCCCGATGTGCTGTAGAATGACGGAATATAATTACCGAGCGGTACCGCAAAGACGATGTAATCTCCGGGCGGCAAATTGGTTAAGGAATAATTGCCTGTCGAATCTGCATCAGCGAAAAATGTATGCGCTGCGGCAATGGTGTCCGGATGTGTCCAGCGGTCGCGGTATGCAATGATGCGCGCGGCAACGCCGGTGCCGGTTGTTGAATCAATGACCGAGCCGTTGATCTGCCCGAGCACCAGCGGCGGATTCAATGCCATAACGAAATTGATTCCGGTCGTGTCGGAATTCAGCGCGATCACATTTGCGGAAAGAAGATCAGTCTGTCCGTTGAAAAATACTCGTTGATATCCCGGCGCAACGGCAAAGGCAATGTATGAGCCTTGCGTCAAGACAGCGGAATACTTGCCGGAAGCGTCAACGCTGACTTTGGTTACGTAGTGTGAATTTCCTTCAATGCTGAAATCACGGTCGGCCGCCATTGCTTCCTCAGGATGCTCAAACATTTCATGCATGTCGTCGCGGTCGAACCAGTGAAGGCTGTCGATATTTCCGTGGGCGTTCAATGCAAATCCTGCCCGTACAAAGAATACCGTAGCGTTCGAGATTGCAGCGTTCGCTGAATCGGCGACTGTTCCCTGCACTGTAAAGTTCGGAAGGGCAGCGGCCCTGACCAGCAATGTGAAGTTGACAGTTGTTGTTGCACTGTCAGCGACAGTGATGGGCGCTGCATCGGCACGGCTTGTTGCACCATTGTACCACTGCGGCAGATAGTCGTACCGAAGAGGAATTGCGCGTGCGAAATATGTGCCGGGATCCAGTTTGTCTACCGAGTACATTCCGGCTGAATCCGTAATTGCGGAGTATTCGAAATGATCGTCGCGGTTGCGCTGGAAGAGCTGCACCATAACGCGGCGAACCGGATTGCCTAAAGAATCTGTAATTGTGCCGGCAACTGTACCATTGCCTGCACCGACGCGAATCATGTAATGCTGCTCTGCGTCACCGCCTTTATCTGATCGGACATTCACTTCGACGTCATACCAACCGCGCTGCATTGGCGTCCACGTAATTAAACCTGTCGAATCAATCTTCATACCGAACGGATGATCGTCGAGACGATATGTCAACGTTGCAGTCGAATCCGATGAATGCGCAACGACTTGATACGTGTATTGAACTCCAATTTGACCGCTGGTTACAGGAGTTGAAGTGATTGTAATGTGATCTCGTTCTCCCATGCCGAAGCCTGAGTTGTTGACCACTGCAACATTGCTTCTCAATGTCAAACTGTCCTGTGTTAAAGCGGCAATGTAATAAGCGAAGCTTGCCGAGTCGCCGAAGCTGGAATGCGGAGTGTCAACATAACTTGTTTCGTTAGTGGTGTCAATTGCAACGAAGTGTATCGGCATAGCCGACATATACGGTACGGAAAGGTCAGCGCGGTAGACGATATACGAATTCACAGTCACACCTTCGGGCGCAGACCATTCCAAAGCAACGCTGTCGCTCGCTTCAAGTTTCGCGTTCAAAAAGAAATCCGGATGCATTTGAGCCGATGCCGCGGCAGCACCGACGAGAAGCGCCAGCACCATTGTTGTTGCAACTGCAATCAACTTTTGTTTCATGACTTTTGTCTCCTTTAGGTTTTATTGTTTAACATCATTGTTTCTGTATTGGGAACAGCAACCTTCGTGCCAGAGCTTAATGTCTTGTATATCAAGCAGTTAGGAGTTTCAGGAAGGTGAGGATTGGAAGTCTCTGCAGAACTTGCAGAACGGTGCGCACTGTTTGCGCGTCACCAGGAATAGCTGAGGGAAAGAACGGAAGGGAATGACGAAACGGAGATACCAAATTGCGGCGGCAAGGAAATGAAAGCGTCGAGAGTTGAATAAACGTATAGTATTCCGAAGATAGCGGCAGAATAATTTTCTGCTTTATATGCTGAATTGTAATCGGGATAGCGTGCAGAAGCCTCTGCTGGTGTAGCGGCGGCAAGGTAGCGTGAACGTTTGTCCCGCCGTACTTGGTCGAAGAAAAACGTTGAAGCCAGCGACGCTGCGCCGGCTCCGAGAAGCACATATCCTTTTAAGCTTTTCCCTTGGTACACCTGCTCCCATCCCGGGAAAATCAAGGCGCGAAATGTCGGCCCGGACGCACCTTCTTCGTGCAAACGCTCCTTATTTTTCACCGGCGGCTGTTGCTGCTGTTGAAGCAGGAACTGTTCTCTTGCATCACGATAGACTGACATGATTTTTGGAGAGGTGAAAACGGGATCAAGGGAGAATGTTGAATCTAATTTCATTGCCGCAATAAAATGTTCCGTTGCGGCATCATTCTTCCCTTGAGCAACAAGCGAGAAGGCAATATATTTTTCTGCCTGTGCCCGTGCTGAATCGCTGATGCCGGGAATTTCTAAGAGACGCCGTGCTTCAACTTCAGAGGAAAGATATGACCCGTTCGTGAAAAGAATATCAATGGCGTGAAGTGTTGAATCCTGCGTTGCTCGTACCTGACTGTATACAGTGCTCGACGTAACAAGAACAATCACCAGCAGCCAATAGCCAATTACCAATACCCCGTAGTTACTGCCATCGTTCATTGGTAATTGATGACGGTTTATTGATAATTGTTCAATGTTCATTGTTATTTCAGCAACACCATCCTTTTCGTCAACGTTCCTTCGAGCGAACTGAGCTGGTAGAAATAAATACCGCTTGGCAGGTCGCTTCCGTTAAATTCAACGGTATGTTGTCCTGGAGGCAATGGATTGTCAACAAGCACTTTGATTTCCTGTCCAAGCATATTGAAAACAGACAATCTGACCGGCTCATTTTCTCTCGTCGTTTGGAATGTGATTCTCGTTGACGGGTTGAATGGGTTTGGATAGTTTTGATTCATAGAAAATTGTATAGGTTTTAGAGGATCAGATTTCTGAACTGAGGTGACATAGGAAACTTGATCAACAACCGGGACAGGTACTTCTCCGCTTTTATAGTCCGGTGATATGCCGCCAAACAGATAAATTGCGTTGTTCGCTCCCATTGCTGCTACGAACGAAACACGCGCAGAGGGTAAACTGAGCGATGTCGGAGGAATAAGTGTCGTCATTTCGCCGCTTGCATTGAATTCCTCAATGCTTCGCACAGCGCTGCCCGTAGGCCCAATTCCTGAAAGAATAAGAAGCAAACTGTCGTGAACCGCCAAGGCGCCGAATTTGATTCGGGCGAGATACATTGAGAGTGTTCCCATATTCATGTTGCCATTCAACGGGTATCGTTCAATAATTTTGAGCGGGCCGAATTGATTCATTCCGCCAATAATATAGATCATATTTCTGAAACGGAAAACGGAATGGAAGGCGCGAGCCATGCGCATTGAAGGGTGAATGGTCCACGAATTATTTGCGACAGAATACACTTCAACGTCATCCACCGGATTTCCACGTCTATCTGCGCCACCGAAAATATAAATGGAATCGCCTACCGTAACAGCGGCAGCGCCTACACGAGGCTGCGCCATTGAGTCGACGAATGACCATGTATTCTTCAAAGGATCATATTTTTCAACAGAGTTAAGAACGTGACCCTTCGCGTCGGTTCCGCCCATCACGTAAATCTGGCTGTCGGCAACGGCGCTTGCTGCAAAGAGCCGCGCTGTGTTAAGCGACGCAATATCAGTATTCCACGTCAAACTATCCAAATTGAAAGCTTCAACGGCTGAAGTAGCGTGCAATTCCTGCACGTCGTCATTGCTTCCTCCTATCAAATAAATGACGTCTCCAAGCTGAGCGGAACACATGCCAAAGCGCGGAGTCGGCATATCAGGAGGCTCGTTTTCCTGAGAAAATGCAGGAAAACAGAGCAATGACAACAACAAAATTGTTGCTGCCGACGCTTCAAAAAAACTTACTATGGTGTTTTTGTTTTTCATCTTTTATATAAATGCTACAATCTTCGTGCCGAAACTACTTCTTCGCCATAGAAAAAGAATAATTGAGTTTCACAGTATCGTTGGAGATGACGGTGACAATTGTCTCGTAATCTTTGAACGCCGGATTATGTAAACGGATTTTTCTGGTTCCAGCCGATGTGATAATCGGATGAGAAAGCGGTGTCGTATCGCGGTGCTGGTCATCAATATAGATTTCTGCCCACGGATCGGCCGTGACGAAAAGGTAGCCTGCGTTCTTAAGGAAGTTTGCGTCCAATGCAGCTTGTGTATTTTTTTGAATTGTGATCGTTTTCATGATCGGAACAAAATCCGGATTCATAAATGTCACGACATGGCTTCCGGTTTTCACTTTGACCGTACCTGCAATCGGCGTTGTTTCAATATATTGATTGTCAATGAACACTTTTCCCCACGGAGTGCATGTGATTGCGAGATAACCGGAATCTGAACTTGCCGCGCTCATGGGAACAACAGTATTCACAACCGGGCTTTCCTTGATCTCTAACTGTTGAGGAAAATGATCCGGTGAAGCCGGCGAACGGGAATCGTTTTTTGCCGAGGTGGTCCTTTGCTCCATTGATTCTGTTGTGTCGCTTGTTTCTTTTGCTGAAGAACTTATCGCAGGCTGATTCAGAATTGAAGTACCGTCGTCGTCTTTTCGATGGTTCGAAAAGAATAGCGTTACTGCTGCCATGACAATGACTGCGATGAGTGTCAGGATGGCTGTTGTTCTGTACGGCCGCACTTTTTTTTCGTTCAGTTGAGGTGCAGGAATTTCTGCGCCCGAAATTTCCTGCAATGCATCGGCAGCAGTTGCGTAGCGATGTTCTTTATTTGGAGCGGTCAGTTTTGCAAGGAATGTCTTGAAGTCGCCGGAAAATTGCGGCGCAAGTTGTTCAGGGAATTCACCGTTGAAACTGAGAATTTTGTGAAGGCATTCTGCATACGAATTTCCGCCGAAGATTTTCTCACCCGTTGCAAGTTCGATAAGCGTAATGCCGAGCGAAAAGAGGTCGGTCCGTTCGTCAACCGTTTCTCCGCGCGCTTGTTCCGGCGACATATAAGCAGGCGTTCCCATCAGATTTCCTTCGGTCGTCAACGCCGGCGAGCTTGCCACGGCGGCAATACCGAAATCTGTGACTTTAACGACATCGCGGTTAGAAAGAATAATATTTGCCGGCTTAATATCTCGATGAATGACACCATTCGCATGAGCATTTTCAAGCGCCGTGAGAATTTCTTTCGCTGCCCGCCGCAAGAATTCTTCATCGAATGCACCGTGCGTTTTCAACAATTCATCAAGCGGCGTGCCGTCAACGAATTCCATGACGATTGCCGGTGAATTTTCAAATTCCGTGACGTCGTACACCTGCACAATGTTTTCAGATTTCAAAATCGCGCATGCCTTCGCTTCGCGCATGAATCGTGCCGCCGCATCGTTATCCTGCACAAGATGCGGCTGCAGCTTTTTCAACAGAACGATACGCTCGAGTGCATTCTGCCGTGCTTTGAAAACGACGGCGGTCGGTCCCTCGCTCAGTTTTTCGATGATGGTGAAATTATTCTGGGTCACGATGCCATTCTTTCAATCTGTATTGCAGCCAGCGCAGCGAAACGCCGAGTTTCTCTGCCGTCTTGGTTCTGTTATCATTCATCTCGGCAAGCGTTTTTTCCACGAGCCGTCGTTCGAATTCCTCCAGCGTCAAACCGCTTTGCAGCAGGTCGTCTTCTGTCAAGAGTTGAAGATGAAGGTCGGTTTCCGTGATTTCTTCATTCCGGCTCAGCACCACAGCCCGCTCCATAACATTTTGCAGCTCGCGTGCGTTGCCGTGCCACGGATGTTTCAACAGTTTCTCCATCGCTTGGGCAGAAATATTTTTTGCGCTTCGCTTGTGTGCGGCGGAAGCTTTCTCCATAAAATAATTTGCAAGCAGCGGAATATCTTCCTTGCGGTCACGCAGCGGAGCAATATGAATGCCGATGACATTGAGCCGGAAATATAAATCATCGCGGAACTTTCCCTGCTTAATGTCCTCGCTCAAATCCCTGTTCGTTGCAGTGACAATTCTTACATCAATTTTCCGGTCCTGAACGTCGCCCACCCGCCGGATTTCTCTTTCCTGAATCACGCGCAGAAGTTTTGCCTGCAGCGAAAGAGGCAGGTCGCCAACCTCATCGAGAAACAGCGTACCGCCGTTTGCATATTCGATAAGCCCGATTTTATCGGTGTTTGCGCCGGTGAAGGCGCCTTTTTTGTATCCGAATAATTCACTTTCAAGAAGCTGTTCAGGAATCGCAGAACAATTTACCGCCATGAACGGTTTGTCTTTCCGCATGCCGCTGTAATGAATTGCCCGCGCGATCAATTCTTTTCCGGTGCCGCTTTCTCCGGTGATCAGAACCGACGCATCAGTATCAACAACCCGCATGACAAGATCGAGCGTTGCTTTCCATATCTTGCTTCGCCCGATCAACTCGCCGTGCAATGTGGCAGAGCCGACTTCATTTTTCAGCCGCTCGTTTTCTTTTCGAAGTGAATCATATCTCCGCGCATTATCTATGGCGATGCCGGCAAGATGGCCGAAAATTGTGAGAAATTTCACCGTGTCTTCGGTAAATTTTCCACGCGCTTTCGTTGTGTCAAGATACAGTGCGCCGGTTGTGATCTCTTTTTGCCGAAGCGGCACGCAAATGATCGAAAGAATTTTCTGTGCCACAATGCTGCGCGATGCTTCGAACCGCTCGTCGGAAAGTGCATCGAATGTCAGTACCGACTCGCCGGATGAAAGTACTTTTTTCACCACGGAAGAAGACGCCGCAAGCTTGTCGGGAGAATGTGTGTCGGTGAAATTCTTCGCCGCAACGACATCGAATCCTGATTTGCTTTCAGTATTGTTGAGAAGGATCAGCCCACGCTCGGCGTCGAGATGTTCCATTGCGATGGCGAGCACTTTATCAAGAAGCTTCTCCGGATCGAGAATTGAATTGATGCTCTGTGTGATGGCATACAATGCGGTAAACGAATCGCGCGCCGCGTTATGTTCTTCTGTTGATTGTTTCATGGTACGATGAACGATGCCTCCTTTGACCGTGCGCTGTTTCCGAATTCATCACTTACTGTAACTGTCCAATAGTACGAGCCTCGCTGCAGCGACGGGAACTGCGACTGCGGAAATTTGTAAGCGAACGGCGGCGCCGGACTGATGTTTGATTGGGACCAGATTAATGCGTTGACTGAATAGAGATTGATTGAAAAATAGTAAAAAAAAGTCAATGACGGCGGGTCCCATTGAAAATATAGTGAATCTCGCACCGTATCCTGCGAAATTGGCGCGGTCGGGATGGCCGTTGTCTCGATAATTCTTGAAACAAAAAAATCATTGCTTTGTGTTGATGCATGTTCTTTATCTTTTGCAATCACCCGTAGCGTATCTCCGATCAGCCACTGTAAATTGCCGCTGGGAAGGCTGTCTGCAAGAATTGTTGTTTGAAAATTCTTATCGCTATTTGAATATGTCATTCCGAATTGAAGTGAATCAATCATGACAAACACGGAATCAATATCTGCCTGTCCGTCGTGGTCGGTAACATTGGCAGTGACCACTGCGCTGTACGTCGGACCGGGCCACCACTGGTCAATTTTCTTCGTAATAATTTGCTGTCCCGAAATCTGAGGAAGTGCGTCGAGATGAATTTCGAGCGATGCTGTTTGTCCCGCAGTAAGCTGCAGTGAAATGCTGTCGGGAAGAAATCCGTTTTTTGTCACAATAACTTCCATGGTGCCGGCGGAAATATGCTCTGCAGAAAAATTGCCATTGTTGTCTGTGATTGCCGCAAGTCCGCTGTTCGAAAAAGCGACGACGGCGTTTGCGATTCCAATTGTGGAGTTATTAAGAATCAGCACTCTTCCTCGTATTGTTCCTGCGTTCACAAATTGCGGTGAAAGCGGATCTAACGGATTATCGTGTGGTGCATCCGAAACGCAGCCAGAATAAAAACTCATGGCAAGAGCGATCATCGGTATCCACTTTCCGCCAAACAATAAAGTCCCGAGGTACGGGATGCCAAATCGCGGCACACGGCGGATTTTAAATTTCACTTGTAACTGTTGCGAAAGAGAGATCAATGTCTATACGTCATCCAGCAAGGAGTAGTGAGTTCAACTTTAAGTGTACGAGATGCGTCTAAAATATGCAAACAAATCAATATACGCTGTGATTGCCATTTCCGGCTCTTCTTTCGTCTAAGTCTATAAAGAAAAAACATTTATTGCTTAAACGTGACGAAAACAGTGAAAATATGCTGATTTTCTTGACTTTTTTTGCATAAAAGGTTACCTTAACATCTACGCCAATATTGGTAATATACATGTTTGTAAGGAGTTGAGTATTGTGAATAGAGGTTTGGCGGCAGCCACAGGACAGGACAAGAAACTTCAGGATCAGTTGCGGCTGCAAGGAGAAGTACCGAAGCATATTGCAATTATCATGGATGGAAACGGACGGTGGGCAAAGAAAAGAAAATTGCCCCGCGTAGCCGGACATCATGAAGGCGTGAACACCGTTCGCGATATTGTCGAAGCGTGCGGCCAGTTAGGCGTTAAATATTTGACATTGTACACCTTTTCCACGGAAAATTGGAAACGCCCGAAGGAAGAAATCTCTACGCTGATGCGCCTTATCCTCAAAGCGCTCCGCGATGAGCGCGACCGGCTGCATAGCAACAATGTGCGGCTTAAATGTATCGGCGATATTGCATCGCTCCCTCAGGATGTTCAGGATGAATTGATTGATGCGATGGAGATGTTACGGCACAACACCGGATTGACGCTTGTGCTTGCCTTAAGTTACAGCGGACGCTGGGATATTACCAGTGCAGTAAAAAACATTGTTCACGATGTTCATTCCGGGAAAATTCATCCGGAAGAAATCAGCGATGAATTGATTTCACAGTATCTTTCAACAAAAGACATTCCTGACCCGGATTTGTTGATCCGCACAAGCGGCGAATTGCGTCTCAGCAATTTCCTTTTATGGCAGATTGCTTATACGGAATTATACATCACCGATTTGTTCTGGCCTGAATTCCGACGCCGTTTTTTGTATGAAGCCATTGCAGAATTTCAACGACGCGAGCGTCGATTCGGCATGGTGAGTGAGCAAGTGAAGTCGAAATCGAAACATGCGTCGGCATCGTATGTGGAAAGGTTTTCAAAAAGTGCTTCAGGTCTTTAAGCGTACGGGCCGCTGGTCCTTTCTCATTGTTTTTGTTCTCTTTCTTTCAACGGTGTTCCTTTCCAATGTTCGAGGGCAAGATCAGGATACTAAGCAGCCCCAACAATACAAGATTTTAGGAATTTCTGTTGAAGGCAATAAATCGGCGGAAACAGCGGCGATTATTGCGAACACGGGATTGAAAAATGGCGAAGAAATTACAGTCCCCGGCGAACAAACGCGCACCGCAATTACGCGGTTATGGGATTTGCGCATTTTTTCCGATATTCAAATCGCCATTGAAAATAGAGTTGGCGATGGAGTGTACTTGCTGATTAAAGTGAAAGAAAATCCGCGCCTCGAGAAAGTTGAATTCGCCGGCAACGATGAATTGAGCGAGTCGGATCTGACGAAAAAGGTCAGCTTGCTGAAAGGGCAAATTGTTTCTCCGCAGGAAGTGAGCAGGCTCGTCGGCGTGTTAAAGAAAGCGTACGATGATGAAGGATATCTGCAGGCAGAAATTAAACCGGAGTTGATTGAAAGTCCCGACACATTGGCGCGTGGCAGAGTTATCCTCCGGTTTACCATTAATGAAGGACCGGAAGTCAGGATTGGATCGATTCAATTTTTCGGGAACAAAGCATATTCTGACGCCGATTTACGAGGTGAAATGGATGATACACACGAACATGTGTGGTGGAAATTCTGGCGCAGTTCGAAATTCGACAAGAAAAAATATGCGGATGACAAGAAAAAGATACTCGATTTCTATAAGAAGAACGGATACCGCGATGTTGATTTGCTCGCTGATTCTATTTCCTATTCCGATGACAAACGGGATATGACGATCCGTCTCTATTTATATGAAGGCCCGCAGTATTACATCCGCAACATCACATGGGAAGGAAATACTGTTTTCAAAACCGATGCGCTGAATCGTCGGCTCGGCATTCAACCCGGCGAGATTTACGATCTCGACAAGTTCGATAAAAATCTCCACGGTAATGAAGACCAAACGGATGTTTCATCCCTCTATCTTGATAACGGATATTTGACTTCATCACTGGATCCGGAAGAAATCAAGATTGGGAAAGACAGCATTGATATTGTTATTCATGTCCGCGAGCGGAATCAGTTCCGCATTGCTCAAGTTGATATTCGCGGCAACACAAAGACCGAGGAGAAAGTGATTCGCCGCGAACTGCGTACACGTCCGGGCGATTTCTTCAGCCGGTCGAACATTATTCGGAGCGTTCGTCAGCTTTCGGTCCTCAATTATTTCAATCCGGAAAAGATTAAACCGGATACGCGTTTTGTTGATGACAGAAATGTGGACGTGATTTATGACGTGGAAGAAAAATCGAGCGACACATTCAACATGTCGGTTGGGTACAGCGGCGTGTTCGGGTTTACCGGCGCGCTTGGATTGACGTTCAATAATTTTGCATTGTATAGGCCGCTGTCAGGCGGCGGCGGTCAAATTCTGAATTTCGATTGGGAGTTCGGCGAAGGAAGCCGCTACCGCACATTTTCGATTTCATTCCGCGAGCCGTGGCTGTTCGACACGCCGACATCGCTGGGATTCAGTGTTTTCGATACGCGGCAGGATTATATTTATCAATTGCGGCAGACCGGCGGAACGATCAGCATCGGACGTCAATTCAAATGGCCCGATGATTACACGCGGGGTGATTGGACGTTTCAATTTCAGAAGATAGATAATTTTTCCGCCACCAATATTTACGGCAATCAGGGATTGACAACACAGTTCAGCGTTACGCAAGTTCTTTCGCGGAACAGTGTGAACAACGCGCTTTTTCCATCTGAAGGAAGCAGCATTGCTCTTTCCACCGAGCTTTCCGGGCCGCCGTTTCTTCCGGGAACAGCGGAATACACGAAGCACATTTTTTCTGTTGATTGGTATATTCCGGTATTCAACAGCGCAAAGTTCGCACTCTATCTTGGCTCACAGTACGGAGAAATTTTCCGGTTCAGAAAAAACTCCAATATTCCGCCGATCGAATATTTCTACATGGGCGGTACCGGGCTTGGGTTAATTGCAACAACGCCGTTGCGCGGATATGATGATCGCAGTATTGGCCCCAGAGATATAAACGGGAACGTGCTTCCCGGAACCGTAATGGAAAAAGAAACGGCAGAGTTGCGCTTCAACGTTTCGCTTAACCCGATTCCGATTTATCTTCTTGCATTTGCGGAGGCAGGCAATGTGTGGAATGGAATCAACACGACAGATTTGTTTGACCTTCGGCGTTCAGCAGGTGTCGGTGCGCGTTTGATGATCAATCCGATCGGGCTGCTTGGTTTTGATTACGGATATGGCTTCGATAATCCGGCAGGTGTCGGCACACCGTCCGGCTGGCATTTTCATTTTCAATTTGGACGAGGATTCTAATTCAGTGTGTGGCAATGCGCATGCAGATTTTTTTTGCGTGCGCGATTTTTTCAATCATAAATTACGAGGTTATGAACGATGCAATCATTCCTTAAGAGAACGGCAATTGTTGTGCTTGCCATCGCTTTCGTTGCGTGTGTAAGCAATGCACAAGACAAACTCAAGATCGGTTATGTTAATTCCGATACGATTCTCAAAAACCTTCCTGAAGCAAAAGACGCTCAAGACAAATTGGCGGCGATTGCCAAAAACTGGCAGGATGAGCTGGACAGAATGTCGAAAGATCTTCAGGCAAAGTACGAAGATTATCAGAAGAAGCAGGCAATGTACAACGATGCTACACGGCAGACAGAGCAGCAAAAACTTGTCGCTGAGCAGCAGAAGGTGCAGCAGTACAATGAAGATAAGTTCGGACAAAAAGGAGAATTTGCTCTTCAGCGGGATAAGCTGATGACGCCGATCCGCGATAAAATAATGAAGGCGATAGAGAAAGTGGCAAAGGAAGAGAAACTCAATTTTGTGTTTGATAAAGCGGGCGACGCCGTTGTTTTGTATGCCGACGCATCGTTCGACATCACCTATAAAGTTCTGGACAGAATGAAACGCAGCGGAAAATAAAAAATCCGCATTCGGTCATTCGTTCCATAGAGAAAGAATAACGCCATGAAAATTCGAAATGTTCTGTTCATCGCCGCGCTGGGAATTTTTGGCGCGGCAGTTGTTCATGCGCAGTCGAAGATCGGCTATATCAATTCCGAAGCCATCATGCAGCAATTGCCGGAAGCTCAGGACGCGCAGAAACAGCTTGATGCCCTCGCCGCGGAGTGGCAGGGCGACCTTAAGAGAATGCAGGATTCGCTTCAGCAAAAATTTGAAGACTATGATAAGCGAAAACTGATCATGTCCGATAAACGCCGTGCTGATGCGGAAAAAGAGCTGCGAGACCTTGACCAGCAAATGGTGGATTACCGCACGAAAAGGTTCGGTACGAACGGCGATCTGTTCCAGAAGCAAAACGAATTGATGAAGCCGGTGCAAGACAGAATTTTCAAAGCCGTGAAAGATGTAGCAGACGACGGCAGCTATGATTATGTGTTCGATAAAAGCAGTTCAACCTTGTTGATGTACGCCAACGAAAAAAACGACCTGACGGCGAAAGTTCTTGCCAAGCTTCAACAGAAGTAACAGCGCCGGACTGTGACCCGTACAGCAACTCGCGGAGATGTTGTTCACGCGGCGCATAATGTGCAATGCACCATGAATCATCCAGAAGAGAGAGTGCCATGACTATCCGCGAGATTGCGTTACTGATTGACGGCGAGGTGATCGGCGATGAGAACATTCACATCACCAGCGTCGCCAAAATCGAAGAGGCAAAAAGCGGCGAAATAAGTTTTGTCGCAAATCCCCACTACGAAAAATTTCTTGAGGCGACCGCTGCTTCTGCGGTGATCGTTAATCGGTCTGCCGATCTTTCCAAACATTCAAAACTTCCTGCACTTATTAAAGTTGGCGATGCGTACGCATCGTTCGTGATTGTTTTGCAAAAAATGAATCCACAGCCCGAATTGGTGCTGCCGGGCATACATCCAACGGCACTTATTCCTCCGAGCACAACAATCGGGAAAAACTGCGCCATTGGACCGTATGTTGTGTTTGGCGAGCGGTGCAGCGTTGGCAACAACACAAAAATTTTTCCCGGAACAATTATCGGCAACTCTGTTCGTATAGGAAATGATTGTTTGATCTATGGGAACGTAACAATTCGTGAAGCATGCTTTCTCGGAAATCGTGTCATCATTCAATCGGGTACCGTTATCGGTGCAGACGGATTTGGATTCGTTCCGAAAAAAGACGGTTCATATATGAAAATTCCACAGCTTGGAATTGTTGTGCTCGAGGATGATGTTGAGATTCAAGCCAACACGTGCATTGACCGCGCAACAATGGGCGAGACGCGCATCAAACGCGGAACGAAAATTGACAATCTTGTTCAAATCGCTCATAACGTTGTTGTCGGAGAAGACACTGTCATTGCGGGAACGGCGGGAGTTGCCGGAAGCACGAAGATCGGCAATCGGGTAATGATTGGCGGCAATGCCGCCGTGACGGGACATATTACGGTTGCTGACCGGGTAAATATTGCAGGTCATTCCGGAGTGACGCGTTCGCTTGAGGAAGGCAAAACATATTTTGGTTATCCCGCAAAAGAAGCCGGGCGCGGAAGAAGAATCGAAGGCGCACTGCGGCAATTGCCGGAGTTGTTGTGGACGATACGCGATCTTGAGGAACGTATTAAAAAACTCGAAGAGCAGATTGCGTCAGTGAAAAAGTAATTGTCGGAGGAATGAGATGTTAGTTCAGCAGAGAACAATTAAAGAATCTGTCACACTTTCGGGCGTCGGGCTTCACACCGGTACGCAATGCACGATGACGTTTCGTCCTGCGCCGATTGATTTCGGTATCCGTTTCCGGCGCATTGATTTGGGAGGCAATCCTGAAATCCCCGCAATCGTTGATCATGTTGTGGATATTTCCCGCGGAACGACAATCGGCATCGGCGAAGCGAAAGTGCACACGGTTGAACATGTGCTGGCGGCTGTTGCGGGACTTCAGATAGACAATATTCAGATAGATCTTGACGGCATAGAGCCTCCGATTGGCGACGGAAGTGCAAAGCCATACGTTGATGCGTTGCAAAAAGCCGGCTTTGAAATTCAGGATGCCCCGAAAGATTATCTTGTGATAGACCAAACCATCGGCTATAAGAATGAAGAAAAGGGAGTGGAGATTGTTGCGTTGCCGACCGACGATTTTCGTGTTACGGTAATGGTGGATTATAATAATCCGGCGCTCGGAAGCCAGCATACCGGATTGTTCGACCTGGAGAAAGAATTTGTTTCTGAATATTCGATGTGCAGAACTTTTTGTTTTTTGCATGAGGTAGAGGTGCTGCGTGATGCCGGATTGATCAAAGGCGGCAACCTTGATAATGCAATTGTTATTGTCGACCGTGAATTATCGGAAAAGGAACTTAAAGACCTTGCGAGCAAATTGGGCGTGAAAGATTCAGTGATTCTCGGTAAGAACGGCGTAGTCAATAACCGGCAATTGCATTTCAAGAACGAGCCGGCACGCCACAAATTACTCGATCTGATAGGCGACCTCGCTCTGATCGGTGCGCCGTTGAAAGCACAGATACTTGCCGCGCGTCCGGGACATGCGAACAATGTTGAGTTTGCACGTAAAGTGCGCAAGTTGTACCAGCAGAAAAAAATCATCAAAAAATATCAGCATGAGAAAAAAGCCGGCGTTGTTTTCGACGTGAATGCTCTTCAGCGCATTTTGCCGCACCGCTTTCCGTTTCTTCTTGTTGATAAGATTGTTGATTTTCAGCCGAATGAAAAGATTGTCGGCGTGAAGAATGTGACGTTCAACGAAAATTTCTTTCAAGGACATTTTCCCGGTGCGCCGGTGATGCCCGGTGTACTTATCATTGAAGGAATGGCACAGGCCGGCGGTATTTTGTTGCTTGACGGCTCTGAGGAAAATGACGGAAAGTTAGTGTACTTTCTCGGTATCAACAATGCAAAGTTTAGAAAAACGGTTGGACCAGGCGATCAGCTTGTCTATGAAGTAACAATGATGTACCGCAAGTCGAAAGTTTGTCAAGTGCAGGGAAAGGCGTACGTTGACGGAGCAATTGTCGCAGAAGCTGAACTTCTTGCAACAATTGTTGATCGCCCCGGAAAGAAACCGAGTCAGTAGCCACGTTTCGTTCTTCAGAATCCTATGAATACAAACATTCATTCCACAGCGATCATCGGCAAAAAAGCTGAATTAGGAGATAATGTCACAGTTGGACCGTACGCTGTGATTGAAGATGATGTTGTCATCGGAAGCGGAACGACAATTGGTCCGCATGTGTATTGCGCTGACGGTGCGCGAATCGGGAAGAACTGTACAATCAGCAAAGGCACAGTCGTTGCAACGATGCCGCAGGACCTGAAATTTAAAAATGAAAAAACCACTTTCGAGATCGGCGACAACACGACAGTACGGGAATTCTGCACGTTGAATCGCGGCACTGCCGAACACATGAAATCAACGGTCGGGAGTAATTGTTTGTTAATGGCGTACACTCATGTTGCGCACGATTGCATTATCGGGAACAATGTTATTATCGCGAACGCAGTCCAGATGGGCGGCCATGTTACGATAGAAGATTGGGCGATTATCGGCGGCGTGACGGCAGTTCATCAGTTCGTTTCCATCGGCCAGCATGTGATGGTCGGCGGACATTTTCGTGTAACGAAGGATATTCCCCCGTATATCCTCGCAGGCGGCAATCCGGTTTCATTTGAAGGATTGAATCGCATCGGACTTCGACGAAGAGGATTTTCTGCGGAAACGATTGATGCATTGTCGCAAGCGTATCACACACTTTATCTTTCGAAGCTCAATGTAAGCCAAGCCGCAGTAAAAATTCGCGCCGGATTGAATCACACTCCGGAAATCATCAACCTTCTTACATTCATCGAACGCAGCAAGCGCGGTATCATTGGTTGCACGCGTCTTTCGTCGAAGGCGGAACACACCGGCGATTGATGGTGGAAATTTTTTGAAACGAATCGGATATGAAACATCGGTGGCAGTTCATCAATTCCGGGCGGCGCAACGGTGAGTACAATATGCAATTTGATACGGCGCTCGCAATAAACTTGCTTGAAGCGAACGGAGTACCGGCGCTTCGTGTCTACGGATGGAAACCGTACGCAATTTCCTTAGGCTACAATCAACGCCGTCATGATTTTGATGAAATGAAATGCCGTGATGCAGGTATTGATATCGTCCGTCGCCCAACGGGCGGCCGCGCAATTCTTCATGCTGATGAATTGACGTATTGCGTCGTGATGGAATCAGATGGGAAAAATATTTCGGAATCGTACCGGGAGATCAGCAGGGCGTTAGAAAGCGGCTTAAAGTTTTTAGGAGCAGATGTTGAATACACATTGTCACAGCCGAATTTTCCCGCGCTCTACCGGCAGCAAACTTCGCTTCCCTGTTTTACCAGCTCTGCACGGTACGAAATTCAGTATCAAGGCAGAAAACTTGTCGGCAGTGCTCAACGGCGATATTCCGCGGACGGAAGAGAAGTTGTTTTGCAGCACGGCTCAATCCTTTTAGGACCAGCGCATCGCGGGTTGGGTGAATTATTGAAGATTGATTCCGAAGAAATCCATACGATCATACAACATGATCTGGAATCGAAAACGACGGACCTTTCTGAAGTGCTCGGCAGAACTGTAACGTTTGAAGAAACAGCGAATGCCGTGAAGAAAGGATTTGAAACTGCGTGGGAGGTCGAATTCTCTGAACCGGAAGTTGTTGTTGAACAACATTAATTACGGATGTTTTTCCTCATCATTTATCTTGGTGCCTTATGAGCGTTCATGCGAGTGAATTCAAACGCATCACCACAAAAGCAGTCATCACAATGAAAGAGCGCGGCGAGAAGATTGCGATGCTTACTGCCTACGATTTCATGACTGCCAAATTAGTTGACGAAGCGGGTGTGGATATTATTCTCGTCGGCGATTCGGTAGCAAATGTTTTTCAGGGACTGGAGACGACGCTTCCCGTAACGCTTGATGAAATAATTTATCATACGAAAGTTGTGCGGCGCGCCGTGAAACGAGCAATGCTCGTTGCCGATATGCCGTTCATGTCGTTTCAGGTTGACACGCAGGAAGCCGTGCGCAATTGCGGGCGTGTGTTGAAAGAATCCGGTGCAGAGGCAGTGAAGATTGAAGGAGGGAAACGCATTGAGCCGGTGGTGAAGCAGTTGACCGATATCGGCATTCCGGTGATGGGGCACTTGGGATTGACGCCGCAATCAATTTACAAGTTCGGAACGTACGAAGTGCGCGCGCAGGAAACGACAGAAGCAAAACAGCTTTTGGAAGATGCGAAAATTTTAGAGAAGGCAGGAGTTTTTTCCATTGTGCTTGAAAAAATTCCTTCAGCACTTGCCGGCAAAGTAACCAAAAGTGTCAACATCGCGACAATCGGCATCGGTGCGGGACCGCATTGCGACGGACAAGTGTTGGTGACGAACGATATGCTCGGCATGAATGAGCAGTTTCATCCCCGTTTTGTGCGAACGTATGCTAATCTTGCTCAAACAATGCGCGATGCGTTTCAGCATTATATCGGCGATGTGAAGGCGAATAAATTTCCGTTGAAAGAAGAGAGTTATTAAAGCATTTTGCTTCTAAATTTCTGCTGCAGAGCGAAATAAAAAAAATCTCTTTCCACCTCTTGACAAATCTCCTTTTCTTCCTTATCTTGGAAACCAGAAAAACTATTATAGTTTCCGAAAACAAATTTAGCATTTAATAGGTGTTTTTTTGAGATGATAAAGAGCTTAATTCGCGCAAATGGAAACTGAAAATACAAATAAAGTTTTTAAGGTTCTTATGCAATTTAACCATTCATTTTACGTCTATAGAAAGAGGTTTGTTCTATGACACTGACTACTGATTTTGAAACACACGAAAGAATCGTAACTCATGCACGTGAAAAATTTTTGCAAACCGGTTTCAGTAAAGTGACACTGGACGAAATTGCCGCCGACCTCGGCATGAGTAAGAAAACGCTCTACAAATATTTTTCGAACAAAGAAGAATTGTTTCGTGCTGGGATTCACCAAACGATGACGCGCGTTTCAAATTCGATTGAAGCAATTCTTCGTGAGAACAAACCGTTCGCGGAAAAAATAGCGCAATTAACAATGACGGTAGGAAACGAAGTTGTAAAGATTACGCGCCCGGCACAAATGGACGCGATGAGATCGTTGCCGCACATCTGGAAAGAAGTGGAAGACTTTCGCCGCGAACAGATTTACCAGAAGTTCGGCCGCCTGATTCGCCAGGGACGCGAAGAGAATGTTTTCCGAAAAGATGTCAATGACGAAGTACTGTTACTGATGCTTCTCAATTCTGCGCAGGGAATTGTCCAGCCGGAGGTTCTTGCTCAGCATTCGTTTTCTGTGCAGGAAGCAATGCGGTCAATCTTCAAAGTAATTTTTGAAGGTGCACTTACCGAAGAGGCAAGAAAAGGCTTTCATGTTTTCGATAACCCTGTTTAATTATCTTACTACATTTCAACTGAAGGAACGTATGAAAAAGAAATTATATCTTGGAGCAATCATTCTTGCACTGGCAGTCCCGACTTTGTCGGGATGCGGGAATGGACATGATGGAGCGATTGACGCAAGCGGAACGCTCGAAGCGGTCGAAGTAAACGTCAGCGCAAAGGTGCCGGGTCAACTCGAACAATTGTTCGTGCAAGAAGGAAGTACAGCGCGGGTCGGCGACACGCTGGCGATTCTCGATCATTCAACTCAGGAATTGCAGTGGAAGCAAGCGCAGGCAGGCGTTGAACTTGCCGATGCACAGTATCGTTTGTTGTTGAACGGCGCACGGTCGGAGGATATTCAGCAAGGGGAAGATATGCTGAAGCAGGCGCAGTCGTCGTTCACCAATGTGAGCGATGATTACAGCCGCATGAAAGATTTGTACGCGTCACACAGCATTTCGCAAAAACAGTACGATGACGCCGAATCGCGGTTTACAATTGCACAAGCGCAGTTAAGCTCTGCAAAAGAAAATCTGCGGAAACTCAGAAACTTTGCGCGCCCGGAAGATATTGCTGCTGCAAAAGCCCGGCTTGATCAGTCAAAGGCGAATGCAGATTTATTGCAGAAGCAAATCAACGATTCGTATGTTGTCGCACCGGTTTCCGGTATTGTCACGCAGAAGCCGGTAGAAGTCGGAGAGCTTGTCAACACCGGGACAACCGTTGTAACGATTTCCAATCTTGAAAAATTGAATCTGATGATCTACGTCAGCGAAGAAGAGCTGGGAAAAGTGAAGCTGAACGGCTCGGCAGATGTTGTGATTGATACGTATCCCAACAAAACATTTCCCGCACGCGTCATCTACATTTCTCCGATTGCAGAATTCACGCCGAAAAATATTCAGACGAAAGAAGACCGCACGAAGCTTGTCTTCGGCGTGAAGCTCGAAGTGGATAATAAAGAAGGATCGCTGAAAGCCGGAATGCCGGCGGATGCGTACGTTCACTAATGGTACTGCGATGAATGCAATAGAAATTACAACGGTGACAAAAAAATTCCGCCAGAAAACGGCGGACGGAGTCGGCGACATTATTGCGGTGAACGATATTTCGCTGAACGTTGAGAAAGGCGAAATGTTCGCGCTTGTCGGTCCGGACGGCGCGGGGAAAACAACGACAATTCGCATGCTCTGCGGCATCACCACGCCCGCGTCCGGAACAATTTCCGTGCTCGGTTTCAACGTGCAGAAACAGCCGGACGAGGTGAAGAAGCGTATCGGCTATCTTTCGCAGAAGTTCAGTCTCTACGGCGATCTTTCGGTTGACGAGAATATTGATTTTTTTGCCGAGATTCACGGCGTGCGGGAATACAGCGCACGAAAAGAAGAACTGCTCGAATTTACGCGGTTGACGCCGTTCCGGGACAGATATGCGGAAAAACTTTCCGGAGGAATGAAACAGAAACTTGCGCTCGCCTGCACGCTGATTCATACGCCGGAAATTATTTTTCTCGACGAGCCGACGACCGGCGTTGACCCGGTTTCGCGCCGCGATTTTTGGAAAGTATTATCGAGCTTGTTAAAATCCGGCATCACAATCCTTATGACGACGCCGTATCTTGATGAAGCCGAGCGATGCAATCGCGTTGCGCTGATGAACAACGGAAAAATTCTGATGGCTGATACGCCGACGAATCTCAAAAAGGTGATGAAAGACGACATTGTGGAAATTGTCTGCTCGAATATTCGCACCTCGTTTTCACTTGTGAAGCAAATGAGCGAAGTGCGGGAAGCGCAAGCGTTCGGCGACCGCTTGAATGTCGTTGTTAAAAACGCGCAGCGGGATATTCCGCACGTAACTGAGCTGTTGAAAAAAAACGGAGTCGAAGTGTTTGAATGGAGAGCCGTTACTCCGTCGCTGGAAAATGTTTTTATCTCGCTCTTGTCCCATGGGGATTTACAATCAGAACACGAACCAAAGAAAGAAAGTGAGGTTCCATCACTCTCATGAGAAGAAAAACGATCACGGAAATTATTATTGCGGCAGCGTTATTGTGCACCGTTGGTTTGGCGCAGGAGCGCGCGCTGACGCTCGAAGAAAGCATCGCCATCGGATTGCAGAATAGTCCTGCGCTGCACAGTTCGCAAATGAAATCGGACTACGCTGAAGCGAAAGCCGGCGAA
>JAJYOI010000118.1 GCA_021796275.1 Bacteroidota bacterium
GGTAATAAAAATATCCTACATAAGAAAGATAAAAACCGTACACAATGAAAAATCCCGCGGAAAGAAACTCTGCACGCCGTTTCTCCAGATACAGTTCGGTGAAAACGGAAAGAAGAATAAAATAATATGATGTGTAGCTGATTTGGAGAATTTCTGTCACTACCGGATTTGCCCATTGTTCCAGCCATCGCGTCGGATCGACGCCAAATACCGTGCGATCAATCTTGATAAGCAGCCAATCATAATCATGCGGATGGATTGGATGTACCATCCAATAGGTCTCTTTGAAAATGAACAAAATCATTGCAACGAGGTACCAGTCGTGAAGCAATCCTAAAATTGTTGACGGTGAATGCGCAGAACGATTCGCGGTAAAAACAATTCCTGCTGTGAGTATGCAATTAAGAAGAATTAGCCATGTCCATTGCTCGACGCGCGAGGCAAAAATCAGGTTCACAACGGAAAGAATTGTTAGAAAGAGAACTGTCACAGCATCTGCCGCCGTGAGCGCAGAAAGCCATGCGCGAAATTTTAGCGTTTTGGTGTTCGTCATTGTTCTACTAAACTCTCGCTGAAAAAGTAAAAGTCAATAAATTTTCTACATTCAACGCGGCGCGCTCCACAGTGCAAGGAATCGGCTATGTCGCCGTGGGGAAAGAAATCGTAACGTGATGCCGTGTTAGTTCATCCGCCAGCAGCACAAAATCCGCAACAGCCAATTCTTCCGGACGCCGGTCAAGCGAAAGCGAAATATTTTTCAGAGCTTCTTGGGGAATATCCAATCCGCGCAGGCCGTTGCGCAATGTTTTCCGGCGCTTGCCGAACGTACCGCGAACAACCGCACGGAAGGTTCTATCGCTCAACGCCGCCGGATGATACGGCGATTGAAAATCCAAATGAACAACGGAAGACGTTACTTCCGGAACCGGAGCGAATGATTTCGGAGGGACGCTGAACAGCAATTCCGGCGCGGCATAATATTGAGCGAACACGGAAAGTATTCCGTACGCTTTCGTGCGGGGCTTTGCCGTTAAACGCTGGGCGACTTCACGCTGCATCATTAACGTGCAGTCGCGCACCGATTCACGCGCGTCAATGATCCAAAATAAAATCGGGCTGGTAATAGTATACGGAATATTTCCTGTTACGCGCACCGTTCCGCCTGCGCGCTTTGCAACGGCGTGCAAATCGGTATCCAACACATCACCGTGAATGAGCGTCAGCTTTTCGCCGAAGGCGGCCCGCATCCGAGCAGCAAGTTCATCATCCAATTCAATTGCAGTGAGATGAGAAAGTTCTTCAAGCAGCGGCACGGTCAGCGCGCCTTTACCCGGACCGATTTCAACGACATGGTCGTCGTTCCGCAAATGCATTGAGGCAACGATTTTGCGCGCAATATTTGTATCGTGGAGAAAATTCTGGCCTAACGATCTTTTCGGACGGCTCACTTCACTTCCGTGCGTTGTACAACGATAATAATTGCACGGAGAATATAAAGAACATCCGGCGGTTTTTCAATCCATGACTGCGGATTTTTCAGTGAACGAAAAGAAGAAAACGATTCGGCGCCCGCACAGAGCTCTTTGCCTTCTTCAGCGCACATTTTCACTGAAGCAGCATCGTTTTCTGAACGAGGTGAATCGTGCCGGCATCCATAATACCAAAGTATGTGCCGCTTGCAAGATGCGAAGCATCGAACTGCACTTCATACGTTCCGGGCAATTTTTGCTCATTCACCAATGCAGCAACTTCGCGCCCGAGCGCATCAAATACTTTGAGAGTGACAAACCCGGGATTGGAAATCGTAAACCGAAAATGCGTCGTTGGATTAAACGGATTCGGGTAATTCATCAGCAGTGCAAAATTTTCAGGAACCGGTTCTTTCAGAGGCTTCACAAACACCGGTGCCTGATGGCATGCCGCCATGGTAGCTTTTTGTGAAGGAGGAAGAACAGTCGGCGAGCTAACCGTGAACGTCAATGAGGCGACAAACTTCAGAGAATCCTGCGGGAACCATGGATTATGCCTGTACATCTGCACATGATATTCCCCGACACCCAGCCCCGTCAACGCAACATAGACATCAAAAAAACAGGAGCAAATTGCGTGGAGCGATGAAGTATCACGCTCGTTAACGAAGATTGTATCGCCTATGACCTGTACATCAGTCACATATACTGAACCGCAGGTTTCATACAAGTTTGTGTCGCTGATTTTTACTGTGTCACCGGAAAAACTGACGTTGACATTTTCCCATTGAGCGTTTGCAATACTTGAACAGAGCACCGCCACGATTACGGTAAAAGTTTTCATTGCCGTTCCCTTCTTTTGATATGCACAATAAAAAACCTCTGTGTTCGCCGGAACGAACGCCAGAGGTTTCCTCGCCGCAAAATCTTTTCTCTCTATCGAGTCGTTGACCCGCTGCCCTTGGCTCCACCGGCGAAACTGAGATGATTACGTTTCCTGCCTTGCGGCAAGCTACGTCGTGAATCAAGGTAACCAACAAATTTGTTTCTTGCAAGAACGCTTTGCTCAAACGGCGCCAAAAAACAACATTTCTTTCACTCTCATTTCACAATCAAAATATATTTTTTTATCAGCATGTGCCGGATATTTCTCTACACATAACGAGAATGCCGGTAAATAAAAGCAGATTCTTTGTATATGGCGCGGTGAGGTTCCTGCACATTCTCGGTCAGATAGAGAAACCAATGAGAATCTGTGTTGTCAAAAGAAAGATGCTGTTCCAGCAGCAGTGCTGTAAAAGAGGAACTAGAATGCCGGTACAAACTTTCGGAGGTCAAAAATGCCATGACAAACAAAGGGCTTTCAAAACTTGCGTTTCATTCATTGGATCGCTTAACCGATGCTTTTCCATCGGTCGTTCCAACATTGTTTCAGAAGGTATTCCAGACACTGTTGGGTAATAATAGTGTCTATTCTTTTTATCAAGCGAGGTACAGGCACATTCTGAAAAAGGCAAAGAACTTCGACGCGATACTTGTCGTTGCAGATGTGAATATCGGAGATGCCATCATGCTTCAACAAGCTGTCGAAGTGCTAAGACAATACTTTCCTTTTTCGCGGATCGATTATCTTTGTAATTTTACCGGCGGAGAGCTCGTGGCTGATCTGCCCGCAGCCGATCACGTGTTCAAAGTCTTCAAAAGCTCTGGTATGCCGGCAAAAAACGATCTTGCAATGATCAACAGCATTGTAAAGAGCGCACGTTATTCTGTGATCATAAATTATTGTCCGTTTATCGCAAACAGTGATCTCGATACGAAAGCAGTCATTGTGCGAATGTATGTCCCTTTAGCGTCGTACATTATTCGACGCTGGAAAGAGCAGAGCGGGCAACGGCATATTTCCGATGCTACACACACTCTTCTGAAAAATCTTTTGTCGCCAATTGTCCCTGCAAAGCATATTCATAATTCCGTGCAGGAACCGATCTCCCCGCTTGCGTTCCAGGGGAATTCAATCTATCTCACGCGCGAAGCGATTCGTGAAGCGCATGACTTCCTTGCAGACCGCGGCATTTCCCAAGAAAAACATTTGTTGTTTTTCAATCCCGACGCAACCTCGCGTTACTCACAGATGCCGATTCATCTGCAATCTGAACTAGTGAAAACCGTTTTGGAGTCCAATCTGGTGGATGCCGTCTTGTTAGGCAGTACGTATTCCCATGAGCCTATAGAGCAAAAAATCGTATCTCACGTCCCGGAATCTCTTCGGAAAAAAATAGCGATTGTTCCACATCTTTCCGTCAGCACATACGCCGCGTTGATTGATGCATGCGATATGTTCCTTTCGAATGATACCGGCCCCGTTCATATTGCCGCTTCGTGGAAAATCTCTTTATCAAAAAACGCTTCCATGAGAAATCGAACAGCCGTTGTTACCGTGTTCGGCTCCGGAGATTCAAAAATGTACGGCTACGATTCTCAGCGGAAAGATCACGTTCCGGCAAATCAATTAGCTCCGTCGAAAGTGTTCGTCTCCCGCGCACCATGCAGAAATATTACCTGCGTGAACAAATTGGGAAAGTCGTGCAAAGAGGTGAGATGTTTCTATGGCTTGGAGGCGATAGAGATAACGAATTACATTCTTTCTTTCTTCAGAGACATGTATCACCGCGAGCACAGTGCTGAAACCGCGGCGATCCCGGCAGCTTATCGAAGGACAGCAAACTAACAGACACGATGCTGAAACTTCTGCTTTTTGGAACCTGTGTTTATTGTGTGGGCTTCGCCGCCGCAATACCGGTCGGCGCAACCCAATTGGAAATTGCGCGGCGGGCAATCAACGGATACTTGTCTTCAGCATTCATGCTGATAGCCGGCTCTGTCCTTTCCGACACTTTCTACGGTGTGATCGCATTCTGGGGAATCGCTCCTTTCCTTCAGGAACCGAAAGTTGTTGCGATCTTTTGGATCGTCGGAGCGGTAATTACTTTTGCAATCGGAATTTGGATCATTCGTCAGGGACGCTCACAACAGGTAATGGACAACCGCTCACATCAATCTTTGAAGAAGCTGAACGTTGCGTTCTTCACAGGATTTTCATTGGCAATCACAAATCCGTTGATGATCGCATGGTGGCTGATGGGCGCAGAGTTCTTCAAGCATTTAGGTTTGATAGAAAAATTGACAACGTCCAATACGGTTCTGTATTTGACTGCAGGGGCGGCGGGGATTGCATCATATCTTTCCGTTCTGGCAATAGGTGTAAGCAAAGCGAAAAAGTTTTTTTCTACCCACGGTATCCGGCGGATTACCGTAGGCTTTGGTGTTTCACTTTTGGTGATTGCCGCGTATTTTACCCTCCGTTCTATAACAGCGCTGCGTTAAACGCCCAGGTTCAAAACTAATCTCTTGATTCTCATCGGTTACGCTCGCGCACTCATCGCCTTTTTCCAAGCCGCATAATGTCTTCGCATTCTAAAATACTTTTATCATAACCAGTAAGCGTTACGTTGATCATCGAATGTCCGACATGTTCGAGGGTGACAACTCCTTTTGAATAAAGAAACTTGAAAACAGGATAGAGCGGAGCGAGTATCTTTGCAAATGCGAGCGTGTTCTTCAATCCTTTGATCGGCTTGATGAAGCCGGGACGGAACATGTACGCTCCTTTGAACGGAAGCTTCATCAGATCGTTTTCGGTTTTTCCTTTCACACGCGCCCACATCAATCTTCCCTTCTCCGTGCTGTCGGTTCCCATTCCGGAAATGTAACAGAAGGTCATGCCCGGGTTCAGTTTCACAAGCGTCTGTGCCGCATGCAGAGTCAGATCGTAGGTAACTCGGCGGTATTCGTCCTCTTTCTTCCCGACGGAAGAAACGCCGAGACAGAAAAAGCAGGCGTTGTATCCTTTCAGCTCGTTTTCAATTGAAGAAAAATCCAAAAAATCGCGGTGCACAATTTCCCTTATTTTTCCGTGCTGCACTCCGCACGCTCGTCTTCCGAGCACCAGAATGGATTCTACATCGGGACGCAGCAGGCATTCGTGTAGAACGCCTTCACCGACCATTCCCGTTGCACCGAAGATAATTGCGCGTACTTTCATGCTTTCCCTTTCTTCAATAATAAGTCATGCTATGAGTGTGCAACATTAAAGCTGCAAAACAATTACGTTCCTGAGTGTCAAAGCAATAACTTATGGCATAGCTTAAGGTGGTTAGACCACCGATTGCAGCGTGCAGTGCGGTAGATATATTGGTAAGCAAACCCTCACTCAATCAGAATAAATCGGATTCTTCATTTTCCTCACCCCCAATATGTTCACGAATAGCATCGTCAATAGCATCATACCAAGAAATCTTATCGGCTATTGGATCTAAAACTTTCTTCATCTCTTCATCGGTCAGTTTTCTGTCTAACGTTTCAAGAGCAACCGTTTGAATATCTTCAATGCTCAAACTGTAGACAATTTTGTCGCTCCGCATAACGCTCCATTTTCTTAGTTAAACAAGAGCATCCTTCAGTCTTAAATATCGATCTGAATTATATTCACCGCCTCCTCTAAAGATTGGTTGATTTAAAAGTCGCTCCAATCTTGTATCCGTTGCTGACGCTCTTTTAAGCCTTTGGCTGTTTTCTGCGAGATAGTGCTCTCCGAATAAATTCCATTCCAACAATCGCTTGAGATATTCTTCAGGTTGAGCATCAACGTTGGCGGGGTTATTCAAAAAATCATATTTTTCTTTGAACTGTGTCGTTGAAATTGTATTGATGATGGACAATAATTGTTCCATCGTCTCGGATTCCCCGGACAGAAAGTCCCATAGTTCGCCCGATAATAACACTTCATTGGGTTCAAAAAACTTTTTAAACTCCACGCTGTAGTTAAAATAAGAACTCTTATCATAACCAGTAGGTGTGTCACTTTGTGGATCAAAGGGAAAACCTATGTAGAAGAGTGTTTCTTTTGAAGGATATAAATTTTTCAGCGACGCTTTTCCATATAATACTTTTTCTTTTTCACTTCTGAATATGGCACTATTGGGTTTTACTGTTTTCAATTCTATCGCTACTATTTTATTTCCTTCTTCAAAATAGCAGTCCGCAGAAAAATTTGGAATATCTTTAATTAATGGTGTACGATTCTTGAAGATTAATTCATTTTCCCTAAGCAGATTCGGTTTCTGAACTGCGTTTTTGAGATCAGAAATGATATCGGCAATAGCTGTTTGCTGTTTCTGGGATATTTTCAATCCGGCAAATTCTTTTTTTATTCCATCAGAAAGAATATGGGCGGTTTTTTCAAAAAAGCCTTGTCCTAATGTTGTATTAAGTCCATGGAACCAACTGGCAAGGCTAATAAATACCGGTATATCATTAATTTTATCTTCCAATTTATCAGAGAAGGCTTTAAGAAAAGCTGTGTGAAACGGCTGATTTCTGTTTTTAGAGGCGTCTTCCGGAAAGTTCTCAAATCTTGAATACAGTGTTTTTATCACTTCAATGGATATCTTTTCAACTTTTGAATTATCAAGCATTCATTTTTCTTTCAAATGAAATATTATTTCCGAGTACGCACCCTTATCCTTCTCCGTCCGGTTCAATACAGGACGTTTGAATTGGTTGACGATCTTCATTCCCGCATTTTCTGCAATTGCTGGGTACAAATTCGCTTTATCGTTCGCCACCAAAAACACATCGTAATCTTTCGCCAAATATTTCCTGCAGTTCTTAAGCACTTCCGAAATACCTTTTACATAATTCTCTTTTGCTTCTCTTCCCTGTCCCTTGAATAATGGCCCGATCTCAAATTCATCCTGTCGTTTGAGACCGAACAAATCATACGCGTACGCATGCTGTTCATGATAATCAATTAAGCCGACATACGGGGGACTCGAAAAAATACCATTGAATTTTTGCTTCTTTACCAACGTTGCCAGTTCGGGGTTTTTCTTTTGCAGCTCTTCAACAATATCTATTGTCCGGCTGTCGCCCGTTAAACAATGCTGAAAAGTCTGTGTCCTGTATTTTCTATCAAAAACCGATAGACGTGCAACGGTATCTTTCGTGTACGTTTCCCACCATTTCAAAATCGAAAACAATGGCTTACATATTTTCCCATGCTTGGAGCAATAATATGTCGTTGTTATCGGCTCAAGCAAAGTTGCAAGATCGGCGTGTGTTGTCGCGCGGCAAGAACGGATCGTGCGGCTTAAAATAACACTCATAATCCTTCTGGTATTTCGGTTTTTAACATTCTTGATTTCAGAGAAGACGAATTCAATTTCGTTCCGAACATGTTGAGAGTACCATTTATCTAAAAATGACGCCGAGGTACCATCCAATAGCTTTATAGCGTATTCTTTTACGAGTCTCTTGTAGATCGGAAGAAACGCCCTTGCTTTTTCCTTTCCATAAAAATCTTCGTCAATCTCCCGTCGTTTTACTTTGTACTTATATTCCGGAACGGGAAAATACTTGTTGTTGAATTCATAGAGTGCATGCAAAAGCTTCTCTTCAAACTCGACGGTGTGAGAATTCGAGAGGAACCTTTTCAACGCTTTGGTTATTCTGTTGATTTCTTTTTGAACGTCAATTAAATCGAATTTTGTAATTTTACAGTTGCTGATTAAAGAATTGAAGGCTGAAATATCTATACCCACAGCATGCATTCCTAATTCGTTTGCCTGTACAAGCGTTGTTCCGCTTCCGCAAAACGGGTCAAGAATGATATTCCCCTTATGAAAATAAATTTCTTTTTTGAAACTGTCGGTGTGACCGTCTAAAAAATATTCGACAAGCTGGGGGATAAATTTCCCTTTGTAAGGATGCAAACGATGAACGTGCTTGGTCGTCTCCGCTTCTGTGTACTGATCAAACGATAGAGACCAATTTAAATCTTCACCAAGCTGATTTTTCCATGTTACTTCGCGTCTGCCTTTGAACGATTTGTAGTACTCAACAAGCTCCTCTTTAGAAACCTGTGTTCCGCCGTTTTCGCCAATTTTACGCACGCGTCCGTATTGAATCAAATACGAAATGTTTGAAGGCGTTACATTTTTTCCAATATGTTTAGAAGCCCATTCGCTCGCTTCTTTGATGTTCATTAAATCGCTCAACGTAAACCTTCCTGACAAAATATTTTCATTGCAATCTATAAGACTTTCTGCCGATAATCAAGAAACGCTCTTCAATTG
>JAJYOI010000119.1 GCA_021796275.1 Bacteroidota bacterium
CGCTCGAAGAAAGCATCGCCATCGGATTGCAGAATAGTCCTGCGCTGCACAGTTCGCAAATGAAATCGGACTACGCTGAAGCGAAAGCCGGCGAAGCGTCGGCAAATTTATATCCGTCGCTGAAGCTTCAGGCAGGATATCAGAAACTGAGCAACGTATCGAACAACATCACCATTCCCGCAATTCCTCCGGTATTTCCGGGCGGGTCGCTTTCATTGCCGGTAGTGCTGGACAATTACACAACGAAAGCAACGTTGCAGCAGCCATTATACACCGGTGGAAAATTAAGCGGAGCGGCGGACAACGCGCACTATTCCGCGCAAGCATCTCAAAAAGATTTTGAAAACGATAAGGCGAATCTCATCTACAATATTACGTCGGCATACTGGAATGTGTACCGCGCACGCGAAGCAAAACAATTTGCCGACGAAAATGTTGATCAGGTGAGCGCACATCTTTCCGATGTTCAAAATCGTTTTACACAAGGCCTTGTTACGAAGAATGACGTGCTGAAAGTGCAAGTGCAGTTATCGAATTCCAAATTGAATCAAACCGATGCAGAGAACAATCTCACGCTTGCAATGATTTCTTTCAACTCAACTGTCGGGCTTCCGCTTGACACACAAATTTCCGTTGCGTCGAAGTTAACGCCGACGTCGAAAGAATTTCCGCAATTGAAAGAATTGCTCACCGATGCTTCGGCACAGCGTCCTGATGTGCAGGGAATGGAATTGAAAGTGAAAGCCGCAGAAGCCGGCGTTTCTGCCGCACGCGGCGGCTGGCTGCCTCAGCTTTTTCTTACCGGCGATTATTATTATTCGCGTCCCAACCAGCGGTATTTTCCGGCGCAGGATAAATTTCTTGGAAGCTGGGATGTCGGTGTTTCACTGCAATTCGATATCTGGAATAATCTCACGAACGTCTATCAAACATCCGCAGCAGAAGCGCAGTACGAGCAGAGTAAAGATTTACTTCGCACAATGAACGATGCCGTTACGCTGGATGTGACACAGAGTTACCTTGTATTCGAACAGGCGAAGCGAAAAATCCAGATGACGGAATTGAACGTGGAGCAAGCGAACGAAAATTATCGCGTTGCGAAGCAAACGTTTGAAGCGGGAATGGCGACCAATACCGACCTACTCGATGCAGAAATGACATTGCTTCAGGCGAAGCTGCTGCATGTTCAGGCGCAAGTAGATTATGAATTGGCGCAGGCACGGCTGGAAAAATCAATCGGTGAGGAAAGCGCACAATGAACGATTCCGTTATAGAAGTTGACCACCTCACGAAAAAATTCGGCAAGTTCACGGCGGTAGATCATGTTTCATTCGATGTGAAGCGCGGCGAAATTTTCGGATTTCTGGGCGCGAACGGTGCAGGAAAGTCAACGACAATTCGAATGTTGTGCGGGCTGCTTGCTTCGACGGAAGGAACGGCGCGCGTCGGCGGATTCGATATCAACAAAGAGCCGGAGAAGGTGAAAGAAAACATCGGCTACATGTCGCAGAAGTTTTCGCTGTACGAAGATTTAACCGTGGAAGAAAATATTAATTTTTATGGACGCGTGTACGGATTATCGAATCATCTTTTGAAAGAACGTAAAGAATGGGCGCTCGAGATTGCCAATCTCCGCGGGCGTGAAAAGAGCATTACCGGCACACTGCCCGGCGGATGGAAACAGCGGCTCGCGCTCGGATGCGCGGTTCTTCATCACCCGAAGACCGTATTTCTTGATGAGCCGACAAGCGGTGTCGATCCGGTGATGCGCCGAAAATTCTGGGAACTGATCAACGATCTTTCTGCCGAAGGCGTAACGGTGCTGGTGACAACGCATTTTCTTGAGGAAGCGGAATATTGCAACGACATTATTCTCATCAATGCGGGGAAAATTATCGCCGGCGGAAGTCCAAAAGAACTGAAAAGCAATTACATCAAAACTCCGATTCTCGAAGTGCAGTGCGCCAACGTGATTGATGCAATGTCGTTGATAGAAAAACAGCCGTGGGCGCTTGAAACCTCGGTGTTCGGAACACACCTGCATGTCAGCGTTGAAAATGAGGAAGCTGCGCGCGGGCACATTCGGCAGCTTTCTATGCAAAACGGCCTTGACGTTACTCATGTGGAAAAAATTATTCCGTCGCTGGAGGATGTATTTATTTATTTGCTCGATCAGGAAGCGAAAAAGAATTGAATGCTTGGATTATTGGATACATGGATTGTTGGATGAATGGAAATGATGTATGTACTGCAGATATCCATTAATCCATAAACCCTCGTGAGTTTAGAGAAGGAAAAATTATGTTCCAACAATTGCTGCCAATCATTAAAAAAGAATTCCGGCATATCCGGCGCGATAAGCGTGTGCTGGCAATTCTTACCTTTGTGCCGATGGGACTTCTCATTCTCAATGGCTATGCGCTGAATTACGACGTCAACCACATCAAGCTCGGAGTGTACGATCAGGAAAAGAGCGAACGCAGCCGCGAGTTTGTCAATTCATTTTTAACGTCGGGCTACTTTGATTATGTCGAGAGCCTCACGTCGTCTGCACAGGCAACGACGATGATTGATGATGGAGATATCCGTGCGGCGCTGGTCATTCCGCCCGACTTTTCGCACAAAATTCTTTCGAACGATCCTGTTGATGTGCAAATTCTTGTTGACGGGATGGATGCGAACGCGGCAACGACGATCATCGGTTATGCGCAAGTGGTAACACTTGAATATTCACAGAAGATCGTTTTGAACGAGCTCGCAAAGATGGGGCGTGGAAATTATATTCCGATCCAATACGACGCACGCATCTGGTATAATCCGGAACTGAAGAGCGCAAAATTTCTCGTGCCGGGATTGATCGGATTTATTCTTGCGATCACGGCTATCATTGCAACGTCGCTTTCCATTGTGAAGGAAAAGGAATTGAATACGATGGAGCAGATTGACGTCTCGCCGATCCGCCCGATTAACCTGATCATCGGGAAGATGGTGCCGTACGCGCTAATTTCGCTTGTTGCGGCGGCGCTGGTGCTTGTGACAGGGTATTTCCTGTTCGGAGTTGTCATCAAAGGAAATTACTTTTATCTGTTCTGTGCGACGCTGCTGTTTATTATTGCCGGGCTCAGCATCGGCTTGCTGGTTTCCACAATTGCCGATACCCAGCAAGTCGCGTTTCAGCTTGCGGCGCTGCTGTCAATGCTGCCGACAATCATTCTGTCCGGTTTCATGTTCCCGATCCGCAGCATGCCGTGGTGGCTGCAAATTCTTACCAACATTTCTCCGGCAAAATTTTATCTCGTCATCCTTCGCAGCATCGTATTGAAAGGTGTCGGGCTTTCGGCGTTCTGGGACCAACTTGTGTATTTAATGATTTTCATTTCGGTGGTGCTGTTGATCAGCGTGCGCCGGTTCAAGAAAACGATCGGATGAGCAATGTTATGCCGCTCATAAAAGTCAACCACGAAGACTTAAGGACACAAAGAAATAAAAAACGGATTGATGGATTGCCGGCGCTGTTTCAACATTATCCATTTATCCACCAATCCACTAATCCGATTTACTAATACAAAAATCGTTGTTAGGTATTGTTATGAAATTTCAAAGAATACTTGCCTTGCTGTCAAAAGAATTTGGACAATTGTTCAAAGATAAAAAACTCCTTCCGCTTGTCTTCGTTGCGCCGGTGATGCAGCTGGTGTTCCTTGGTTACGCGGCATCGTTCGACGTGAAAAACATTTCTGTCGTGCTGTGCGACCTTGATAAAACAGAGGCGAGCCGCGCGCTTATCGAGAAATTCAGCAATTCAGGATATTTCACTATCGAGTATTCGACGGAAGACTACGGCTCAATTCAGAATTATATTGATGACAACAAAGTGGAAATGGCGCTCGTCATTCCACGGAGATTCGGCGACGACCTTGCGGCAAAAGTACCGGCAAAAGTGCAGGTGTTGTTTGACGGAAGCGAAGGGAATACGGCGGCAATCGGGTTGGCGTATGTCAACCAGATTATTGTGCAGTACTCCAATCATGTGCTGGTGCAAAACCTCGGCATGGCTGCTATCGGCGGCGTAGTCCCCGAAGTGCGTGCGTGGTACAATCCCTCGCTGCAAAGCCGGAACTTCATGGTGCCTGCCGTGCTCGTGATGATTCTTTTGATCACGACAATGAATCTGACATCAATGGCAGTTGTGAAAGAAAAAGAAATCGGCACTCTCGAACAATTAATGGTGACGCCGATCCGCCCGGTGGAACTGATCTTGGGTAAGCTGATCCCATTCGTCATGATCGGCTTTGCGAATGCGACCGTTGTGCTGCTCGTGATGGTGTTCGGCTTCGGCATTCCGATCAGAGGAAGCGTTCTCCTGTTATTTTTCCTCAGCCTCATCTTCCTGCTCACGACGCTCGGGCTCGGTCTGTTCGTTTCGACGATCTCGAAAACGCAGCAGCAGGCGATGATGGTCGGGCAGTTCTTCATTCTTCAGCCGATGATGTATCTTTCCGGGTTTGCATTTCCGATTGACAACATGCCGGTGGTTCTTCAGATCGGCTCCATCGCCGTGCCGATGCGTCATTTTCTCATCATCGTCCGCTCCATTGTTTTGAAAGGCGTCGGCATCGGTCCGCTGTTGTTTCCGGCAGGTGCACTGCTGGTGATGGGTGTGTTCATTCTTACGGCGAGCGTGCTGCGGTTCCATAAGAAGTTAGATTAAAGCGGGACGCGCTCCGGCGCAAATTGGCTATTGAGTTCTCGCTGAAAAAGTGTAGGGCGAGATTCCATCTCGCCCAGTCGAATTGGAAATTCGACCTACAAAAAGAATATTTTTCAGCGAGAACTATTGAGCGGGGGAGATAAGAATCCATTCCGGTGTTTCCTGATCAAACCCGCCGTTTCGGGTCTCCGAACCACCCCTGAGGGTTTTCCCGACCACCTCTGAGGGTGGTTCCGACCACCGTTTCGGTCCTCCGGACAACCTCCATAGGTGGATCGAACCACCGTTTTGGCTCTCCCGACCACCCCGTGGGGTGGTTCCGACCACCGTTTCGGCACTCCGAACCACCCCTGAGGGTGCTTCTGACCACCGTTTCGGCACTCCAGACTACCCCCGACGTTATCCGGACCATCTGTTGGGATGCAACCGACACGGTTCTGGTTATCCGGACAAACAGTAAGGCGAAGCGGCGCTTCGCCCTATTTCCCTGAAAAAAATTGGTGGAGCGGGCGAAAGCCAATCTCTTGATCCCGCACCAAGCGCTCTAACCGGCTGAAAAAAGAATGAGGAAGCAAAGCAAAAAAGTTTAGAAGGAAACTTGATTTTGAGTTGAAGAAGAGACAAATTTGTGCCGTCTAAGGGAGGAGAAAAATGAACGGATTTCCGCTTCGCCCATAGAAGAAGGATAACGTTTGTTATGAAACAAAATAAATTTGTGAATCCACCGGATGTACGCTTCTTCAGTGCGCCGGCTGAGGTGCTTAAGGCGGATGGTTTCACGGACCTGATCGAGCAATTCTGCTGCCACTTTTACCTCCAGTTTTTTTCTCAAACTTACAAAATAATTCATTTCAGCCGGAGGCTGATCAGTATCTGAACAAGTCTATCTAATCACTAGTTAGCCAGCGTGCCTTATATAAAGAAAAATGGCAAATAAACCGCCCTTTCGACTAGGCAATAGATTTTGTATCTTGTATTCACAATGCGTAACATTTTAGAAATAGAAAATTCTGTTCGTAACCAGACGCAATCGGGCGACAAGTCATTCCATTCGTGGTATCAATTCGTATTAGGTTATCCGCCACATCTTGTACGCTACTACATGTTTAAGTTCGGAATCCGCAGTACCCATCTTGTTCTTGATCCATTTTGCGGAACGGGCACTACAAATGTTGAGTGCAAAAAGCTAAATATCGATTCTCTTGGGCTTGAAGCTAATCCTGTTGTTTATTTTGCTTCTTGTATTAAAACAGATTGGCGTACTTCGCCTTCAGAGGTACGGCTTGCTTTCCGCGAAGTTATTTCATCCACTTCTTCCTCTCTTGATAAGTTCAATTTATCTGAGGATGTTTCGCTTTTTGTCCAACCTAAGAAAGGCAAACCATTACTTTCCGAACCATCATTAACCGATGACCAACAGCTTGTATTACCGAAGGATTTTATTAGTCCGACGCCTCTGCGCAGAGTTCTTATTTTAAAAGAGTGTATTGAACGCGTTTCTGATGAACAAGTTCGGAATTTGTTTCTTCTTGCCTTGGCAAATCTTGTCGTAAACCATGCTGGCAATGTTGCTTTTGGTCCAGAAGTTTACTCTACAAAGCCAAAGAAAGACGTTTACATCCTTGATTACTTCTATCGCCTTGTGGATAAAATGGTTTGCGACCTTGAATCTCGACCTCAAGTAACCGCAGGCGCTGAAATCGTACATGGCGATGCAAGACGTATTTCCGATTATTTTCCTAATCATTTTGGCAAAGTTGATTTTGTCATAACATCACCACCATATCCAAATGAAAAGGACTATACTCGTACTACTCGCCTTGAAAGTGTCGTGCTCGGCTTGATTTCTAGTAAACAGAGTCTTCGTACACTAAAGGAACAACTATTGCGGAGTAACTCTCGAAATATTTTTGTTGCCGATAACGATCAGGACTATGTCAAATCATTCGACTCAATAACAAAGATTGCAAAGGAGATTGAAGAAAAACGTATTCACCTAAAAAAGACATCTGGTTTTGAAAAGCTTTATCACAAAATTGTAAAACACTATTTTGGAGGTATGTATCGTCATTTTGAAAGTCTTAGACCGCTTCTTTCTCCCGATGCTCGAATTGCATATGTTGTCGGTGATCAAATGTCTTTTTTCCGCACTCATATTCCTACCGCAAAAATTCTGGCTGAGATTGCAGAAAGTATAGGTTACAAAGTTGATGAAATCGAATTATGGCGAACAAGGCTTGCAACGGCAACAAAAATTCAGATTGATGAGAACGTCCTCATTTTGCGTAAACAACCTAAGGATTCCTAACAAATGCCAATTAAAACATCTGAAAAAGACTATGATCGAATCATAACAACTCTATTTTCCTCGAAGTACAAAGAAGGTTTAGCTGAAATTGACTTTACCAAAGACGAACTTGTTGCTGTAGCGAGAAAGCTCAAGATAACTTTACGAAATGCGCCAGATGTTGTCTATACTTATCGTTCTCGTTCCAATCTTCCTCAATCTATTCTTGATAAAGGTAATTGGTTTATAAAGCCGAAAGGAAAGGGGCGATTTTCTTTTCTCAAATCCAGACGCAAACCATTTGTAGATATTCAAGAGGGCTTACTGGCTATTGAAATTCCGAATGCTCTACCCGAAATTGTTGAAAAGCATGCCTCGGCAGATGAACAAGCATTATTATCTTCCATCCGATACAATCGCCTTGTAGATATTTTTACTGAAATTACCTGCTTTCATTTGCAATCACATATCAGAACTACGATTGAGGGTGAAGGACAAATAGAAATTGACGATTTATATGTTGGTATTGATTCAGAAGGTACCGAATATATTCTTCCGCTTGAGGCAAAAAGTCCTGACGACCGAGATAAGCTTGGCTGGATTCAGGTTTCAAATATGGTCAAGTTTGCCCACCAGCATTTTCCTAAATTAAAATGTCGCCCGATTGCTGCTAAACCTGCTGGTCATGATAAAATTTATCTGATCGAATTTGACAATAATCTCAACTCAGAAAAGGTGAGCATTGTTCAAGAAAGATTTTATAAGTTAATTCGAGAAAAAAAATAAATTCAACTACTGGCACGCCACCTAACCTCTTTAATAAGTAAAGAGTCAAGAGAATAAAGCACAGCGGCAACAAAAAATTTTTGTTTAAAAAAGGATCTTTGTTTCGCCATCCCGCCAGAGGCGGATCAGCGCTCCGTCGCTGAAGCTTTGGAGCGTAAGCGACCATTGGCTGAAAAGTCTGCGGCTGCATTATTGGCTGCAACCCCGCAAATCAATTTGCCATGTATCAACAACTTCATTGCCTTGTGTAATATAAAACTGGTCGAACAGGTTAATGGTGGGGTCGCAATGTGAAACAATAAGTTCGAAGACCGTGCCTAAGGCGGGTGCTTTAGAATCTTCCGCATAAATTATTTTTCCGTATTCGTCTCCGAACCAATCATATTTCATTTCCGCCATAGGCGGATCAGCCTTTGGCTGACCGGCAAATTCCCGTGTGAAGATTTGCGGAACGGCTCCATCACTGTAGAGTGATTTTAAACCGGCATCAACAGTAACAAATCCTTTTTGGTTTACGCTTACCACTGTTGTCAGCAAGCGGAGGGCGGCATTAAAGGAAACCGAATCTTTGCCGTTCTTTGATAATTCAACCCCAAGGAGGTTTTCAACCGGAAGATATTCGGCATCCATACAGACATAGGAGCCGACCTGATGCTCGGTTATTTCCGGAATATTGCTGTCTATTCCAATCGTTCCGGTTCCCGATGCGCTAAAGATTGTGAAGCCTTCGATTTCTTTTTTCAGCGTGTTGAAGACCGGAATCACTTCTTCAAAACATTTGTAGGAAGCTTTTTTTCTTTCTTCATAGGAAGTGATGTGTTGTATGTGTCCCGCATACGCCTGTATTCC
>JAJYOI010000037.1 GCA_021796275.1 Bacteroidota bacterium
CGACAAGTGCGGCGGCGAGGTTTGAACCGATGAAACCTGTTCCACCGGTAATGAGAATTGTTTTCATCAAAGTTGCTGCATTTATGGAAGCAGGCGAGCGGCTTCCTTTGCAAAGTAGGTGAGAATGAGATCAGCGCCGGCGCGTTTCATGCTGGTCAGCGTTTCCATCATCACGCGCTGTTCGTCAATCCACCCGTTGCGGCCGGCCGCTTTAATCATCGAATATTCGCCGCTAACGTTATATGCAGCAGTCGGCATTCCAAAACGATCTTTTACTCTGCGGATAATATCGAGGTACGAAAGCGCGGGCTTCACCATCACGATATCAGCGCCTTCGAGAATGTCTTCTTCAACTTCTCTCAGCGCTTCATTAGAATTTGCCGGATCCATTTGATGCGAGCGCCGGTCGCCGAATTTTGGTGTGCTTTCTGCCGCATCCCGAAATGGTCCATAAAATCCTGACGCATATTTTGCGGCGTATGACATGATTGGTGTGTTGCGAAGATTGTTTTCATCAAGAGTGCGCCGAATGGCCTGAATGCGTCCATCAAACATATCGGACGGCGCGACAATATCTGCGCCTGCTTGTGCGTGGGTAAGAGCTTCCTTTGCAAGCAATTCAATAGATTCATCATTCAGAATCTCATTGCCGCGAACAATACCGCAGTGTCCGTGCGAAGTATATTCGCATAAGCACACATCGGTAATGCCGACGAGTTCAGGTATTTCTTTTTTGATTGCGCGTACTGCCGTTTGCACAATACCATGTTCATCATATGCGCCGCTGCCGACGTCATCTTTTTCTTTGGGAATCCCAAAAAGAATCACTGCGGGAATGCCGAGATTTTTCACCTCAACGCACTCGAGAACAAGTTGATCAACAGAAAGTTGAAACACTCCCGGCATTGATTTCACTTCGTGTCGAATTTTTTCTCCCGGCACGACAAAGAGAGGGTAAATAAAATCATTGCGTGAAAGTTCCGTCTCGCGGACCATTGACCGAAATGTTTCGGTCATCCGCAGCCTGCGAAGACGCTTGAACAGTTCAGTCCCCGTGCGTTCGTATGTCCCAAGAAATGGCGATGTCATAAATTTATCCTTCTGTAATATTCTATTTTCAATATAATTGAAGAATCCGGTAAGTTCAATTGACCTATGCCCCGTTGAGCAACGTTCGGGCTTTTGCAAAAATTTCGTTAAACATTTTTTCGGTCAGCTTTCCGGTAAAAGTATTTTGCTGACTTGGATGGTATGTGCCGATGAGAGTGACTTTTTCATTTAACTGATATGTAGTGCCATGACCGAATTTCGGACGGGATGTTAATTGTGTCCATCCTAATTCTCTGAAGCTATCGAAGGCAGCTTCGAAGCCGATTTTTCCGATTCCGATCACGACCCGGATATTTTTCAGAATAAGGAGTTCTTTCAGAAGAAATGGCCGGCAGTTGTGGATTTCTTCCCGCAATAATTTATTCTTCGGCGGAGCGCAGCGGCATGTCGCAGTGATGTAACAATTAGTCAGCGATAAACCGTCGCCGCGTTCTGTAGAAGTTTTCTGATTTGCAAATCCCGCATCGAACAATGCACGAAACAGCCAGTTGCCGCTTTCATCTCCGGTGAACATTCTTCCCGTTCTGTTTCCGCCATGTGCTGCAGGCGCCAAACCAACCAACAACATCGTTGCTCTCACGTCGCCAAAACTCGGAACGGGTTTCCCCCAATATGTCCATTCGCTAAAGCGGCGTGTTTTTTTTTCAGCAACTAATCTTCGCCATTCAACCAGCCGGGGACATCTCGTGCATCGAATAACACTTCGTTGCAATGTTTCCATCACAGCATCAGCAGGAAGCAGCACCGATTTTTTGTCTGTCTTTCTATACAAGCTTCTGAAGAAACTCCACTAAATGTTTATTGAACTCGTCGGCATTTTCCAAATTGCTAAGGTGCGCTGCTTTCGGAATGGCAAAAAACTCGGCATTAGAAATCGCATCCTTTATTGCTTTGTTAATTTCAGGAGGGGCGATGGTATCCAGTTCTCCTGTCATCACGAGCGTTGGGATGTTGATTGCGGAAAGTGAGGGCGTTGAATCAATGCGTGATGCAAGTGCGAGTTCGGTGCCGCATAACGCCAGCGGCGCAGTGCGTTCTATGGTGCTTTCAATGAGTTTCACTGCGTTCTGTTTTGTTTCAAGGCTCTGCGGTGCAAAGAGATTCTTCACCAACTCTTGAGCAAACAGCCGCGGTCCGTTGGTTTTGATGGCTCGAATTGCGCCGGCGCGTTTGATTTTGCTTTCATTAGAATCTGCATCAGCGCGCGTGTTGCACAAAACAAGTCCTTTGAATCGTTCCGGCTTCTTCTGCATTGCGCGCAGTGCAATGTAACCGCCCATCGAGAGTCCGACAACTACCGCTTGTTGAACGTTCAAATGGTCCATCAATCCGATTAAGTCATCGGCAAAAAACTCGATTGTATAAAGCCCGTCGCCGACTTCGCTTTCTCCGTGTCCGCGCACGTCGTAGGCAATGACATGGTACGTGCCTGCCAGCGCTTCAGTTTGCCCGCCCGGCATCATCCACATCTTATGACTGAAAGGGAAACCGTGAATCAATATCACGGGAAGCGCAGTGGAGATGCCGATATCGATATAGTGTGTGAGAGAATTATTGATAACTGCTTTCATGTATTCTGCTTTCGCTGGGTGGAGTTATCGGCGTTTTTCAACAGGCACAAAATCACGCTTCGCAGCGCCGACAAAAATTTGCCGGGGCCGTGCAATTTTTTGTTCTTGATCATTCAACATTTCCTGCCAATGCGCGATCCATCCGGACGTGCGTGGGATCGCAAAGAGCACTGGAAACATTTGAACCGGAAATCCTATCGCCTGATAAATCAAACCGGAATAAAAATCAACGTTCGGATACAATTTCCGCTTAATAAAATAGTCGTCCTGCAGTGCAATGCGCTCTAATTCAAGTGCGATGTCGAGCTTTGGATTCCGTCCGGTGACTTCAAACACCTCGTCAGCAAGATTTTTAATGACCTTGGCGCGCGGGTCGAAATTTTTATACACGCGATGTCCGAAGCCCATGAGTTTTCCTTCGCCGGTTTTAACGCCTTTGATGAACTCCGGTATTTTGCTCACATCTCCGATGTGATCGAGCATGCGCAGCACCGCTTCGTTCGCCCCGCCGTGCAGCGGTCCATAGAGTGCTGCCGCCGCTGCCGCCGTTGCTGAGAACGGGTCAACATGCGAACTTCCGACATTTCGCATCGCCGTTGTGCTGCAATTTTGTTCATGGTCGGCATGAAGAATGAAAAGCTTGTCGAGCGCACGCTCCAGCACAGGATGCGGTTTGTAACGGTTTGAACCGGCGCGGAACATCATGCTCAGGAAATTTCCTGTGAATGTCAGATCGTTGTCCGGGTAAACGTACGGCATTCCTGTGCTGTTTCGATAAGCGAATGCCGCTACTGTCGGTACCTTTCCGATGAGACGAAGAATTTGTTTCCTTCGTTTTTCTTCTGAAAAAATATCTCCGGCTTCAGGATAGAAAGTAGACAGCGCCGCTACCGTACTGACAAACATTCCCATCGGGTGAGCGTCGTACCGGAAACCTTGCATCAGCCGTTTAATATTTTCATGAACGAACGTGTGTTGCTTGACCTCGTTCGTCCATTGTTCAAGCTGGTCTGCTGTCGGTAATTCTCCCTTCAAAATGAGATACGAAACCTCGAGGTAAGTACATTTTTCTGCCAGTTGTTCAATCGGATAACCACGGTAACGAAGAATACCCTTGTCACCGTCAATAAATGTGATTGAACTTTTGCACAATGCAGTGTTCATGAACGATGGGTCGTACGTCATCATTCCGAAATCGTCGTCATGTACTTTGATCTGGCGCAAATCAATTGCGTGAATGGTGTCGTTCGCAATGGGAATTTCGTACGTTTTTCCCGTGCGGTTGTCGGTAATCGTCAAACTATCTTTGCCCATATGAAAGCTCCTTTTTCAAAAATTTAGTGAGACGGATATTAGTGAGACGGATAATAGACTATGAGAAGCAACATCGTTTTCAATGATAATTTCAAAATACCGCTTCTGCAAATTTAGAAAGCTCTTCCGCAGAAGCCTGTTCTACTTGAGCATGAAGACTGTTGCCGTGTGAATCCATCGTGACAATAGCAGGAAAATTTTCGACCGCAAGATGCCACATGGCTTCGGGAATACCAAATTCCATCAGATTGACACCGTCAACATTCTTAATGCATTCTGCGTAGAATTGTGCCGCGCCTCCGATAGCATTGAGGTACACTGCGCCGTGTTCTTTCAGTGCCGCAAGCGTTTGTGCGCCCATGCCTCCTTTTCCGATGACAGCCCGTATGCCGAATTTTTTGATGATGTCCGCTTGATATGGTTCTTCGCGGCTGCTCGTTGTTGGTCCGGCGGCTTTCACTTTCCATTGGCCGTTTTCCTGCAACATAACGGGACCGCAGTGGTAGATCATTTGTCCGCGCAGGTCAACAGGGGAATCGTGCTGTGACAGGTATGCATGGAGCGCATCTCTTCCTGTAAAAAGTTTTCCGCTGACAAGAACAACATCGCCAACCTTTAATGATCGGATTTGTTCCTCAGTAACCGGCGTCCGCAGTTTGATTTCTTTTCCGGTCAGAGGAATTTCTTTTTCCCGTGCCATACGAATGACAGGGGAGTCATCTTTGTACAGCCACTGTTTAATCGCGCCTGTTTTTGCGTCGAGCACAATACCTTGCCGGCGGAATGCCCAGCAATTGTATGCGACCGAAACAAAAAAACTGGCGGGAAGCCGATTTTGTACACCGATTTTACATCCGATGAGCGTTGTCTTTCCGCCGAAACCCATCGTCCCGATGTTCAGGTTATTTGCGTTTTCCATAACGTAGGATTCCAGTTCCGCTAATTCTGGAACTGTGTTCACATCATCGAGTTTTCTGAAAAGCTGCTGCTTCGCAAAATCGAAGCTGCTTGTGCGGTCTCCGCCAACGCATACACCGAGAGCGCCGACTGCGCAGCCATGACCTTGTGCCTGCCATACGGCGTGAAGGATGCATTTGCGGATGCCGTCCATGGTTCGGCCGGCTTTTCCGAGATGATCGAGTTGCGCAGGAAGTGAATACTGAATATTTTTATTTTCGCAGCCTCCGCCTTTAAGAATCAACCTGACTTCAATTTCATTGTCACGTTCCCATTGTTCCCAATGGATGACGGGAGTGCCTGCGCCAAGGTTGTTGCCGCTGTTTTTTCCTGTAAGCGAGTCAACGGAATTTGGGCGCAGCAAGCCGCGCGCCGTCGCTTCGCTGACCGCTTCGAGAATTTGTTTCTTCATTTCGATCTGGTTTGCGCCGACAGGAGTGTGAATGTAAAACGACGGCATGCCGGTATCCTGGCAAATTGCGCCGGTGCTGTCACAAGCCATATCAATATTTGTTGCAATTGTGTTGAGCGCAAATGCCGCGCGTGTTTCGCCCGGCTCGGTTTCCATCGTGCGCGCAATTGCACGGCGAACATCGGGGGGCAGGTTCGTTGAAGTATCGGTAACAAGGTTGAGTATGCTCTCTTTAAATTTATTCATAGCAACATCCGATTTTTGTTGAGATTGTGATGGTGAAAGATTGAAATTTGAATTATTGCAAGGCTGAGTCGCTCCACAGAATAAGATTATCTGCTTTATTGACCAACTCGAATTTTGTCGGAACAATCATAATCTGCGCTTCGTCTTTTGTGAAGACCTGCGAAAAATCAAAGTGCAGCCAAACCCGGAAATAAATATTCTGCTCGCTGCTCTTTGCCGTACGCGCAGTGGTTTCATCCACATGCCAAAGAAATTCTTGCTTATCCTTCAGAGCGAAATACGAGAATTTATATCCGCGTATCGTCGAATCGGTGATTGTAAAATACGGGTTTGGCGGACAAGCGGTCGTGATATTTTGCTGCGCAGGAGGAATGGTAATAGCGCCGGTGATTCCGAGCGTGTAAAGTTGAGCATCAGCATTGTAATGGAGAAGAGCGGCTTTCATCCATACCGAATATGTGCGTTCAGCATAATGGCCAGCAGCGAGAAAGTTCTCCATTTTTTTCTGAGTATCACTTCGGTCTTTTTCCAATCGCGCCTGAAACTCTGCCGTAGTTTCAAATTCGCCTTTGCTCTGTTTGATCGCCGCGTACGAATCGGCGTCTTTTTTCAATTCGTCCCAGAAAACTTTCATCGAGTCGGAGAATACCTCAGGAGCGATTGTTTTTTCAGAGGGCTGCGCTGTTGTTTGAGAAAAGAGAAAGTGCGGACAGCAAAGCAGGATGAACGCCGCGATGATCACTTGTTTCATTGAGATCTCCTCGTAAAATATTCTAAAACTCTTCCTGAAATTTTCTCGGAATTGATGACGCAATCCCCAACTGCTATGCCGCCGCGGAAATTTCCTGAAATAAAAAATCCCGGATGTTCTGCTTCGAATCGTTCAATCTGTTCAACGATCGCAAGGTGTCCAAGATGATACTGTGGGATGGCGCGCCGCCAGCGTGTGACACGTACGTAACTTGGTTCGCCAGTGATTTTCATAATGGAATGAAGTTCGCCAACAGCGATGGAAGTGAGTTCTTTATCGTCGGCATTGAGGACCTCCGGTTGACGCGAGCCGCCGACAAATGTTGTCAGCGCGGCAAAACCTTTCGGAGCGCGGTTCGGGAAAATTGCCGAAGACCAGATTGTTCCGAGAATTTTTCGCTGTTCTTTCGCCGGAACAAGAAATCCAAAGCCGTCGAGCGGAATGCCGATGCGGTTTTCTTCAAAGCCGAGAAAAACTTCAGCAACTGGCGGGTAGAATATTTTTGACAGCGATTCAGTAATCGTTGGGGTGATCGGTCGGAGAAGCTCTGCGGCGTGATACGCAGGAATTGCCATCACAACAACTGGTGCGGAAAAAGTTACGGCATTTCCTTTCTCCTTGCCGGAGAGTTCGTAAAGGAAAGAGCCGTTATGGTTGTCTATTGGCTTCATCGAAATAGTTTCAACAGTAACTCCCGTGCGGATCTTTGCGCCCAATGCCTTAGAGAGAGCATCCGGAAGCGTTTGAATGCCATTCACAAAAGAGAAAAGCCGTGAACGGTCCTTCGCTTTTTCTGCACGGCGTTTTCGTTCACGCACGCCCTTGATTTGTCCTTTGATAAGGCCGCCGTATTTTTCTTCCAGCGCGTACAATTTAGGAAATGCTGCGCGAACACTCAATTGCTCCGGATTGCCGGCATAGACACCGGCAACGAAAGGATTGATTGCATAGTCGAGAAATTCTTTTCCTAAGCGGCGAGTAACAAATTCGGCGATTGTTTCTTCCTTTCCGGCGCGGCCGACGAACGGCTCTTTCAACAAGCGAAGCTTGCCGTTGACGCTCCACAATTTTGATTTAAGAAATTTTCCGGGAGCCATTGGCAGCGGAAGGAGCGAGCCGTTTTTCAAAATGTAACGGTTATCCGATTTTTCGTTCGCGTAGATTAATTCACTTTCGAGATGCAGGTCGGCATAGAGCGTTTTAAAAAGCGGGGTGGTTTCCAGTGCACTGTTGGGCCCGGTTTCAATGAGCCATCCGTTGTCAGGGACAGTTTTCATTGTCCCGCCGACGCTGATGTCACGCTCGAGCACAATCACATTGTGTCCGGTTTTGTGCAGCCACCACGCTGTTGCAAGTCCGGAAATTCCGCCGCCAATTACGATAACCGAATGATCTTCCATTACGCGCAAGTTTAGCTGTTGAGTTTTTGTAATACCAAATCTGTAAGGCACGCAATGAACTTTTTGTTCATCAGCAATGCCGGCATCATGTCAAAATATTGAACTCCTAATTTTTTTGCCTGTGCTTTTGCTTCCATGTTGATTTCCGAAAGTGTTTCGATGTGGTCGGAAACAAATGCGATAGGAATGACCAGAACATGGGAAACTTTTTCTGAAGCAAGCCGTTCAATCGTTTCGACGAGCGATGGTTTAAGCCACTGCTGCGGTCCCACTTTGCTTTGAAAACACAATGTATGTTTTAATCCGAAGTTTCCTTTTTCAACCACAAGCTCGTACGTCCTGCGGATGTGATGAGAATACGGGTCGCCGCTCTTTACGAGCTTACTTGGAGTTCCGTGCGCACTGAAAACAATGTGGACTTTTTTTCTTTCTGGTTCAGGAAGTCTATGCAGCGCACGGTTGATGTGTTCCACCAACGCTTCGATGTATAGCGGATGATCGAAGTACTGTTGGACCAGCTTTGTGTGCAGATTTTCGTAGCGCAGCTTTGTTGCTGTGCGTTTCCATTCGTTCGCGCTTGAACCTGTTGTCGTTTTGGAAAAATGCGGGTAGAGCGGGAGGAGAATTACCGAATCAGGTTTTGTGTCTGCGACTTCTTTCAGTGTTGTTTCTGTCATCGGATGCCAATATCGCATTGCAATGTGCACGCTGGCACGAACGCCGTGCTGTGCCAGCGAATCTTGCAATCGTCGAGCTTGTAAACGCGTTTGCTTCAGGATCGGTGAGCGGCCGCCGATGCGTTTATATAATTCCTGCACTTTGGGTGCCCTTCGGGAAGAAATAATGCGCGCAAGCATCCGGCGGAAAAGAAAAGCACCGGGAAGGTCAATAATATCGGGGTCGCAAAAAAGGTTGTAGAGAAACGGCTCCACCGCATCCAAGGAATCAGGTCCGCCTAATTGAAAGAGAACGACTGCTGTATTGGAAGGGTTCTGTATCATTGTCGGTCTATACTGTGCGGGAAAAAATCGGTTTTTCCTTCATCATTTTTTCGAGATACGCGTCGAAACACATTGCAATGTTGCGAATGATAAGCCGTCCCACGCCGTTGACAATAATTTTATCGCTGGAATGTGTAACCAATCTTTCATCAATGAACGGTTGAAGTTTCGGCAAAGCGTCGCTAAAATATTCGTCGAAGTGAATATTAAATTGCTTTTCAATCGCAGACTTTTCCAATTCCATGTCACACATGATTTTGATAATGACCGCTTTACGAATTTGATCATCATCTGTCATTCGATACCCAACGCTGGTTGCCAACGCGTTGTTGCCGATTGTTTTGTAAAAGTCCGGCAATGTTTTTTTGTTCTGCTGGTATGTGTTTTTGAAATGTCCGATTGCCGACATTCCAAATCCGTAGAGGTCACATCCCGCTTTCGTTGAGTAACCTTGAAAATTACGATAGAGCGTTTTATTACGCTGAGCGACTGCTAATTCATCGGAGTGCTTCGCGAAATGATCCATTCCGATGTTCCAGTAACCTGCATCGAGCAATTTTTCAATTGTCATTTTGAAAATTTCTAATTTTATCTCCGGTGTCGGCAGGTTTTCTTGGTGGATCAATTTTTGATGCGGCTTCAGCCATGGAACGTGTGCATAGTTGAATACGGCGATGCGGTCAGGAGAAATATTAATAATCGTGTTAACTGTTTTCTCAAACGATTCAAAAGTCTGAAACGGAAGTCCGTAGATCAAATCAAGATTGATGCTTTTGAAGCCGAGCTGCCGGCTCCACGTCACTGCATCCCGCGTGATTTCTTCCGGCTGAACACGATTGACTGCTTCCTGAACTTTCTGTTCAAAATCCTGCACGCCCATGCTGATGCGGTTGAATCCGCTTTCGCGCAGCGCCTGCATGTGCTCGAAGGTAAGCCCGCGCGGATCAATTTCAACGCCAGCTTCAATATCATCGGCGTAATTGAACCGCTCACGGATGTAATTTCCCATCTCGCGGATTTCGTCCGGATCAAGATACGATGGCGTTCCACCGCCCCAGTGAAGCTGTATCGCTTTTCGTTTTTTTGAAATCAACGGCGCGATTAAATCAATTTCTTTTTTCAGATACGAATTATATTCCCGAATGCGGTCGCGGCTGTGCGTGACGAGCATCGTGCAGCCGCAAAAATAGCAGAGCGTATCGCAGAACGGGAAATGAAAATAGAGCGACAGGTCGGAAGAATCTTCAGCCGCATTCGTGCGAACAATCTCGTCGCTGTATTCCTTCGGGCCGAATGTCGGGGTGAAAACCGGTGCCGTAGGATAGCTTGTGTATCGCGGTCCCGGGCGATCGTACTTGCGAAGAATTTCTACATCAACTGTTTCAAATTGTTTCATACAGATTTTTTCTACTCAATGATATTGAACGCTGAATTTCTTCACTGCGTTCACAAACACTTTCACATTTTCAAACGGTGTATCTGGAAGCACGCCGTGGCCCAGATTAAAAATGTGTCCACGGCCTTTGCCAAATTTTTTCAATATGGATTGTACACCTTTTTCAATTCGTTCGGGTGTTGAATACAACATCGCCGGATCGAGATTTCCCTGCAATCCGACGTAACTTCCTACCATTTCACGGGCTTTGCCGATGTCAATAGTCCAATCGAGTCCGACAACGTCAGCGCCGCTGTCCGCGATTTTTTCCAGTGAATGTCCGCAATCCTTACAAAAGATAATTGCGGGTGCGCCGCTGCGTTTGACAAGCGAAAGAACGCGTCGAATGTACTGCAGCGAGAATTCTTCAAATTCTTCCTGCGCCAAAACTCCTCCCCACGTATCGAAAATCTGAATTGCCTGCGCACCGGCTTCAATTTGTGCGGACAAGTATGCTGCAACGGCGCGTGCAAGTTTATCCAAAAGAAAATGTGCATCTTTCGGGTAAGAAAAGATCAATTCTTTGATGTGACGAAAATTCTTCGTGCCTTTGCCTTCAACCATGTATGTTGCAAGCGTCCACGGCGATCCGGAAAATCCGATGAGCGGTACCTTGTTGTTCAAATTGTTTCGCGTCGTTCGAATTGCATCGAGAACGAATTTTAATTTGGAGTGAGGGTCGGGAACGGGAAGTGCATCAATCTGAGCGTGCGAGCGGATTGGAGCAGGGAAGCGCGGTCCGCCGTTGCCATCTTCCATAACAAGTTGCATTCCCATTGCTTCCGGCACAACGAGAATGTCGGAAAAAATAATTGCTGCATCAACGCCGATAATATCAACGGGTTGAATGGTAACTTCGGCGGCGAGGTCGGGGGTTTTGCAAAGCGTTAGGAAATCTACTTTCTCGCGAACAGCGCGGTATTCGGGAAGGTAACGCCCGGCCTGCCGCATAAACCACACGGGAGTTCGTTCACCATCTTCACGCTTGCATGCGCGAAGAAAAAGATCGTTTGATGGTTGTTGAGAGGTCACAGAAGTTTCGTTGCGTCGAGTTTTTTAATGAAGTTACAATTCAAATATACGACTTTTTTCCCACAAATCCTGAGTTTTGTTTTCGATGGCAAGCGAGCGCCGTTGCAAAATCAGCCATTGGGTGAAGCTGAATGATTGGGAGATAGTAGCACTCATAGCCTGCCGATGTGCTAAATTTTGAACCGAAGTCTTTCTTCGAGGCTTTTTCCACTTCATCGCAGGTAGCGAACCCACAAAAAATTGCCTGCGTTCCGACGGGAATTTCGGTTGAGTCAGTGTGCGGCAGGTTTAAAATTATTTGGATGTAAAATTGCGGCTTTCTTTTTTCTTTATAATCCGCGCGCACAAGAAGATGTAGATGCGTGCTGAATGGAAATGCCGATGTTTTGATTTCAACGTCTCGAAAATCACTTTTCCCTTTGTTGTTTCCGATATTGTTCTTTCGGAAATCGCCGTAGAGAAATTGCGCGAACGCCAGTTCTCCTAAAATACCGGTGAGTGTATCGAAAGGAGAAGCTTTGGTTCGTTTTACTTCTACTGCACTGACAAACTTAGTTGCTTCGTCGAGCATTTGTTGGGAAATGGTAATTGATAGGAAGCGGGAGGTGTTCATGGTTTTGAATAAAGAGGTTTTAGATGTTGGACGTCTTTGAGACGTTCTACATCTCCGATTTTTTTATTTTCGAAATACCACAATCCGGTTTGTGTTTGTTCCGTGAGAGTTATTTTTAATTCCCCAAATGTTTGCTGTCTTCGTGAACTTTTGCTCGTTGATAAATACACCCTCGCAAGTAAATCCAACACTGAATCCCAGCGGCACGACGTGCTCGTCAAGTTGTACCGTGCCTTTGCGAACCTCTCCGACTTCAAATGCGACATAGCCGCCGGCTTTTGTAATGCGGTATAATTCTACAAAAACTTTACGCATCACGCCGCACCATTCTTCGAGAGAACGCACAACGGAAATTTTTTTCGAGATTGCTTCATCATCAAGTCCATTGAACCAGCAGCGAAGCCAGTTATCGGAAGAATATTGAACGATGTCGAGAAACGGGGGAGAAGTGACCGTGAGCTGAACAGACGCGTCCGGAATTTTAGAAGTATTGCTTGCATCCGCGGAAAAGAATTTCGCGTTCGAGCTGACACCGTTAAGCCGCTGATGTTGTTGCTGTGTCAGATTCCGCAAAAGGTTTTTCGTTTTCTTCAGGATGATTTTTTTAGCGTCGCGGTATTCAGGTTTCTGCTTTAGCTTTCTGTTGATTTTTTTTTGACTTTCCTGCGATGCCGCTTGATTTGGCGGAAGTGTGTACACGGAAAAAAATCCTGACGAATGCCCGGTCAGCCTGTTTGTCGCAACCATCCGAATCCACGCATCGAGCTTGTCTTCCGTTCGCGCATGCTTTCGTTCAAGCAAATAATTTTGCAGCGAAACAATTTCGCTTTCTGTTTTCGGATGATAGAACATTGAAAGCTCGATGTCGGCGCGCAGCGAATAAGAAAAGGGAATGCTTTTCATTCGTTGTTCAAGTTCTTCAACATCAGGGATATTGAGACGCGGCTGCGTGAGAATAATGCTGAGCGGATTCACATCATTGCCGACAACGTTCCGGTTCAGTAATGCCGCTTCGATAATCGTCGTTCCTCTTCCCATGAACGGGTCGTACACGACATCGCCTTCAGCGGTATATCGCTCGATGAAAAATTTTGGCAGTTGGGGTTTAAAACAAGCTCGGTAAGAAATTTCGTGAAGCGACGATGCCTGACGTTGCTTTGCCGTCCAGAATTCACCGACAAAACGCTGAGGCGTAGTGACTGCTTTTGAAGGGTTCGCTTTCATTTTTGATAAAATTTCACGATGGCAGCAACAAGTCCCGATGTCGTTGGTTGCTCGGCAACAATTTGTGCTTGGAGCCCCGCAGTTTGAATTGCATTTGCGGTTGTGTTTCCGATTGCCGCAATGACACTCCGGTGAAGTTCATTTGCCGGGATTATCGCTAAAAAGTTTGTCAAACTTGAAGGGCTGAAAAATGTGAGCACATCAATTTCTCTTTCGCGGATCAATCGGGAAATTCTTTCTGTGTCTGATGTCGCCGGCGCAGTTGTTTCATACACAACAACTTCGTCAACATGTGCGCCGTGCTCGCGTAAGATGGAGGGCAGGATTGCGCCGGCAAGATTACCTTTCGGGAATAGAAATCGTTGTCCCGATATTGATTCCTTGCTCAGCACGACGGCGAAATGTGTTGAATCGGCGATATTCCCAAAGGGATCTTCGACCGGCAGCGGTTCAGTGTGATTTGCAAATTTCTTGACACTTTGTTCTGTTTTCTTCCCCATGACATAAATTTTTTTATGCGACAGCGGTTTACGGAATTCGGAATTTTTTCCCTTCATTCTTCCGAAAAAAAATTCCACAGCGTTCTGGCTTGTGAGGATGATACCATCGTATGTTTCGATGCGGCTGATTGCATTGTCGCAGTCGTTCCACGATGAAGGCGGAACGATTTGGATTGTCGGGAAAAGTTCGACGGTGGCACCAAGCTGTTCAAGCAGTTTTACAATTTCAGCGGCTTGATCGCGGGGGCGCGTGACAAGAATTGTTTTTCCGGTGAGCGGTTGAGATGGTATGGTTGAAAATTCCAGCATAACAATTATGCGGACATCAGGCGGATTTCCGCGAGAATTTTATCTGCCCCTTTATCAAGTAATTCCCGAGCGAGCGATGTTCCGATTTGAGCTGCATCTTCCGGTTTGCCGTGAATTTTGCCTTGAACAATGCGCTTGCCGTCTAAGCTTCCTACAACAGCATCAAGCAGAAAAATTCCTTTTTCGATCCTGCCAAATGTTCCGATTGGAATTTGGCAACCGCCTTCGAGATAATGAAGCAGTGCACGTTCTCCGGCAGTCGCTTGTTCAGTAGGATGATCGTTGAGCGGCGCGATAAGCGATGCGGCAAATCTGTCTTTCTCTCTGATTTCAATTCCGAGAGCGCCTTGACCGACAGCCGGAAGAATTGTTGTCGGATCGAGAATTTCTGTGATCATGTCAGCCCAGCCAAGTCGCGTGACTCCGGCTTTTGCGAGAAGCATTCCATCCCAGTCGGAGCTTTCAAGTTTTGTTTTCCGCGTATTAAGATTGCCGCGAATGTCAATAATTTTTAGATCAGGACGAAGATTGAGCAGTTGACATTTACGGCGCAGGCTTCCGGTTGCAATTGTTCCGCCGTGAGGAACTGACGCAAGTGAAGAATATTTTTTCTTCGGATGCGAAATAAATACATCGCGCACATCTTCGCGCGCCGAGACCGCGCCGATAATTAATTCCGGTGTGACAATTGTAGGAATATCTTTCAAACTGTGTACGGCAAGATCAATCGTGGAGTCAACAAGCGCTCTTTCAATTTCTTTTGTAAAAAGTCCCTTGTCGCCGATTTTTGATAAAGGCGAATCAAGAATTTTATCGCCGGTAGTTTTAATAATGATTGTTTCGATGAGCAGAGAAGGATAGAGGCGCGCAAGCTCACTGGCAACCCATCGTGACTGCCACAATGCAAGTTCGCTGCCGCGCGTTCCGACGATGATTTTATTTCTCTTCTTCATCATGCGCTCCCTTGCTCAATCCGAAAAGGCTGCGCACAATATGAAGTTTCGTGTGCTTGTCTTCCAGGCTTTCATCGTTTCCGTTTTTCAAGCTTGTCGTTGGAGTGTGGAGCAGCTTATTCACAATGCGTTTCGTCACTAATTCCAGCAGCTCGCGATTTTCGGGCGAGAAGCGATTAATATTTTTCGCTACTTCTTCCTGCCGTATCGCCTCGAAATAATTGCGAAGGTCGGCAATTGTAGGATTCACTTGCAGCGATTCATGCCAATTGTGAAACTCCGTTAGCTCTTCAAGGATGATCGCGTTGACCTTCGGGATTTCCGCTTTGCGTTTTTGGAGATTCTGATCAACAATGCCGGAGAGAGCGTCCATATCGTGCAGAAAAACATTTTCGACATTGTTGACACTTGGTTCAATGTTGCGCGGCACGCCGATATCAATGATGAATAACGGGCGGTGAGCGCGCTCCTTCATTGTGCGGCTGATATCGTTCTTTGTAAGAATGTGCTGCGGGGCGGCAACCGAGGAGATGATGATATCGGCATGAAGCAAATGTTGGGTGAGCCGTTCAAAATCTACAACTTCGCCGCCAAGCGACGCAACAAGTTCTTCGGCCTTTGAACGTGTTCGATTCGTGACGAGAAGTTTTCCAATGCCGCGTCCGACAAGGTGTTTTGCCGTGAGTTCTCCGGTTTCACCGGCACCGATAAGCAGCGCCGATCGTTTGCCTAAATCGGAGAAAATTTTATTGGCAAGTTCGACAGCGGCATAACTGACAGACACAGCGCCTTCGGCAATTCTGGTTTCAGTGCGTGTGCGCTTGCCCGCATGAAACGTTGCTTGAATAAGCCGGTGCGTGAACGATCCCGTTGCCTTCGCATCGAACGCGATATTATATCCATCTTTAATTTGACTCAGAATCTGGACGTCGCCGATGACCATTGAATCAATTCCCGATGCGACTTTGAAGAGATGATTCACGGCACCGATGGAGAAGAAGTGATAAAAATGTTTTCGTTCAACAGCGTGTGACGCTGATTTTGATGTGATGAGAAAATCTTTGAGTTGATCAATCAGCGCACCGTTTTCGTCTGTTGGAGTTCCATTTTTTGTAATGCCGTACAACTCGGTGCGGTTGCAGGTAGAGACGAGGAAGCATTCAGAGAAAACATTGCTCTTCAGATCGACTACAGCAGCACGGATCTCGTCGTCGGAGTACCAGACTTTTTCCCGAATTTCAAGCGGCGCAGTGCGGTGATTAATTCCTACAGCAACAATGTTCATACACACTCTGGCGCCTTCAGCGCCATTTTCAATTTGTTCAATTCTTTCCGCCTAGTGAAAATTATGAAACCCGCTGAAATAGATATTCACGATCGTCAACGAAAAGAATGAAATGACAAATCCGACGATGGAAAGAACCATGATCTTTCGTCCCTGCCATCCGATAGTTTTTTTCGCTCCTAATCCTACGCCATATAACACCCAGATGCCGATTGTTCCGATTAATTTTGGATCTGCATAAGAGAAACTGGTGAATGCGCGCGGCAGCCAGACCATGCCGACAGCAATTGCGATGGTGAGCAATGCGAAGCCGAACGTGATGGCGACCATGCTCATGCGCTCCAGCGCTTCAAGATCCGGAAGTTTTGTATAAATAACGCCGAACCTGCTTGATTTGATGTGATGGTACAGCATCAAGTACAGAAAACCATACACCGCGGAAATGGCAATGGCGGCGTATCCCAATAAAGCGCTGGAGACGTGAAGCCCAAGAAGGTTGTTCCGAAGAACCGGCTTCACTGCTTCCATATCGTGAATAAATATTGTTGAAAGAAACTGGAAGATGAAAGCGAGAATGAGAATGAAGTAACCGGTGCCCTTTACCTTCGTCCAAAATTCGATCACGAGATAGGTAGCAGCAATTGAAAATGACATCATCGTCATAATCTCGTAAATGTTGGTGATCGGCGGGTGATTAAAGAACAGGGTGCGGGCGAGAAGGTAACAGCAATGAATTCCAACAGTGGAAAGAAACAACGGCGTCTTTATTTTTTTAGCTGAAAGGGAATCGCTGAAGAATGCTTTTGCGTACGCCCACACTGTAACAAAATATAGCGCAGGTAAAAGAAAATTAACGGAATCAATGATCAGTTTCATTCTGCACAACTCACTTTGTTGTAACCAATTTACTCAAATCACGAGGGATAATCAAGAAAGGGAAAGTTGCTTTTCCATCAGCGCTTTGCTACTTTTATTCACATTCTTTGTGAAAATATGAAACACGCGTACATTATTGTCATTGCTTTTTTTCTTGCTGGCTGCGACAAGGGAATTTCGCCGAATCAGCCGTCTTCTGCGAAAACGGGATTTGCCGGCTCTGTAACTTTTGTGAATGCACCGGCGCCAACCGACACAATATTCGATTTGCGCGTCGTTGCTGTGCCGTACTACCCGATTGATACATCGGTGAATACATTGATAACAAAAATTTTAGGCGGCGCGATTCCGTTTTCTCCATCGCTTCCGCTCATTGTTGATTCCGGTTTCGTTGCCAATTATGAGCTTGATGTGTCGGCGAAAGAATACGATTATGTTGCCATCGTTCAGCGGTATGGCATAGATTACTTCCACGATTGGCGAGTGTTGTCGTTCTACGGTTTTGATTCGACATCGTCTGTTCCGAAAACGGTAACTGTAAAGGGCGGAGAATTTCTTTCCAATATTAATATGACGGTTGACTTCCATCATTTGCCACCGCAGCCATTCGTGCAGTAAAAGAAGTCTGCGGCCACTCTAAGTTGCGCGAACTAAAATACAGGTAGAAAACTTATGAAAAAAATCCTTCTCATGGCTTTCTTTCTTTTTACTTCTTGGCTCCACGCACAAGTAGAACATCCCTTTGGGAGTGTTTCTTCATCAGACATTGAGATTGTTGAAAGCACACCGGTCGGTACAATTCTCGACAATTCCGATATCCGCAATACACAAAAGGTGTGGATTGAAATGATCGGCAGCGCGCAAACGTCGCTTGATCTTGAAGAATTTTATGTCTCGAATGAACCGGGAAAAATGTTGGAAGGCGTTCTTGGCGCAATTTATAAAGCGGCAGACCGTGGTGTGAAGGTCAGACTTATTGTTGATGCACGTATGTACAAAACATACCCGCACAGCGTTGACAGCCTCGGTCAATATCGAAACATTGAAACACGCCGCATTGATTTCGGTAGGCTTGCCGGAGGCATCCAGCATTCGAAATATTTTATTGTTGATAGAAAAGAAGTTTTTGTCGGTAGCCAGAATTTCGATTGGAGGTCGCTGGAACATATCCATGAACTCGGCCTTCGCATTAATAACAAAGAAATCGCAGACGTGTATGGCGATGTTTTCGATCTTGATTGGCGGCTTGCAGCGGACACAATGAAGACAGGACAAGATATTTCGATTCCCCATAAAGAATATCACTTTCCAATTCATATTTTTGCCGCGAAAGGAGAAAGTGCCATCATTACGCCAACGTACAGCCCAATCGGTTTTATACCTGATTCGGCTTTATGGGATGAACCGGCAATTGTTCATTTGATTAACGCTGCAAAGCATACACTGACGCTTCAATTTCTTTCTTATTCTACGCGCGTATGGAAGGGAGGCACATACTCTGTGATTGACGATGCCATTCGAAGTGCCGCGAAGAGGGGAGTGAAGGTGCGCATGATTGTTTCAGATTGGGAAAAAGGTTCAGAAACAAAGAACGGATTGAAAGATTTGAGCGCCCTTCAGAATATTGAAATTGCCTTCACGGCAATTCCGGAGTGGTCCGGAGGATATATTTCGTATGCTCGTGTCGAGCATCTCAAATATATTGTTGCTGATGATACAACGTTTTGGCTCGGTACAGCAAACTGTGAAAAGAGTTATTTTTATTCTACACGCAACCTTGGAATTGTTGGCACAAGTGCTGCGCTTGCCGGCAGGCTTTCGAAAATATTTGACAAAAGCTGGAACAGTCCATATAAAGAATTGATTACTCCAGAGGGGAAATATGAACCGCGCGAACACGGGGAGAGAAAATAAAGAAGGCAACGTTGATAGCGTCGCCTTCTTCAATAGAAGATAAATAATTGACAAGGAAGACGTTTGTTATTTTCCTTCTGCCCTCATCCGCGCCATCACGCTGTGGTTGCGTCCATAACCGAAGTAGATAGCAAAGCCGATCAGAAGCCAGACAAAAAGCCGCAGCCAGTTTTCCGGCGGAAGTGAAAACATCAAGAGAAGACAAAATCCGATACCAAAGATAGGCACGAAAGGAACGAACGGCGCGCGGAAGGGACGTTCTGCGTCGGGGTTTGTCTTCCTCATGATAAGAACCGCTGCGCAGACGATGACGAAGGCAAGCAATGTTCCGATGTTCACCAAATCGGCAAGAATACGCAGTGGAAGAAATGCTGCCAGCGTTGCTACAAACAAACCGGTGAGGATTGTGGATTTCCACGGTGTACGAAATTTTTCATGGATAGCTCCGAAGAAACTTGTGGGAAGCAATCCATCACGCGCCATTGCAAGAAAAATGCGGGGCTGACTCAACATCATCACTAACAACACCGAAGTGATGCCGGCAACGGCACCGAGAGAGATGATAAATTGCGCCCATGGCAGTCCCACTTGTTTGAACGCATCTGAAACTGGCGCATCAATATTCAATTTATTGTATGGGACCATCCCTGTTAGTATTCCGGAGACTAGAATGTACAAAATGGTGCAGAGGACCAACGAAGTGATGATGCCGATAGGAACGTCTCGCTTCGGATTGCGCGCTTCTTCTGCATGTGTTGAAACAGAATCGAAGCCGATGTATGCGAAAAAGATTATTGCAGCGCCGGCTAACATGCCCAACGGTTCGCCCCCTAAACCGGTTTGACCAAAAAGTGTTTTGCCGAAGAAACTTATTCCCGTGAGGCCGAAAGGTGCAAATGGATGCCAGTTTGCCGGGTTGACATAAAACGCTCCGACAACAATTACAAAGAGAACAATCACCAGTTTTAGAATAACCATGACTGCGTTAAAACTTGCACTCTCGCGTATTCCGATGACAAGAATTGTTGTAATGATCGCGGCAATAACAATTGCTGGGAAGTCGAGGATTGTCCCCGTAGCCGATAGGAGTCCGGTTGCCGGATTAAAATCAAACGGGGCGTTACCGAAAGCGTGGGGGAACTTGAATCCAATGATGCTGATAAAATCTTGAAAATAATGGGACCACCCGTGGGCGACCGTTGCCGATGCGACCGCATACTCCAATATCAAATCCCAGCCGATGATCCACGCAAAAAGTTCGCCGAGTGTTGCATAGGCGTAGGTGTAGGCTGACCCCGCAACGGGAACCATCGAAGCGAATTCAGAATAACATAACGCGGCAAAAATAGATGCCATTCCGGCGACGACAAACGATAGAATCAACGCTGGTCCGGTTTTGTCATGCGCGGCAACGCCGGTCAGGACGAAGATGCCGGTTCCAATTATTGCGCCAACACCCAGGCTTGTGAGCGTTACTGGTCCGAGGACGCGGCGTAAACGATTCTCTCCTTTCATTTCTTCAATAAGCAGAGCGAGAGGCTTGCGTGCAAAAAGGTTGCTGTTCATTCTTCTTTACTCCTTGGTTGTGAGTTGCGGATTTCTCGATTCGAGTTTACGCGGGCATGCAATTGTTGAGATTGAGGGAAGTGTTCAGGGTACGATTGAGAAATGAGAGCCTTCTCCTCCATCCGGCATCAGCACATGAACGTGCGAACGCAGTGATCGGTTGAAGATCGCCGTGTGCAGTGAAAAACGGAGTAAAGGCAAGGGCCATAGTTATATGAGATTGGAGATGAGGGAATGGTATCATTCAGTTAAAAGCTTTCTTGAGCTTTTTTCACTGTGGCATAATGTTCAATAACGGAGAGGAGCTTCGTCACCTTTAGCAGGTTCAGAATTTTGTCCGATGCACCGGCCAATTTCAAATCGCCGCCGGCGTTCCGCATGGTCGTGATGGCGGCGATCAACATACCGAGTCCGGAGCTGTTCATGAACGGCACGTCTGAAAGATCAATAACGACTTTTTTCTTCTTCGCTTCTACAAGCTTGTGAAGCGTGTTGTTCAGCTCGGCAGCATCAGGTCCGCCCAGCACATTCCCTTCAAGCTTAATCACTGAACTGCCTGCAATTTCTTTTGTAGAGAATTTCATGCTTGTGCTCCTTCATTGCCAAAGGTCCGAATATTCCTTTGGCACAAAAAGTCTTTTTCAATTACCGCGCCGCTGCTTTCAGAGCATTCTTTTTGTTTTTCCGGTTCGTCCAGTCCAGCACGATTGCGCTTGCAACATAGATGGAAGAATACGTACCGGAAATTGTTCCGATGAAAAACGTAAATGCGAACCCGCGGTTCACTTCACCGCCAAAAATAATCAATACAATAAGGACAAGCAGAACCGTGCCGCTGGTAATGACGGTTCGGCTGAGTGTTTCGTTGACTGATTTATTTATCACAACGAACAAGCTTTCGGTTTTGTGGATTTTCAGATTTTCCCTGATGCGGTCGAACACAATCACTGTGTCGTTAATGGAAAATCCGATCAACGTTAAGAATGCCGCCATCAAATCCTGCGACATCTCAAGATTAAGGTGGGGAGAAAGACCGTTGAAGAGGACGACGAAGCCCAGTGTTACGAGCACATCATGAAACAATGCAACAACGCCGGCAACACCATAAATAAATTTGAAGCGGAAGCCGACGTACACCATAATAATCACCAGCGTTGCGATGACGGCATACACTGCGTTCCGCCGGAGCTCTGCGCCGATTTTTGGACCGATCTTGTCTTCCTTCAGAACCTGAAATTTGTCGTTGGGAAACTGCGTGGTCAAGCCGGCACGAATGTCGTCCGCAATTTTTGAACCTTCTGCCTGGCGCGCAGTGAGGATTGAGATATCGTTCGCATTGCCGAAAGTTTTGATCTCGCTCCCCGTGTAGCCGATTTTATCTACTGCCGCCCGCACATCGGTTACTTGCACGGGATTTTCAAACCGTACCAACAATTCAGTTCCGCCGAGAAAGTCGATGCCGAGTGTGACGCCCTTGAATGCCACGCCTAAAAGGCCAATGACGAGTGTGAGAGCGGAAATAAAATACCAGATGTTCCGCTTTCCCATAAAATCAATATGTGTCTGTTTGAATAATCTCATTGTATCGTATTCTCCTGTTCCAACCTGCCTGTCAACTTGCAGGGAGGATTACTTTGGTAATTAGAATTTTTCATCTCAACGAGTTGAGTTGTCATCCGAAATTGATGGAAGTCGCGCCGCGTTCTGTCATCACATCAAAAATCACTCGCGTCACAACGATGGCAGTGAATAAGTTCGCCGTTACCCCCATCATCAGCGTCAGCGCAAATCCTTGCACAGGACCAGTTCCGAATTGGAAAAGCACCACGCCGCTGAAAAAGGTTGTAATGTTAGAATCGAAAATAGCGCTGAATGCTTTTCCGTAGCCCGCATCAATGACGGCGCGGAGCGTTTTTCCTGTCGTCATTTCTTCTCTGATGCGTTCATAGATCAGAACGTTTGCGTCAACCGCCATGCCGATGGTAAGCACAACTCCGGCAATGCCCGGCAACGTCAATGTTCCTCCAAACGCCGCGAGGATGGCAAAAATAAACAGCACGTTGAAAATCAGTGCGATGTTTGCAATCGCGCCGCCCGTGCGGTAATAAATAAGCATGAACCCTACGATCAGTACCAACGCGATGGTGAATGAATTCATGCCGGCTTGAATTGAATCTTCGCCGAGCGACGGTCCGACGCTTCGTTGTTCGATGATATCAACCGGAGCGGGAAGCGCACCAGCCTTCAAAATGATTTCGAGAAGCCGGGCTTCGTCAATATTTTCCATTCCTTCAATTTGCGAACGGCCGCCGGTGATTTTGCCACGAACAACCGGCGAAGAGAAGACTGCATTATCAAGAACAATGGCGATACGTTTGTTAACGTTTGCGCCGGTGATGCGCGCCCAATCGCGCGCGCCTTCGCTGTTCATTTCCATTGTTACAATAGGCTGATTGAAATTCGGATCAATCGTTGCCCGTGCGTCAACAATGACGCCGCCGGTGAGTTCGGGAGTTTTCTTTAAGCCGAGAAGGTCAAAATATTTCACGCCGCCGCTTATGAACGATGGTTTGGAACTCCAGTAAAAACCCATGTCGGCAGGAATCAGTTTCTGAACATCCGGCTGATCAAGAATGCGGTCGACCGTCGCGCGGTCGTTTTCGGAAACATACGCATCGCCGCTTCCTTGTTGATTTGGACGGACGAGATACAGAAACGGATGTTCTTTTTTCACTTCCTCCGGCGATTTTTGTCCTTCCGGCAAAACCGACTGTGACGACGACGTTGTATCAGCCTGGTCAAGCGAGGCGAGCGCGTTTTCCGATGCCTTGGCAGTATCAGTGCCGGCGTTAGCACCGGTTTCAGTTTTTGCCGTTCCACCTTTTGTGGATGCTGTGTCAACAAATCCTTGCGACGCCAGATATTTATCAATTGCCGCGAGAGTTTTATAAATGATGTCCGGGTCTTTCATTAATTTGAATTCGAGCAGCGCCGTTCCCTGCAATAATTGACGAACGTCATTCTCATTCGAAACGCCCGGAAGCTCGACGATGATGCGCCGTCCGCCTTGCTTTTGAATTGTCGGCTCGGAAACGCCGTACTGGTCAACACGGTTGCGGACAATTTCCATTGCGCGGTCAACTGCTTTTTCCGATTCATCGCTAAGCCGTTTCATAATCTCGTCATTTGTTTCGCGCAGACTTCCGTAGTAGCGGCTTAATCGAATTCCTTTTTCTTCAAATTTTTTCTGGAAGATGCTTGTCAGCGTCTCGTCGCTCGTTGCAGCTTCCTTGGCAATGTCCGCCGTAATGGCGTTGAATTGATCGTCCTTATTCTTCGCCATCTCTTCGAACATCTTCAACACGTTCACTTCAAGCACAACGCGCATACCGCCCTGCAAATCCAATCCTAACTTGATACGTTTCGAGCGAATGCTGCGGATTTCCTTGTCGTTATCTTGAACGTACTGTAAACTGTCTGCACCGCTCAGTTTTTGCAGTTTCTTAGTGAGCATGTATGACTGGTAGGTGGGATAGAGAAAATACAAGGCGAGAAAAATTGACGCGAGAATAATGATGATCTTGCCGCGATTTTTTTTCACGAACGAACCTCCGTGCGGGTAAATACTTGAACAATTTCCACTGCATGCAGATTTGCAGGCAGGTACAGATAATCTTTTATGAATTACAAAGCACGCTTTATGAACACTTGCGGTATATCACAGCGCGGCTAAAAATATAACGGAAAGCGTCTCAAAAGTCAACGGAAATTCACGACAAATTACGGGATGGAAACATGTTCGTAGAAACACCGTCGCTATGATAAAGATAATATGCCGGGTGTTTCATCCTGTGGAATCTTTTTCTATATTGAGCAACATTCTTGTTCTTTTCATTTCTCATAAAAGGAATATTATTGATGAAACATTTCTACCGCTTTCTTCTCGTATTAATTTTTCTGCCGGTACTTCTGCAAGCCCAAACCGCGAACCATGTTGTGCTCAGTCAGTTAGCGACGAGAGGCAGTTCTACCGCGAACGATGAGTTCGTTGAAATCTATAATCCGACGAGCGGCGCAGTTGATATTTCTGGCTGGAAACTTGAATATAAATCTGCAACAGGCTCAACGTGGTCAACGAAATTGACCGTGCCGGCCGGGACATCGCTTCCGGCTCATTGTTTTTACCTTTTCACTGCCGGCGCAGGATATTATTCCGGACCGACAACGGGCGATTTGGCGATGCCTGCAAGCACCAATATCGGCATTGCCGATAACGGGCACGTTCATATTATTAATGCTTCTGCATCTGAAGTGGATAAGGTTGGCTTTGGTTCCACTGCCATAGATCCGGAAGGAAGTGCGGCGCCGAATCATGGAACTACTGCCAACAATAATTCCATCGAGCGGAAAGCTTCTGCAACATCAACAGCGCAGTCGTTGGCAGCAGGAGGAAGTGAGGAAACCGCAGGCAACGGATACGATACGGATAATAATTCCGCCGATTTCATTGTGCAAACCAACGGACGTCATCCGCATAATCTTGCTTCGCCTCCTGAACCATCGTTGTCGGTTGGAGGCAACGGCACAGGCACGGCGTTCATTCAGCCGGCATCAATGGAAGCGAATCAAACATCGTCGGTAACAATTTCGGTTGTTGGTGACGGAACGAACACGCTCGACAGCGTCGTGGTTATCATGCCTGCCGGATGGAACTGGTCGCAAGCTTCCGGAAGTATTTCATTGTCGGGCAGCGGTTTTGCCGCAGGCAGTATTTCCGTTACCAACGACACGATTTATCTCGGTCACGGTGCAATCACAAAAACCGACACGGGAAAAATCACAATTGCAAATGTTACCACTCCTGATACTTCCGGCAAAGCAGTTTTTGTTGTGAAGACAGCGCTAAATGGCGGTGAACCAATCCAGATCGCATCCGCAGTGTCAATCAATTTGATAAAAGTTATTCCGATTATTCTTTTGCATCAGAATGATGCACAGGGTGTTCCTGTTGCACCGTACGGGCTCGGCTCTGTTGTGACAATAAGCGGGATCATCACTGCGGATTTAAGCGCGACACAGACTCAGGTATATCTTCAGGATGCAACAGCCGGTATCAATATTTTTAATTACACACGCTCGTACGATTATCAGGTTGGTGACAGTGTTACATTCACCGGTGCGCTTCAACAATACCGCGGCGGAAATGAGGTCGTGCCGGATTCAGCGAAAACAATTTTTTATTCACACGGGAATCCGCTTCCCGAACCGTTTCTTGTCACAGCGGACGAGGTGAACCATACGTTCAACACCGATGATTTTTCTGAACCGAATGAAGGACGGCTCGTGCGCATCAATAATGTCACGTACGATGCGGCGAACAGTACCATCACCGATGCAACCGGAACGACAGGCGTTTTCATTCCGAATACATGGACTGCACCGACCGGTGCATTCGATCTGATTGGAATCTTAAAGCAGTTCAAACCGGGAACTCCCGCGCCGCCTGCGCCGTACACATCCGACTACGAAATCACTCCACGCACGCAGGATGATGTTATCGCTCATGCGGGAGCGGTGCTCGCAGAATCGCCGTACGAATCGGATATTCATTCGAATTCAGTTGTCATTAATATTAAAACCAAGTCATTGTCAACCGCCGTTGTGAAATACGGAGTAACGACATCGTACACAGATTCAGTTTCTGTTTCTTCTTCAGATTCGGTTCATGCAGTGACGATTCCGAACCTGCATTCGTCAACGGTCTATCATTATCAGGTTGTGGTGAAAGATACTGCGGGCGCGAATGCGGCAGGCGACGAGATCTTCAGCACAGCGTCGCCGTCAACTTCAACAGGCACGATGAATGTCTATTTCAATCACAGCGTGAATCCATCGGTGGCAATGGCAGAGACGGCGCAGACGGTAAACATCGTTGACAAATTCATTCACCGCATTCAAGCGGCGCAGCATTCGATTGATGTTGCATTGTACAGCTTGAGCGGGACAGTCGGTACAAACATTGCGAACGCGCTGCTCGATGCCCGCAATCGCGGCGTGAAAGTGCGAATGATCGTGGAGTACGACAATTCCACAACTGCTCCAATGACACAATTGAAAAACAGCGGCATGCCGTTCATTACCGATAAATTTGATCCGGTCAACAACGGCAACGGATTGATGCACAACAAATTTGGCGTCTTCGATTACCGTGACACAACTTCTGCAAGCGATGATTGGGTGTGGGCTGGCTCGTGGAATGCGACCGATCCGGGTAATAACAACGACGCGCAGAATGTTGTTGAAATTCAGGACCAGGCGCTTGCCCATGCGTACACAATGGAATTCAACGAAATGTGGGGAAGCGATACCGACACGCCGAATGCAAGCGCGTCCCGGTTCGGGCTTCACAAAACAGACAACACGCCGCACCGTTTTAACATTAACGGCACGACGCTGGAATCGTATTTCAGCCCGTCCGATCACACAACGATGCACATCGCCGATGCGTTGAGCACGGCGACGCAGGCAATTGATATTTGCATGCTGACGTTCACACGCGACGATCTTGCTCAAACGCTGATCACGAAGAAAAACAGCGGAGTGAAAGTACACGTTATTCTGGACAACAACACAGATACCGGCAATCAATTTTCTGCTATGCAAACGGCGGGAGTTGATATCCGCCTGAAAGCTTCTTCGCTGGGCGGACTGCTTCATCATAAATACGCGGTGATTGATGCGGAGAATCCTCAAGGGGATGATGTTGTGATCACCGGTTCGCACAACTGGTCAAGCTCAGCGGAGACGGCGAACAACGAGAACACGCTGATGATTCACAGCAAGCGGATCGCAAATCTGTATTTGCAGGAATTTAAGCAGCGGTATGTTGACGCCGGCGGGACAGACAATATTGTTCTCGGCGTTCAACGGATTTCGTCCGAGATCCCGCTGACGACGGAACTCGAACAGAATTATCCGAATCCGTTCAATCCGACAACGCATTTACGATTTACGGTTGCCGATTTACGATTAGTGACATTGAAAGTGTACGATGTACTTGGTAGAGAAATTGCTACTTTGGTGAACGAGCGGAAATCGCCCGGAACGTACGAAGTGCAATTTGATGGAAGCAAGTTGGCGAGCGGTATGTACTTTTGTCGCTTGACGGCAGGGAATTTTATTTCTACTAAAAAACTGATGTTGATGAAGTAATACAGATGCTTCGTTATGTTTGTATAGTTTTATGCCTGACAACGTGCGCCGTATTTTCTGCCCGCTCTCAGGTTTTTCTCGGAAACTATTCAAGCAGTACGTTTTCGAACGGAGTTACGCTGATCCACGCAGATTCAGCGTCGCTTCGTTTTGCTTTTTACTCGCCGGAAATTGTCCGCGTAGATTTTCTTCCTTCATCATCAACAATTTTCGATTCATCCCTCGTTGTCATTCAGCAGCCGGAGAACAATCCTGCTGTTGATTTCTCGCAGAACGATTCGACGGTAACGATTGCTTCAACAGGAATGAAAATTGTTTGCCGGAAATTTCCGCTGCGGGTGGCGTTCTACGATCCGGGCGGGAAGCTGCTGCTCGCCGAACCTTCCGCCGGAGGAATTGCGAGCAACGGCTCTCAGCGCATCGTGACTTTTTCCATTAACAGCGACGATCATTTTTACGGAATGGGCGAGAGGGGCATCGGCATTGATCTCCGCGGCGCGGCGTTCTCCACATACAACACGCAGAGCGGCGGCTATTCTTCTCCGCTTTCGACAATGAATCTTAATGTTCCGTTTGTCGTTTCATCGCACGGTTATGCGTTATATTTCGAAGATACCTACCCGGCTGTGGTTGATCTTGGCAAGAACGATCCGTCCGTTTTTTCGTACAGCGCCGAAAACGGAGAGCTTTCGTACTTCTTCTTCGCTTCGCCGAGAGTGCAAACGGCGCTGCAGGAATATACATGGTTGACAGGGCGCCAGCCGCTTCCGCCGCGATGGGCGTTCGGCTTCATTCAATCAAAGTACGGTTACCGTAACGAAACCGATGCGCAGACGATGATTCAAACGATGCGGCAGAAACAAATTCCATGCGATGCGATCATTCTTGATTTGTATTGGTACAATCAGATGGGAGATTTATCCTGGAATCTTTCGAACTGGCCCGACCCGCACACAATGATGGCGAATTTTCTTTCGCAGGGATTTAAAACAATTCTCATTACCGAGCCGTACCTCACGCAAAGCTCGCTCAATTTTTCTGAAGCAGCGGCGAACGGTTATCTTGCAAAAGATTCGTACGGACAGCCATATCTTCTTTCCAACTGGTGGTCGTGCGGATGCAACGCCGGCTTGCTCGATATAACCGATTCAAGCGCGCGCGCATGGTGGTGGAGCAAGCATGTTTCTTTCTTGGGAAATGAAGCCGCCGGATTGTGGACAGACCTCGGAGAGCCAGAGCGGCATCCGAATGATATGATGCACCATCTCGGCACGGCGCGAAAGATTCATAACATCTACGATTTTCTTTGGGCGCAAACGGTGTTCGACGGTTTCAATCAACTGCGTCCGAATCAACGCGTGTTCAATCTTACGCGGTCGGGATACGCGGGCATTCAACGGTTTGGCGTGATTCCGTGGTCGGGCGATGTGGCGAAACAATTCGGCGGATTGTCGGTGCAGATTCCGATGATGCTCAACGTCGGAATGTCGGGGCTGGCGTACCACAATTCGGACATCGGAGGATTTTGCTGCGGAACAGCGACGACGGAATTGTATGTCCGCTGGATGGAGTACGGAACGTTCTGCCCGATCACCCGCGCGCACGGCGTGGACAGTCCGGTCGGAACCGAACCGTGGGCTTTGGGAAGCACAGCGGAAGCAATCTCGAAGAAATTCATTCAACTTCGTTACCGATTGCTGCCGTACATTTATACGATGGCATATCAGAATTATTCAACCGGAATGCCGTTAGGACGGCCGTTGTTCTTCGACGATGCAAGCGATCCGAATCTTGTCAACGAAAACTCGTCTTACCTTTGGGGCGATGCGTTTCTTGTTTCGCCGGTAGTGCAATCGGGACAAACAACAAAATCTGTTTATCTTCCAAAATTGAAAATGGCGCCGGGGGCGACAGGGGAGTGGATTGATTTTTGGACCGACAAAATTTTCACTGGCGGGCAGACTGTTTCGGTTGATGCGCCGCTGGAAAAGCTGCCGCTTTTTGTGAAAGCGGGAAGCATCATTCCGATGATGCAAGTGATGAATTATTCCGATGAACGCCTGATGGACACGCTGACGCTTGCAACTTATCCATCGCCCGACTCCGCCGCACAATTCACTTTGTATGAAGATGACGGAAAGACGCTTGCGTATCAAACAGGAAGTTTTGGAACAACGCAGTTCACTGCACAGGTTACAGGAACAAATTCTTCCGCCTCGCTTACTGTTACCATCGGAGCAACGCACGGAACATTCGACGGAAAAGTTTCGCACCGCGTGTATATTGCTGAGATTCACCTGATGCAATCTTCTCCGGCGAGTGTAAGTGTGAACGGCACAAGCGTTCCCGTGTGGACTTCCGATTCTCTTCATGCAGGAGAAAGTGGATTTGTGTATGACGATTCTTTGCATACCGTGCGCGTTTATCTTCTGGTAGCAACAGAAAGCACATACGCGATTACTGTTGAAGGCGTGAAGCTGACTTCCGCGAATGAAGAAGAGATGCATCCGTCCGATTTTTGGTTAGGGCAGAATTATCCGAACCCGTTCAATCCGACAACGCATTTACGATTTTCGATTGCCGATTTCGGATTGGTGACATTAAAAGTGTACGATGTTCTCGGAAGGAAAGTGGCAGTGCTGGTAAACGAAGAAAAACAGCCGGGAAAGTATGAAGCGGAATTCAATGGGAGCGGATTTGCGAGCGGGATATATTTTTATCGGCTGCAGGCGGGAAATTATTCAGCGATAAAGAAGCTGACGCTGGTGCGGTGAGTGAGTGCGCATGCGCACTTCGTCATAGTATTCATCACGACTCCGCTCACCTCAGAGTGGCCGCAACTTAATAGACCATTTTTCTTTCGCTTTTATTGCTTGTCGCGGGGCGTTTTAATATATTTTCCTCACACTCAAATTATTTCAAAGCCATGGCATATTTCCTTTTAAAAACGGAACCGTCAACGTTTTCACTTGACGATCTTGAACGACAGAAGCGAACGGTATGGGACGGCGTGCGTAATGCACTCGCGTTGAAACATCTTCGCACGATGAAAAAAGGAGACAGCGCATTCATCTATCATACCGGCGACGAAAAGCAAGTAGCAGGAATTGCAAAAGTGATTGGTAATCCGTACCCGGAACCGAAGATGAAGGATGAGCGTTACGTTGTTGTGGAAATTGCTTTCAGCAGAAAATTAAAAAATCCGGTACCGCTTTCGGCAATTAAAGCGCGGAAAGAATTCACGAATTTTCCGCTCGTGCGTTTAAGCCGGCTTTCGGTGATGCCGGTAACGAAGGACGAGTGGGAAGCAATTCTTGCGATGAGCAAATAAATTTTGAGTCTGTGGTCCGAGTGAGATTCATGCCGGCTATGGTACAATTTTCAGTTTCAACACAGATGATAAAACTTTTTTTGTCAACCTATGCATCTGTGCTGGTGGAGTCATCAAGAGTGGTTCGGAACGGAAGCGTGCTCATCTATCCGACGGATACCATTTACGGAATTGGCGGAGATGCAACGAATGTATCGGTTGTGGAAAAAGTTTATTCGATCAAAGAACGCGAACGGGGAAAGCCGCTGCTTGTGCTGATGAATTCTCTTCAGATGGTCGAACGCTTTGTTGATGAAATTTCTCCGGCGGCGAGAGAACTTGTCAAAAAATATTGGCCCG
>JAJYOI010000038.1 GCA_021796275.1 Bacteroidota bacterium
TGTCTCCTTTGTGTTGATTTATTTTGTTATTTGACACTACAAACTTAATCAACTGGAGCGGCACCTCCTATTTTTTACACAAAGATACGGACGTTACCTCATAATACATCCTGCTATTTGATGACGAATCCCTTACATCGAACTCGAGAACATCGTCATATGCGGCCACCTTCCCCATCTTGTAAACCGGATAGGCACTTTGTGAATGTAGCGCGATACGAACCGGCTTATCAAAACCGCTGCATATTATTGTTCCCGTCTGAATCGAATATGTGCTCATGAGCTTATTAAATTGTATGACAAAACTTGGCAAAGCGACACCATCTCCGGGATTAAATACTTTGAAGGGACCAGTACTACCCGAAGAAGGCAATGTAAAAACAACCTGCGGCTGTATTGACGGATTGGAAAGATCTCCATCACCTCCTGAGACAACTGTTGTCTTCAATGAATCCTTACAACCCGCCGTGAATAGCACCGCACTGATAACAGCAACAAACACAGAAAATCTTACAGAATTAACATGAGATGAAGTCATACCTTACCTCCCTGTTTAAAGAATACTGTTTAAGGAAAGAAATTGATAGGAACGGAAAGACAATGAGCATTTGAATAAAATTCATGAGTAGTTGACTCCCATTAAGCGCCCTGCTATCAATAGTCCATAATACCTGACGACACAAAGTACATTTTCTCTTTTCCAAATGCAACGAGAAATCTGCATTTCATTAGAAAGTATTCTCACCGCAAAGGAATGGAGAAAAAATTTTTACCGGTACAACTGGTACACCATGAGATATACTACAACGCCGGTAATGGAAACGTACATCCAAATAGGGTATGTCCAGCGGGCGATTCTTTTGTGCTTATCAAATTTCGATGACAAGCCTCGCAGAAGTGTGATGACTGCTAACGGAACGATAGCCGCGGCGAGAAGAATGTGAGAAATGAGAATGGTAAAATAGACGGGGCGCACAAAGCCTGTTCCTTTGAACGGAACATCGCCGACGTGTGCGTGATAATAAAGATAACTGATGAGAAAAAGAACCGAGGTCGAGAACGCCGCAATCATCATCCGCTTATGCTTTTGACGACTGCCTGATTTGATGAACCGGTGGCCGATGAACAAAAGAATTGCGCTGATGCCGTTGAGTGTCGCATTGACTGCCGGAAGAATGTACACGTCCATCAATATCTCTCCGCGGCGAGATCGTTTGCATCATGGACGAGCTTATCCAGGTTTTCTGGCGGATCGGAATCGTAATAGCCGCGGATGACTCCGTTCTTATCTACCAAGACAAATTTTGTACTGTGAAGAACCGGATCATCGCCGGGCTGAGCATCGGCAACGCCGAGATGGAATCCGTTTTGCGTTAACGGCAAAATTGTCTCCTTCTTCCCCGTCAAGAAAAACCACTTTCCTCCAATAGCGTGATGTTCGCTTGCGTACTCCGACAATACTTTCGGCGTGTCGCGGTCAGGGTCAACAGAAAAAGAAACAAGAAGAACTTTGCGTTGATCTTTCAGCCGTTCCTGCAATTTTCCCATATCCATTGTCATGCCGGGACAGCTTGCGCCGCAATTGGTGAAAATGAAATCGGCAATCCAGACGCTGCCGCGAAAATCGGCAAGAGAGATCGGCTTATCGTTTTGTGTTGTCAGCGAAAATTCCGGCACAGCGCCGTACTGCGGGAGCTTGCTTTTCGATTCTTCATCGACAGTCGTCCACACGTACGCAAATGCGACACCGACAAGCACGAACGCAAGAAATGCCCAGAGAAAATATCTTCGAAATGTTGTTGAAGTACTCATACTGCCGCCAATGATTTTTTTTCGAATGACAAAAATTGAACCGACGTACACAAACACTGCAAACGCGACGACGATGATGAGCGAAAAAAGAAACGACGACGACGGATCCCATTCAAGATCATACAGAAGCATTCGTGTTGACGACACACCGTAGGTTAACGGATTGAGCGACATGATGATGCGAAGCCATTGCGGCGCGCCGGTTGACGGGAACAACGAACCGGAAAGGAGCCACAACGGAATCAGAAAAAGATTCATAATCGCATGAAATCCCTGAGTCGAATCCATGCGCCATGCAATGAGAAAGCCGAGCCCCGTCAAGCCAAAACCGATCACCACAAGCAGAATAAGCAGCACGACAAATTTAAGAACCGTCATGTGAATTCCGATCAGGGGAGCAAAGAGAAGAAAGATTGCTCCCTGCAATACCGCCAGCGAAGTTCCGCCGGCAATTTTCCCAAGCGCAATGCCGCCGCTGGAAATCGGCGCGACAAGCACCGACTGCAAGTATCCTTCCTGCCGGTCTTCAATAATCGAAATGGTGGAAAAAATTGCTGTGAAGAGCATAATAAGCAACAGTGTACCGGGAAAAAAATATTCAAGGTAATTTGTCCCGCCGGCGGTATTGGAACGGAACGATGTTCCTAAACCGGAGCCGATGAAAAACCAAAAGAGAATCGGCGATCCGATAACGCCGATCATCCTGCTGCGCTGGCGGAAAAATCTGATGAGCTCGCGCATCCAAAGCGAGTATGCGGGAAAGAGTATTTCATTTTTCAAATTCATTTTTTTACTCCATTGCTGCGTTCTTCATTCCACAAGCGATGTCCCGTACGATGAATGAACACATCTTCCAACGTCGGCTTGCTGACTGACACGGAAGAGATTTGACCGGGAAACGCTTCAATCAATTGAGGAACAAAGCGGTGAGCATCTTCCCGTTCCATCCGAATCGTCTTCTCAAAAATTGAAATGTTATTCCCGAATTTTTCTTTCATCATTCGGTGAACTTTTTCAGGATCGTTTGCAATTACTGAAACCACATCACCGCCGATCTCATGTTTCAACTCGTCGGGAGTTCCGAGCGCAACAAGATTCCCCTGATCGAGAATTGCAAGGCGATGGCAATGTTCCGCCTCATCGAGAATGTGGGTCGTTACGACAATGGTAATGCCACGCGAGCGATTCAATTCAAGAAGATACTGCCACAAATCAATCCGCGCACCAGGATCAAGTCCGGTACTCGGCTCATCGAGAATCAGCACATCGGGATAGTGGAGCAAACCTTTTCCCACTTCAACTCTGCGCTGTTGTCCGCCGGAAAGCTTTTCGACTTCGTCATGCGCACGCTCGGAAAGCTTCAGATGCGACAGAATGTCATCAATACGATGTATCAGCTCGCGCCCGTGAAGCCCGTATAAAATTCCCTGGAAATGGAGATTCTCCTTCACCGTCAATTTCTGATCGAGGCTCGGCGATTGAAAAACCACGCCGATGTGTTTACGCACTTCCGCCGGAGACGTTTGGACATTAAAACCGCATACCTCTGCCGTTCCTTCCGACGGTCGGATGAGTGTAGAAAGAATTTTGAACATCGTGGTTTTTCCGCCGCCGTTGGGGCCGAGAAATCCGAAAATTTCGCCGCGCGGAATTTCGAACGACACATCGTTCAGAGCCGTCCGCTCGCCATAATGATGTGTGAGATGGGAAACAGAAATAGTTGAGTCAGTCATGATTTTCCAGAATTATAAAGGCAGCTTCTAGGACAAAAGCAGAATAGGATTCAGGGTTCAAGGATTTGAGTTTGGAGTTTCGGGTTTTGAGGCTCTGAATTCCAACCACGAATCACAAATCTCAAAACACAACAATCGATAACTCACAATTATGCACTACTCACCGTTTGTCAATCGCCATGAGCGCGAGGAGTGCAGGAAGATACCAGAGAGAAGCAAAAAATAACTTGCGTGCAGAAAGGTTTGTCTTCATCATCGCTCCATCATCCGAGCGCATTGAGGCAATCATGAATCGCAGCCCGTACGCCAAAAAGATGAATCCGAGCACCGCCGCGCCGATAAAATACAGCGTCCGGGTCATGCCGATCACCGTCGGAATGACACTGATCGGAATCAACGCGAGCGAATTGAAAATTATCTGCCTGCTTGTCATTCTTCCGCTTTCATCAAACACGGTCAGCATTTTATAGCCTGCCCGCGCGTAGTCTTTCCTGTACATCCATGCCAACGAATAAAAATGCGGCAACTGCCACAAAAACAAAATTGCAAACAACACCCATGCTTCCACAGTCACTTCATTTCTCACTGCTGCCCATCCCATCATCGGCGGAATGGCGCCGGGAATGCCGCCGATAATTGTCGAGAACGCTGAAATGCGTTTCATCGGCGTGTAGAAAAAAAGATAGGTCACAAGCGTCAACGATGCGAGAAATCCCGTCAACACATTCACGAGCAGCGTCAGCATCACTACACCCGCCACGGAAATTGAGATTCCAAAAATCAAGCCTTCATTCGGTGAAATGCGTGCAGAAGGAAGAGGGCGTTTCTCCGTCCGCTTCATCTCGGCATCATAGCCGCGCTCGATGTATTCGTTCAATGCACCGGCACCGCCGCCGACAAGCAATGTTCCCAACGCCGTAACAAGAAACAGCAGAATATCAGACCAATTCCATGCACCGGTGTGAGCAAGATAGAATCCACACAGCGCAGTGAACACGCTCAGCGACGTTAATTCCGGCTTCATCAATTCCACAAAACCGAAAATGATCGTGCTCAACGAACGAGGCGCAGACAGTATGCTACCGCCTGCCGTGCTACTTTCTATTTCGCTGACAATATCAAGGTCTGAATTCATGCAATCGCTTTCCCAAACGGGTTTTCAACTTTTTTTGCGACGGGAACAACAACCGGACTGCGACGCACGCCATAAATTTTCACTGCGTGAAGTGATAACAAGACGCAGGTAATAAGAATCAGCGCGCCGACGGCGACATGCAGTGTTGTGATATCAACAGCTTTGCGCGTCAAAACTGTAAAAGCTCCGAGCGTTATTTGAAGAATAATAAGACCAATCAAATAATAACCAAAGACTCGAACACGTTTCTCTAATAGACGATTACGAAGAATAGAAATTGCAGTCCATATGATCATCACCGTGACAACAACCGCCCACAGGCGATGCAGCATGTGAATCAAAATTTGTCCTGCTGTAACCTGACCATCGGCGGCAAGCCACAGATTGGCATCGATAAGCCGGCTGTTGTAACTTGCAATTGCATCGGGAGTAAGTGATGGAAAAAACTGTCCCCACGCCAAAGGAAAATCTGGAACAACGAGTCCGGAATGCGTGTGCCGCATGAGCGCGCCAAGGATGAGCTGAATGTACACTGCGGCTGTTGTTCCAATACTCAGCCAAGAAAGATTCACACCTCTTCTTTTATCAATCTCCAAATCTTCTAACTTTGAATTTTGATCCTTAAATTTTGAACTTTCGTCCCACCATCGCGACGTAAATAATGCTATCGCACAGACGATGGCAAAAAAAGTTTGCGCGAGCGCTGCATGACCGACAGAAATAGATACCGGTAAAAGATAAAGAACTGTCAATCCGCCGAGCACTCCCTGAGCAATGACCGCGCCGAGCGCGACATATCCCAACACTCGAAGCCACTTTCGTTCTTCTTTTCTCCCGAGCCAAATTGCAAGAATAACAGTGAGCAAACCGACAACAGTTGCAATCATTCTGTGCGTATGCTCGTACACAATTCCGCCGACCATTTTGTCAATCGGAAATGCAAACATGAAATAGCCGTACGTGTTCGGCCAATCAGGAACGGAAAGTCCCGAACCAGTGCTCGTCACCAATCCGCCGGCGAAAATTAATCCGAACGTGCAGACTGCGAGAATTACTGAATAACGATGAAGACCTTTATGATAGACCACGCCGCAAGACCTCTGGAGATTTTGAATATGTGATTACAATAAAACCTTATCTGCAATAAACTGCAAGACCTGCAACAAAAAATTTACTGCGATTGAGCCAACGACGCTTCCTGCTCTTTTATCCATTCGTCAAAATCGCGCTGCGATTGAACTGTGAGATAACCGCGCATGCGGTAATGTCCAAGTCCGCACAGCTGTGCACATGCAATATCGTATGTCGGCATCGAATCATTGTTCGCTACAGTCGGAACGAACCAGACCGGAATTACTTGTCCGGGAATCGCATCCTGCTTAATGCGCATCACAGGAATTGATAAACTGTGCACGACATCTTTCGACGAAAGATAAATCAGCGCCGGTTTGTTGACCGGAAGATGCAAATCGTTCATTGTGGTAATATCATCTTTCGCATTCGGATCATTTCGGTCCAGGCCGAGCGGATTATCGTCGCTCACCAAATGAACATCGGTGCGTCCAAATTTTCCGTCGGGACCGGGATAATGAATATTCCATGAAAATTGTTCGGCAACGATGTGGACTACCGTCGCGTTCTGTTCTTTCGGGATGTCATTCACGCGTTTCGACCAGAGCGGAATCGAAAATCCAGTCAGAAGAATCACTTCAAAGAGAGCAATGCCGATTTCTACATAGATTGATGTTCGGTTCCGCACGCCGGCGTAACTTGCTTTAGGGTTTTTCTTCTTTCGAAACCGAATCAAAACGACGACGAGAAAAATGCTCCATCCGATAAAGAGCACAAATATCAGCCAATGGACCAAAATAAGCACGCGGTCAATCTCAGCACCGTTTGCCGACGCATTCAGCGGCAAGCCGAGAAAATTTTCCACTTACTCCTCTCCCTCACGACGGGAAACTTTCGCTTGCGCCTGCATCATTCTCACTTTCCTTTTCAGAAGGAAAAAAATCGTTGACATCGCGAAGAACAATGTCGTTGTAATTCCCAACATACTCATGATCGCCGCATTCATTCCCTGCGTTTGCGAAGAATGCGGATCGCCGTAGCACGAACCACAGGCAAACACTTGTTGAGGAATTACCGTGAGAGCGATTGCGATCACGAGAAAAGCACTGCGACGCAGAAAATCCCGATTCATAGAAAGCTCACATTTTTTTGTTGCACGAGGAAACGGACGCCATAGACTATCAAAAAGAACGCAAGAATGATGAAAACAATTCCAAGCAGCGCATCATTTTTCAAAAAAATTGTCCACGCGGCAACGCCGAATGAAAGCAGCGACGATAATGAGATAAAAAATATGTGAAATGCCTTCAGGGACATGTATTTTATCTTGTTGAAAAATGCAACGATTAACAACACCTACGTCAAATACAACAATGGAAACAAAATAATCCAGATCAAATCCACAAAGTGCCAGTATAAACCGGTTGCCTCGATGCGATGAGTGAATTTTTCAGGATTTAAATTCCATTGGCGCTTGCCTAAAATGAGATGATACGCGTTCACAACAATTCCGCCGAGCAGATGAAGCGCGTGAAGTCCTGTCATCGTAAAATAAATTGCGAGAAATGTGCTGCCGCTCGGATACAATCCATGCTCGAATTTCATGCGGTATTCCGTGAACTTGATGACAAGAAACAGCACCCCGAGCAATTCGGTTGTTGAAAGCAGCAGGCGAAATTTTTTGAAATCCTTTTTCAGCAACGACGTCCACGAACGCACCATCGTGATGCTGGAAACGATAAGAATAATGGTGTTAACCGCGCCGAGCGGAACATTCAAAATATCTGCGCCTCGGGGCCACGACTCCGCGCCGACGCGCAAAAGCGCATACGACGAAAAAAGCGCACCAAACAGCATCACTTCAGAAGCAAGAAAGAGCCAGATGCCTAACTTAGCGTTATGCAATCCGGTGTCGGGACGAGTTTCTATACTGTAAGGAATATTCATTTGCATAATGGCTCTTCAGTACAAGGAAAAGGGATGAAGGATAAATTTTTATCCTTTCTCCTTTATCTTTAAGCCTTCCCCAAAAAATTGATTCTGCGGAAGAAAATCTTCAGCGTATCCAGGAACGCTGTACTCGTACGGCGAACGGTAGACTTCTGGAAGTGGAAAAAAATTTCCGTGCGGCGGCGGCGATGATGCCGCCCATTCAAGCGTCGTCGCATCCCAATAATTTTCGCGCACCTTCTTTCCTTTCCGGATGCTCCAAAAAAGATTCACAATGAACGGAATCTGAAACACGGCAAGCAGCCACGCGCTGATGGACATGAATTCATGCCAGTGCAGAACGTGCTGAGCAAATTGATACTGCGCTCCTCCATCCCATAACCGCCGCGAAACGCCGGCAAGTCCGAGAATAAACATCGGAAAGAAAACGCCGTTCATGAAAACAAGCGAGCCAGCAAAATGAATTCTTCCGAGCACGTCGTTCATCTTTCTTCCCGTCAGTTTCGGGAACCAATAATAAATTCCACCGAAGATCGCAAAAACCGTTCCCGGCGCAACAATATAATGGAAGTGGCCGATCACGTAATACGTATCATGTAATGGTATATCCGAGATCGTTAATCCCAGCGGCAAGCCGGTTAACCCGCCGATGCCGAACATTGGAAGAAACGCGAGTGCAAATAACATCGGCGTTGTAAAGCGAATCGAGCCGCCCCACAGCGAAATCAGTAACGCCAAAAGAATGACGACAGACGGAATTGAAATGATCATCGTCGTCGCCTGAAAAAATCCACTGATGATCGTTCCCATGCCTGTCAAGAACATGTGATGCGCCCAGACAATGAACGACATGAAACCGAGAAAGATTGTTGCGTACACCATTGAACGGTAGCCCCACAGCGGCTTGCGCGTATTGTTGGCAAGAATTTCCGCGACAATTCCCATCGCGGGAAGAATGAGAACATACACTTCAGGATGCGCAAGAAACCAGAAAAGATGCTGCCACAACAACGGACTTCCTCCGCCGCTGACACTCAACGGCTGTCCGCTCACAACAAGCCCGCTCGGAAGAAAGAAACTTGTTCCTGCCAAACGATCCATCAACTGAAGAACTGATGCCGCTTCAAGTGCAGGAAATGCAAGCAAGAGTAAAAATCCTGTAATGAATTGCGCCCACACAAAAAACGGAAGACGCATGAACGTCATTCCCTTCGCCCTCAATTGCACAATTGTCGTAATGATGTTGATCGAATTGAGCATTGACGACAACGCCAAAAAAATAATTGCAATCAACCAGAAAGTTTGTCCGGTAGTAGCAATATCAGCAAGCGGCGGATATGACGTCCAGCCGGATTGCGCGGCGCCGCCCGGCATAAAGAAACTTGACAGCGCACAAAGTCCGCCGAGAACATAAAGCCAATAACTCATCAGGTTAAGTTTCGGAAACGCCATATCCGGAGCGCCGATTTGAAGCGGCACTAAATAATTTCCAAATGCGCCGACAACAATCGGCACAACGCCGAGAAACACCATGATCGTACCGTGCATTGCGCCAAGCTGGTTGTAAAATTCCGGCAGCATAATCCCGCCCGGCGCTCTGTCTTGTCCAAACCACGAACCGATGAACGGAATCGGCTGGCCGGGAAACGCCAACTGCCAGCGCATCAGCATCATGATTGAGAAACCGAGGAGAAGAAAAAGAAGTCCGGTAAAGCCGTATAGAATGCCGATTGTTTTATGATCGGTAGAAAGAAAAATAAGACGAGACTTTGGTTTCGAGATTTGAGTTTCGTGGTTCTCCAAAGGAGTCCTTCGGACAAAGTTCAGAGTTTAAGGCTCAGGGTTTAGGGCTATCGGTAATTGGCAATTGATAATTGGTAATTGATTATCGGTTATGGTTTTGGATACACAAAATTCGCTTTCGCACCTTTCGCCGTTACTGTAACTTTCATATCCTGCACGCCGTATTTCTCATGCCACGTTTCTACAGTATACGTTCCGGGTGGAACATTTTTAATATCGAAATTTCCATTCTCATCCGACACGGCAAAGAACGGATGATCAAGCACGCCGCAATATGCGCTCATCCAATTATGCACGTCGCATTTAAATTTTACCATCACCTCAGGCTTGTCGAACGATTTTGCCGTCTTCATTCCTTTCAGCGGCTGGCCGACATTGAACGGAGTATTCTCCTTCGGCAGAGCGTGAATATTGTGCAAGGTCGGATCGTCGTTGACAATTTCCAGCGTTTGCCCAACCTGCATTCCGAAAATATGCGGATGGTACATGCATCCTTCCTGCGCGAGCACCACCGGCGTTGACGGCGCCGAATATTTTCCCTTTACTCCTTCTTTCAGATAGACGAAGACGTTTTTCAGCGTTCCGTTTTTATTCACAATTACGTCTTCGGAATAGACCGGTCCGTGATGCATCTGTGCGCAATTGCGGTCCCCCTCCATTTTGATTTCCCGCAGTGCGGGGGCTTTGCCGGAAAATTTAACTGTACCTTTGAGATCGCCCGCATGAACCGCAAGCGTTGAAAGAATCAAAAAAAACACCATTATGTAAAGTTGATTGATTGTTTTCATGGCTAACCTTTTAATGTGGCCGTTCAGTCACGAGGAGAATGGATTAGTGGATGAATGGATGGATGGGAAAAAAAATCCAGTAATCCAACGATCCATCACTCCAAGCTCGTGGCTGAACAAATATCTTTCACAAAAAATTATATCGGCGTAGAAATGTACATATTTATCGGTGGTCAATCAATGCCGGAGAAAACTTTTTCGCCGCTATTTTTCTATTGATGATCCGTAAACTGAAGATCTGACGTGACGACAATTCGGTTTTTCTTCCAATTTCAAGTTTTGATTCACCGGTGTGATGAAGATTGTTTTTGTCGCTCCATTCGGCAGATTGACGGTGACGCTCGGCTGCATTGGCTGGGGACCGGCAAACTCAAATTCGGGACGATAATATTTCGAGATGTCCACATCTGTAATATGTATCTTCTTGCCAAAGATTTTCGTGTAGATTTCAAAGGATGCCCTGAGCACCTTTACCGAAATCCGATTTGATTGTTGATTGTAATTCACGGCAACATCTCCGGCTACCATTGTGCCATACGCAATGGGGCCGACTTTCACATCTGCGTCACCAATCAATTGCGCACGATCCGGTTTGATTTCTATCCGTGGATTTTTCACCGTCCACCGGTATTTTCCCTTCATGCCAAGCACGTTGAAATCATCCGTTCCCGAAACCGGTCCGACAGCGGCAAGAAATCCGTTCAGCGTGCTTTGATAGACAACCACCGCCGCATCGGATCGTTGTGCGAAGCTGGTAACATGAAAAATTAACAATAGTATAATTACTGCTGCGCTAATTTTGGCAAACATGGCATTCTCCTTTTTGAAAAATACTTTTGGGAAGAACGAACTGGTGAGAAAAAGTTACAAAATTACGCGGGAGTATGCAATCGCAAAAAAAAGAAGGCGATGCTGTTTTCGCTTTCGAAAAAACAACATCGCCTTTAAAAGAATATCTAGCAAAACCTACCGGAGCAGAATAAGCTTCTTCGTTTCTGTAAAAGTTCCCGCTTGCAAGCGATAAAAGTAAATTCCGCTCGGTGTTTGTGAAGCATTCCACTCCACGCTGTGTATTCCTGCAGTAACTCGCTCATGTACGAGCGTTGCAATTTCTCGTCCGAGAAGATCGAAAACTTTCAAAGTAATATAATTCGTTGTTGGTAATTCGAATTCAATTTTTGTTGATGGATTGAACGGATTGGGGTAGTTTTGGCGCAACGAAAATTGTTCAAATGAAGGCGGATTATTTATCATAACAGGAGTGAGCAAAGACGTTTTGTAAAAATAAATGTCATAATTACCACTAACAGAATCTTGCCAGACGTAATTGATAAAGTTACTACTGTCAACAATAATCGCTGGCTGCGCTGGCATTCGAGCTAATTTGATATTAGCGTTGACATGCCAACCTGTATCCGTTTTTACAGCAGTTCCAATAATTCGATAAACAAAATCTAACGTGTAGTCATTATAAACATCCTGTTCCCAAGCAACTATTAGCGAGTTGTTTTTTGAGAAATATAGACTCGGATTATTCTTTTCTACATACTTATTATGTTCGTTATCTACCGGCACTCCTTCTGGCTGGCTCCATTGACTACCATCCCACAGTGAATACCTCAGACCATTACAAGGGCAGGTTAACAGAGCTGAATGATAAACAACATAAACATTCAAACTGTTATCATTTTGGGCAACAAAATCGCTACCTTCGTAGTACTGACTTGGTAAATTACTCCCACTAATCCAACTATCGGCTAGTTTTCTTTTCATGAAAAGAGCAGTGGTGTCTCCGCTATCACCATGCCATAAACAGATAATACCTTCTTTATCTTTCACGAGCTGAGCACGAGGATTACCATAATGACCACTACTTGTTGTAACAACCTGTTGAGCTGGCCAATCTTCGTTTTTTTCTTTATAGGAATAATAAGTATAAAAGCTATCGCTTGCACGTACATCCCATGAAATATGAACTCGCCCTGTTGATTTATCGTAGAAGCAAGAACTGAATATCACTTCAGAACTATCATCCTGAAAAATTTTTGCCGAATCAACAAACTCCGCCTCGACAAATCTCCCGTACATTAGCCTGCTATTTTTTCCGGTTCCAGCAATCCATAGGACATGAACAATATCCGAATCTTCAATACAAACGGAAGACAGGTGAATACTATCCGAAGTAATCATTTTTTTAGAGGCAGACCAATTTCCTGCAGAATAATTTTTGTATGAAAGGCTCACCCTGCCATTGTTGTTGTCTTCCCAGAGAACATATACAACATTTTTATTGGAAACAATGTAAGGGTTCACTGACGAGGAGAGATTATCGCTTAGGTTAATTAGCTGTGAATAAGCAAGGGAGGAAAATAAAAATAATACCAGCGCTAAAGCCCTCATAAGTTTATCCTCCAATAAGTTTCACAAAGATCATCGTTGCTTCACTCTTCATCAAACGCCTCCGCCTCAATCGGCGTTGAAAGCCGTACATTCTTCAGATTCTTCCACTTCGTGAAGATGTGCTCGTGGAGAAACTTCGTGCAATAATCGGCAAGATTAATATCGTCGAGGTCATCCTCGTCAGCTAAAACATACAGATCAACTAGAACGGAAGAGCTTTTCATTGTTCGAGGCATAAGAGCATACTCAATAAAATCGTACTTTCTCCACTCGAATGAATTTGTCCCGGCATCGAACGTATTTGGCACTTCGCCGAGAGAGTTGTAAGGAGACGTTGTTTCAAACTCAAGCTGAATCTTTTCGCATACCAGATCGTGATCGTGTGGCTTCATAAGATTCGTTCCTTGAATGGGATTTCAAAAAACAAATTTCCACGCAAAGCCGCAAAGGTGCAAAGAATTAATTTTTAGATTTTTCCTCAACGTCTTCGCGTCTTTGCGTGAGAGAAATTATCTTTGAGCGATGCCTTACGGATACAAACCGCGCAGCCGCGTCGCCTCAGCAACTCTGCTGATGCCGAGCATGTTTGCCGCAACCCGCATATTCACTTTGCGGTCGCGCTGAATCTTCATCACGTCCGCAAAACTCGTCTTCATTATTTTTTCGAGACGGGCATAGACTTCATTCTCATCCCAAAAAACATGAGACTCATCCTGCGCCCATTCAAAATAGGAAACGGTCACTCCGCCGGCGTTGCAGAGAATATCCGGAATGATGAAGACGCCTTTTTCAAACAGAATTGCATCGGCGTCCGGCGTGATCGGCCCGTTTGCCGCTTCGGCAATAATTTTTGTATCAACTTTGCGGGCGTTTTCCGGCGTGATAGAATTTTCAAGCGCAGCAGGAACAAAAATATCGCATCGGGTTGCAATGAGTTCATCAGGAGTTATTTGTTCGGAGTTAGGAAAACCAACAACGGTTCCGGTGCGCGATTTGTGCATGATCAGTTTCGGAATGTCAAGGCCGTTCTTGTTATAAATGCAGCCGGTGGAATCGCTCACCGCAATGACATAATTTTTTGCACTGTCAAGCAAATGAGCGGCGATCGAGCCTGCGTTCCCAAATCCTTGAACAACGACTTTCGCTCCTTTCATCGGAATATTGAGAACATCGGCGGCGCTTTGAATTGTGTAAAACACCCCGCGCCCGGTCGCTTCGTTTCTTCCAAGCGATCCGCCGAGGCTCACCGGTTTCCCTGTCACAACGCCGGTCACAGAATATCCTTTCATCATACTGTACGTGTCCATGATCCACGCCATCGTCTGCGGATTGGTATAGACATCCGGTGCAGGAATATCCATTGCCGGACCGATGAGGGGCAAAATGCCGCTTGTGTATCGGCGCGTGAGGTGTTCAAGTTCCTGCATTGACATTTTTTTAGGATCGCACGCAACTCCACCTTTCGCTCCACCGAACGGAATGTTGACGATTGCACATTTCCACGTCATCCAGCACGCAAGCGCTTTCACCTCATCAAGCGTCACGTTCGGATGAAAACGAATACCGCCTTTTGCCGGACCGCGTGCGGTGTTATATTGAACGCGATGTCCGACAAACGATTCGATCCTTCCGTTGCTCATGCGTACCGGAACATTAACGGTCAGCGCCCGTTCCGGATTTCGTATCATCATTCGAATGTCGTAATCAAGTTCAAGCTGATCCGCCGCCATGTCGAAATTTTTCAGCGCGGCATCGTACGGATTCGCCTGAACGACAACATCCCCCACGGGGTTTCGAACTTTGGTTGTGGTTTCCATTGAAGGATACTCCTTTCATTTCAGCCAAAGGCTGATCAGACTATGTCTGAGAATTTTTGAGATGTGATGTGAGAACTTTTTGAAAGGAAAAACAATGGTGTGAGATTGCATTGCCAACACGATGAGAGCCTCCGTGCAGCCGGAGGTGTCTAAGAACAACCTCAATAAATGTGCCGTGGAGATTGTCTTAAAATCCGCTCAATAGTGCCGATTTTATGGTGCAACGAAGATGGGAAATTTCAGGTTTTTCGGAATGGAGTGAGTTTCTATTGCACGAATGGGAAAGATGCGGGGGTTTCAAGAAGCTCTTTTTGCAGACTATCCGCGTGTTGTAGGGCGGTTCGAAGGATTCTCAGCAAGAAGCTGATCAGTCTTGAGCGGAATAGCTCAACGCATCCCTTCTGCCTGCCGGCAGGCAGAACGGGGCCCGCTCACTATGGCTTTGTTTTTCAAACTGTAACACTACTCAACTCTGGACTACGGTTCCAGAAGCATTTCTCCCATCACTGTATCCCAATCCGCCCGCGGATATGCTTTGGAAAAATCATTCACCGGCACGCCGCCGTCGGCAAGCGCAATTCCGGCGCCTTCGGTTGCAAGCAATCCCTGAAACCGTTCCATTTCACGCAGCATCCACGGACGAATTTCCGCGCCGCGCAGCAAATTTCGGAGATTCGGTTTTTCTTCAAGCGGCTTCACACGAAGAAACCACCCGCGCTGCGGATCGCCGGCTTCAATCACTTCGCCTTCAACAGGTGAAAGAATGCGTACGGCGGCGCCTTGTTTTTTCACATTCCATGCCGTGCCGTTCACGCGCAGGCGGGTTCCCGCCGGCGGCAATTCAATTTGTTCCGGCACGCCGATAAGCCGCGATGCAAAATCATCAAGCCCAATAGTGAAGCTTCCGTCCTCTTCCCGGCGTACCCATGTGTGTCCCCGGTGATACATGCGATCGAGCGGCATTGTGAAACCGTACACAACATCTTCCGCGTTCTCCGGTACGACAAGCGGATGTTCGCTCATCAGTTTTGCATGCGTTGCACAGTCACGGCAATCAAAATTATTATCGCACGTGCGGTGCGCGAATTCACCGGTGAATTCGTGCCGGCACTTTTTTGCCGCCGCCGGAAGATCGTGAAAGTCGGATTTCCAGCGGATACACTCCGTCCGTTCCAGCTTCACATCATTCACTGCGCGCAGCGTTGCTTTCATCAGTGTCGCAACGAGCACCGCAAGAACTGTGAAGAACGCTCCGAGAAAAACAATGCTGCCTGCATCCCACGTGAAACCGTACACCCATGGAAACATAGAACACCTCCACATTTAATGGGTCACCCGTTGCTCAATTCTCTTTCCTGTGGAAAGAGAACGAGATAACGGAATGAAAGAGAATACACCAACACACCGTACGCAATTACCGCAAGAAACGCGCCGACTTCCTGCCAGCTTGGCATGTACGACAAGAAAGGATCGAACGGTAATGTCGGCAAAGCCAGTGTTTGAATTGTCATTACAAAACGATTTAACGCAACGCCCGTGCATGCAAACGCCGCGGCTGTCACAAGCAAGCCGACATGCGCCCGCATCCGCCCGCTGAGCAAAACGAGCGCCGGCAGAAGTCCGAAGACAACAATTTCCGTAAACAATATCCATGTGCCGAACGGCTTGCGGGAATAAAATTCGTACGCAGGAAATCCGACCGCGGGTGACGTGCTGTTGATCCACACGAGCGTGTCGATTGTTTTCAAAAGGACATACACAATTAACAGTGCGCCGGATATTTTCCCGAGCAGCATCAGCACATTCTTTTTCACAAGCCTCTTCTTTGAAATCTTCGACACAAGCCACGTCGTTAACAGAATGAAGCTTGGCCCCACAGCGGCAGCGGAAAGTATGAAAAGAAAAAATGTCGAAGGCCAGATCGCAATGCCTTCACGAAATGCGAACGGGCGGCCGCGCAAGACGCCGTACAATCCGCCAAGCGATCCTTGGTGGAAAAATGAAAGAAATGTTCCCACCGCTGCTAAAACAAAAACAAGCTTGTGCAGTTCATGTTCAAACACAAGCATGGAAGGGATTTCGCGGAGTTTGCGGTTTTTTAAAATGACCGGCACATATTCTATTGCCAGCACGGTAAGGTAACAGGTAATACAGAATGTCACTTCGGTCAGCATCGAATGAACGTTGGGATGCCAGAAGGTGAACCACGCGCGCAGCGGCTGACCGACATCAACCATCAACACACCGACTGCGCCGCTGTAGCAAATGAACCCGATGACAACCGCGCTGTTGATGACGGCATGTAGTTCTTTTTTCTTCAAAATATACAGAAGAAATCCGGTGAAGAACGCTCCCGCGCCAAGTGCGATCACCGTGAGATCAAGAAAAATCCACACGCCGAATGCAAACCGGTTGTCCATATTTGTTTGGTTCAATCCTTTTGCGAGGCAAAGATAAATTGCATAGACGCCAAAGATGAGAAGCCCCGCCCAGGGAATCATCCATGCAATAAATTTCCGGAATGAGCTGCGTTGAACACCGCGAATGATGTACTGTTTATCCATGAACGGTCTCCTTCTCCGGCGATGCAAAATCCTGTTCTGCAATATGATGTACCCACGGCCGTTCCGACTGAAAATATACTTTCGGTTCCGAGCCAAGCGTTTCGAGCAGGCGGAAAGAATCTTTTTGATGTGCCATTCGTGAAACCTCGCTCTGTTCATCATTCAAATCGCCGAACACGATTGCGTTCGTGGGACATGCATCGCTGCACGCCGGCTGGTATTCCTCCGGACGAATCTCAATCCGCCCTTCAGCCGCCGCTTTCGCTTTTGCCGCCTGCAATCGTCCGTGGCAGAAATTGCATTTTTCAACCACACCGCGCATGCGCGGAGCAACGTCGGGGTTCAGTGTCTGCTCCATTCCTTTGGGCCACACCGGATCCCACCAGTTAAAATACCGCGCGTGATAAGGACACGCAGTCATGCAGTATCGGCATCCAAGGCATCGCACTGGAATTTGAGCAACGATGCCGCTTTCCTCATCAAGCTCCACCGCTTTCTGCGGGCATACAGAAATGCACGGAGTATGATGTTCACACTGCTGACACATCATCGGCACAAACACCGCCTGAGTATCGGGAAACGATTTGCCGTTGAGCACCTTGTAAACGCGCATCCACGTAATACCGGTTCGTTCGTTCGCAGATTCAGGCGCCGGCGGAATATTATTTTCCACTGCGCAGGCAACCATGCAGGCACCGCAACCGGTGCATGCATCGAGATCAATCACCATTCCATATCGGGAATTTTTCTGAGCTGTCATCGCCGTCACGCCTTCTGAATGTTTGCAGGTGTTGCACAATGCAAAGAATCGGTATCGCACTCACAGAGTAAAAGAATGTTTTCTTCCTTTGCCGCTGTTGAATGATTGAAGCACGCTTTATCCGGTCCGGCGGAGACAAACAGCACAGAAGGCATTACCGATTCATCGAAACGCACGTCAACCTTCATCTTTCCTTTCTGTGTGCTTACAATTGCCGGCGCGCCATCAATAAGATTGAACATCGCTCCGGTTCCCGGATTAATCATGGCGCGGTTTGACATTGCACGCAAACCTGATTCCTGATACAGCTTGGTCATCAGCGGAGATATTTCTCCGACATCCCCGCAAGCTCGAAACGGCATCAATGCCAAAGGAAAGCCGCCCGTTCGTTTGCCGGCGGATTGCTTTCTTTCTTCAATGAACGTTTTCATCCGTGCGTAATTTTCTTTCCTATGTCCGAAAAACAGAAGCCGCTGCGCCGGTTCAGCGGAAGTATCAATCCACACGCCGCCGTCAACCAACAATTTCCAAAGTTGTTCGGATGATTCAATCTTCGAGATGTCAACGGTTTCTTTGTTCGCATAAACAAATACGTGCCCGCGCCTCGACCGGTACAGCGCATCGACGTGTTTCTTCAATAAATCTTCAGGAGAAGAAATGGACGGCGATGCGGGAACGCCGGCTGCCGCTGCGAGCTTCTGCAAAAATGACGCCGGCTCAATCACGCCGGCGGGAACTTTTATCAACGGTGAGGAAACACTGAGCGATGCAAACACTGAGCCTTCCGGCGAATGCACATCGCGCAACGATTCAAGATATGTCGGCGACGGCACGACATAATTCGCGCATTTTGTTTGACCGACAAGGTGAGATGCAATGCTGACAACGACACTCTTTTCCGAAGCGAGCTTCTTTTCAAGAATTTGCCACGGGATTGCAGCAGCCGCCGATTCATCCACGATGAGAAGATGAACCGAGCCGTCCGGAATCTGCGCGATAGTTTTCGCTGCACTGCGTTCGCGGCGGTCAGTCATTATCTCCGGAAGACTGCGCCGCGCAACAACGCCTCCAGTTTTTCCGACGCTGCCGAGAAGAAGATTCAATTGTGCAAGAACCATTGCTTCTTCATCGCTCATAGTTCCGCCAACAACAACGGCCGGCGTGTGGCGGGCAAGTTCCCGAGTTGTCCGGGTAATTTTGTCAGCGCTAATACCTGTCACTGGCGCAACAACGTCCGGAGAAAATTCTCTCACAAATTTTACAAAAGAAATTCCGGCATCATCAAAATCGGCGGTTTTCCTTACCGCTGATGCGTAAAGTTTCTCACGAACAATAACATGAGCCAGCCCCAGTGCGAAAAAAACATCGGCACCCGGATTAACCGGAATCCATTCGTCTGACATTGCAGCGGCGCGTGAATACCGCGTTTCAACATGAATGATCTTCAGTCTCTCCGACACGCCGACTTTTTTCTGCTGCTTGATAATTTGTCCAATGCGGCCCGGCGTTCCCCATCCGTCCATCAACGGCGCGCGAAAATTGATGATCGTCCGCGCATGCTCCAGATCATACCCCAACATTCCGGACGGACGTTCCGACATTGTCTGAAGCGCAGCACTCACCGCATCGCCGTGAGGCGACACGGCATAGATTCCATTCGGCAATGAATCAATCAACTGACGATACAGTTGCGACACGTACCGATTCGGCTGTCCGTCAACAAAAACGACAGACGTGCCGGAGGAATGTGCTTCACCAATAACTTTCGCAAGATCGTTCATCAGTTCATCGGGCTGAAGCGGATATTGATCAACGCTGCCGGCGTGTTCGGTAAGTTTCAACGGCTGAGTTACACGCGCAGGGTGATAAGGCAAATGATGTCCGACAATGCCCGCTGGACACATCGCTCCGAAGCTGATCGGATGATCGTGAACTCCAGTCAATGCAACCGGCCGATCACCGACGCAGCGCACTCGTACGCCGCAGCCTGCCTGACATAGCGTGCAGGTGTTATATTTTATCGTGATTGCGCCTTGCGGCGGTTTCGGAATCCATGACCAATTCTGCGACCATTTCGCAGTATCGTCGAGCAATTTCCATGGCATCGGTGAAAACAGGAATCCAACAACCGAGCCGCCGGCAAATTTCAAAAGAGCACGTCGAGAAATTTTATCCATAATTTTTATTTATGACATTTGAGACAACTATCGTACACGCCGCGTTCACTGTGGCATTTCGCACAGTCATCCATTTTCATTTCTTCTTGAGAATCTGACGAAACACGCACCGTCAATGCGCCTGAAATATCCCGGCTGTATCCACTGATTCGGTTTTCCTGATACGGGCGCAAGCGGTCACTCGAACCATGTGTGCCGTGACATCGCTCGCATTCGATCTTGGCGATCTTCACATGCTGAGCGTGAGAGAAATAAACATTCTCCGGCTGACGCGCATACACAAGCCACGGAATTTCCCGGTTCGGGACCACATAATCTTCTACCAATTTCTTTTCATCCGCTGTTGTCCCAAGTTGCGCGGAATGGCATCCGGCGCATTTTTCAAGCGGCGGAATTCCGGTGAAGCGCCCGTCTTCGCCGACTGCATGGCACTCCTCGCACGAAAGCCCAACCGTCTCGCCGGTATGCACTTTGTGACTGAATTGAATCGGCTGCTCCTTCGTCGAATACAATAACCATGGAAAAACAATCCAGCCGACAATAATCATCACAGCGAATCCGGAAAGAAAAGATAAAGAAGCATGAAACTTCACCGGCTACCTCCGACTTATGTATGGCGAAAAAAATTCGTTGAACAAGTGTAACAGTTCTTCGCGCGTCAAATGTTTTGCGAGGTTTTCACAAAAGACACCGCCATCGTTCATCACTGCGCCGAGAGTATCTCTTGCCGGTATGAAATGTTCATGAACAAATTCCGACAGCCGCCTCACTTCGTCCGCCATCCATTCAACAGCAATATTTCCCCGCACAAATTCGTCGCTGCATCGTTTTTCATTTTCCGCAGACTTTGGTAGGATTCCTTCAAACAACCAGCCGCGGTTGTACGGTTTGCCTGTCAGATGTTCAGAATTCACACGAAGATATGTGTTCACTTTTGTCAGAATAATAGTAAGCGGGAAAACCACCTGAAGATCAATGCCCTGCACACTTAAAACGGCGGCGGGCATCACTCTGCCCCGCACGGTCGCGAAACTTACACGTTCGGCTCTTCCCAAAACTCTTGAAAGAAAAGCATCTATGCCAATGCAGCAGTAGCCGTCTTCACTGAGATCAAGCCAGAGATGGTTGGAGGAAAACGCCAGAGATGACGGAACAAAAATTCCTTCCACCCATGAACCGTTTTCACGTTCGCACGTTTGGCTGACGACGGCGCACGACGTTGAATTGTTCGTGCCGGCAGATTCCGGCTGCGCAAGTCCGAGAAAGACTTCGCAATAGCGATGACTGTCATTCCCGCAACGCGATAGCAGCGACTCACTGTATGGAATATATTTCGGAACAGGAGCCGCCGAACAGTACTGCATCAGCGACTCCTGTAAAAACGGGCAGCGTTCTCTATTCGGAATTTCCTCGTGCAACTGTTTTGCTGCCGGACAAGACATGTATTCCGACGTTGAGCACTTTTCATGACTCACATCGTCCGCACTTCGAACGATCATCTTTCTGAACGCTGAAGCCTGACAAGATTTTACCTGAGCCTCTCTAAGAAACGGGCACCGCATCTATTCCTCCGATCTCAAAAAGGATATTCCGAAATCGTTTGAACAACTTGAATTACGATCAATGAAACCGCCCTCATGCAGAAATAAATTAATTTTCTGCTCTGATGATATTCGGCTCATCGTCATGGGGCGGCGCAGCAGTTTTTCCGGAAACGTTGGGGCGGTCAACTCTTTCACCGCCATCCGCCATTGTTAATCCTAATTCCGGAACAATGAATGCATGATCGTCATCGACAGCAAACGCATGCGCACGTTTGCGAAGCCTCACCCGAATTTCCTGATAGACGCTTCGCGCTACAACGGCGCAACAGATCAGTGTAACGACAGCCAATGCGATGTTCGTCACATTAAGCCAAAATGTATCGGGATCGTTAAAATTAAACACGGTTAGCCTCCTTTATCATTTTTTGTATGACGAGGCGATCCATTTTTCCTTTCCGAATATTCATGCCTCGTCGTTGTCATCAGAAACGGCAAATGGTGTGCCACATCTGTCCAATCGTCAAAACTGAAAAACGAATAAGATTCAATTGATTGTAAAGCGAAGCCGGGATTTACTTCATGAGAGGAAAAATATCGTGGAGGAATTCACGACACGCATGCCGGAATTCCCGACAGACTGAAAATAAAAAAGCCCCGCATAACGGGGCTTTCAAAAAAAATTGCAGTGAACTTATTTACCAGATCTTTGCACGAACATTCGCCGCACGCATCATCGCGTCGCCTTCCTTGCAATGAAAGGCTTCATAGAATTCCGGCATATTTGAGATAGGTCCAATGGCACGGAATTCTCCCGGCGAATGCGGATCAACATTCAGCCGCAGCCGCACATTTTCCGGGCGAACATTATTCCGCCAGATTTGCGCCCACGCAAGGAAGAAACGCTGCTCAGGCGTGAAGCCGTCAATCAAAGGACGCGGCTTTCCTTTCAGCGCGGTTTCCAACGCAGTGTACGCAACATTCAATCCGCCGAGATCGGCAATATTTTCTCCGAGCGTCAGCTTGCCGTTGATATGTAATGTGTCGATAGGAATATAATTATCGAATTGTTTTTCAACCTGTGCTGCCCGCTCTTTGAATTGCTCCTTGTCTGTCGGCGTCCACCAATCTTTCAGATTTCCATTGGCGTCAAATTGGCGGCCCTCGTCATCAAAGCCGTGCGTCATCTCGTGTCCGATGACCGAGCCCATGCCGCCGTAGTTCACAGCATCGTCAGCCTGAAAATCAAAAAACGGCGGTTGTAAAATTCCTGCGGGGAATACAATTTCGTTCATCATCGGATTGTAATACGCATTCACCGTCGGCGGCGTCATGCCCCATTCAGTGCGGTCAACCGGCTTGCCGATTTTGTTGATCGTACGACGGAAGTCAAACTCGCTCGCCCGGATCGCGTTCAACACGTACGGTCCGCGGTCAATGTCGAGCGAAGAATAATCACGCCATTTATCCGGGTAACCGATTTTCACCGTGAACGCATCCAGCTTATGCAGCGCCTGCTTCTTTGTCGTGTCGCTCATCCATGCGGCATCGTTGATGTGTTCACGCAATGCTGCAATGAGATTGTGAACCATTTCGAGCGCACGCGCTTTCGCTTCAGGTGGAAAATATTTTGCAACGTACAATTGTCCAAGCGCCATTCCAAGATTATTATCTGTCGCGCCAAGAACGCGTTTCCATCGCGGTTTCAACTGCTTGGTTCCGTTCAACTCTGTTCCGTAAAAATGAAAACTTTCATTGACAAACGGCGAGCTGAGATATGATGCCGCATCATGAATGAGATGCCACCGCAGATAGACTTTCCAATCTGCAACCGGCACTGCCTTCAGCATTGCATTGACTTCTTTCACAAAATCGGGCTGACCGACATTGACATCACCGCGGCTGGCAAGATGAATGCCGTCAAAATATTTTGTCCACGAAAAATTCGGCGTCAATGATTGGAGTTTTTTAATCGACATCTTATGGTAAATGGCGTTCGGGTCGCGCTGCTGAACGCGCGTCATCGAAGCTTTTGCAAGCTGCGTTTCCATCGCCATCACTGTTTCTGCTTCGCGAGCGGCAGTCTTCTCATCATCGCCGAGGAGCGAAAACATTTTTGCAACATGCGCGGCATATTCATCGCGTATTTTCTTCGACCGGTCATCCTGTTTCAAGTAATAGTCGCGGTCCGGTAATCCCAATCCGCCTTGATACACCTGAGCGATGACCTGTGTGCTGTTCTTCGCATCCTGATCGCCGAAAAAATTGAACACAACGCTTGTTCCTTCGTTGTGCATGCGCGCAATTTCAGCCTCCAGATCATGAACATTTTTGATGGCGGCGATACGTCTGAAATACGGAGCGAGCGGTTTCACACCTTGTTCTTCAATTCCCGCAGAATCCATTCCGCTGAAATAGAAATCGCCGACTTTCTGCTCAATACTGCCTTTCGGTGCAAAAGTATTGCCCGCGGCTTCGTCAAGAATTTCATGAAGCTGCACATTGTTACGCTCAGCAAGCTCTTCAAAACTTCCCCAGCGGCTGTATTCAGGAGGAATCGGATTCGCTTTCAGCCAGCCGCCGTTTGCAAATTCATAAAAATCTTTGCACGGACTTACTGTGGTGTCAAGATTTTTTGGGTCAAGCCCGTGATACGTCTGAGTTTGAGCAACGACCGACTGTGCGGCACACACGCAGACCGCTACTGCAATGGGAAAAAATATTTTTTTCATGAAGCATGCCTTTAAAAATTGTTAAGAAATAAGTTCTGCATCTTTTCTACAGAACAATGATGATAAAAAACCGGCGCGGATGTTTACGACATCTCCGTCAAAAAAGTTGCGGAGAAAGATATTCTTCCGAAAAAATGCTCAGAGCGGAATGTTGCCGTGTTTCTTCTTCGGATTATGATCCACTTTTGTATCGAGCATTTCCAGAGCGCGGATAAGACGCAGACGCGTCTCTGCCGGCTCGATCACATCATCAATATAACCGCGCTCGGCGGCAATGTACGGCGTCGCGAATTTTTCGCGGAACTCTTCTTCTTTTTTCTTGACCGCCGCCGCCTTGTCGTCCGATTTTTCAATTTCTTTCTTGAAAATAATTTCCACCGCACCTTTCGGGCCCATCACGGCAATTTCCGCGGTGGGCCAGGCAAAATTGATATCGCCGCGAATGTGTTTTGAATTCATTACATCGTACGCGCCGCCGTACGCTTTCCGCGTAATGACTGTGACTTTCGGAACTGTTGCTTCACAAAACGCGTACAATAATTTTGCGCCGTTGCGGATAATGCCGCCCCATTCCTGAACCGTCCCCGGCAAAAATCCCGGAACATCTTCCAACACTACAAGCGGAATATTGAACGCATCGCAGAATCGTACGAAGCGCGCACCTTTAATCGAGGAATCAATATCGAGCACGCCGGCGAGCGATGCCGGCTGGTTTGCCACAACGCCAACAGAGCGTCCGTTCATCCGCGCAAAGCCGACGATGATATTCTGTGCAAAGTGCTCATGCACTTCAAAAAAATCCGCATCGTCAACAATGGCGTGGATAATTCCTTTCATGTCATACGGCTTGTTCGGATTGTCGGGAATGATGGAATTCAACTTTTCTTCCCGCCGGCTGGCTACGTCGCGCGGCTCAACATGCGGCGGATCGTCCATGTTGTTCGATGGAAGAAATGAAAGAAGTTTTTTAATTTGATTGATGCATTCAATTTCATTGTCACATGCGAAGTGAGCGACGCCGCTTTTCGTGGCGTGCGTCATCGCGCCGCCCAAATCTTCGAACGAAACATCTTCATGCGTCACTGTTTTGACGACATTGGGTCCCGTGACAAACATGTAGCTCTTGTTCTTCACCATAAAAATAAAGTCGGTGATGGCGGGAGAATAGACTGCGCCGCCCGCGCACGGTCCCATCACGGCAGAAATCTGAGGAACAACTCCCGAGGCGAGCGTGTTGCGCAAAAAAATATCGGCATAGCCGCCGAGGCTCACCACGCCTTCCTGAATTCTCGCGCCGCCGGAATCGTTTAAGCCGATGACCGGCACGCCGACTTTCATTGCAAGGTCCATGATCTTGCAGATTTTTTCCGCGTGCGTCTCCGAAAGCGAACCGCCAAAGACAGTAAAATCCTGGCTGTACACAAAAACTTCGCGTCTGTTGATCGTTCCGTGCCCGGTAACAACACCGTCTCCCAAAAATTTTTGCTTCTCCAATCCGAAATCGTGAGACCGGTGTGTGACCAGCATTCCGATCTCTTCGAACGAACCTTCATCGAGCAAAAGCTGAAGCCGTTCCCGTGCTGAGAGCTTTCCTTTTTTATGTTGTTCGGCAATGCGGTGTTCTCCGCCGCCAAGCAGTGCTTGTTCTTTTCGTGCGTTGAGTTCATTCAGTTTCGACGAAACCATAGATTCCTCCGACGTCAATGAAATTTGAGCACCACTATTGTAACAAAAATTGGTGTGAAGCACAACGAGAAAATCGAAGCTGCCGCCCAATAAGAATGAAGATTTTTCTCCCCTTCCGCCACACATAAAACATACAGGGGTTCGGTTTCCCGAACCCCTGCACAACAACAGACTTACTTCTCTAATAAGAGCTTTTTCACCGAAGTGTATTTGTCAGCTCTTATTCTATAAATATAGACCCCGCTTGCCAAGCTTTCTCCGTTAAACACCACACTGTATTCTCCTGCCGGCTTCTCTTCATTCACCAGCGTCTTCACACGCCTGCCGAGTATGTCGTACACTTCTAACAGCACGCGCGATTGCACCGGCAGCTCATACATAATCGTGGTCGTCGGGTTAAATGGGTTCGGATAATTCTGCGCTAACTTATACGTCGTCGGTACCGCATGGGAACTTGTCGCCACGACCGAAACATCAGCTTTATCGGATAATCGCATCACCCCCATGTGAGTACCTTGGGTACCAGCGACAGAGGCGGCGATAACAATCTTGTAGTCAGGCTGAAGTGCAACAGCCGAGCCGGTCGCATTCGCGGTCCACGTGATCAGCTCTTTGCCCGTACTGTTAAACGTTTTGTCCAGGCTCCCATCCGTGTTGTACCGTGCCGCCAGAAGCTGTGACCCGGAAGATCCGACAACGATGATCCTGTCATCGTGTTGAATGGCAAGAGCATTGCCATAATCGTCGCCGCCGAAGTCGGTTTCCACCTTGCCGGTGCCGTTGAATCCGGTATACAACGAGCCGTCGGTATTGTAACAGACCACGACCACGTCTCCCCCATGAGCTCCATTGTCTGTGTATCCGGTCACAACAATTTTTCCGTCCGACAAGAGTGCAACACTTGTTGCATACTCGAGAAGCGACCCGCCGAAGGTTGTTTTCACTTTTCCGTTTGTACCGAATGTCGCGTCCAGGCTTCCGTTAGTGTCGTAGCGGGCAACAGCAAAACCGGGACCCGCATCGCCGACGACAACGATCTTTCCGTCCGTTTGGATGGCAAGACCATACCCGTACTCAAATCCTCCGAAATCGGTCGTCACTTTTCCTCCGGTTCCGAAACTTGCATCCAAGCTTCCCATAGAATTGTACCGGAGAACTGCAAAATTGTTGTTCGAGTATCCGGCAACAACAATCTTTCCGTTCGATTGAATGGCGACCGCAGAGCCGCCGTCATCGCTGTTGCTGCCGACATCGGTAACCACTTTGCCGCCCGTTCCGAAGCTCGCATCGAGCGTTCCGTTGGAGTCGTACCGGGCAAGAGCAATATTCTGATCCGTAATGCCGGCGGCAACAATCTTGCCGTCCTGTTGAAGTGCAACACCGCGCGCTTCTTCGGGACCCATTGTGCTTCCGAGATCGGTCGTCACCTTCCCGTTTACACCGAACGTCGCATCCGTGTCACCTTTTGTGGTGAAGCGGGCAAGAGCGAAATCCGCGTTCGATCCGCCGGCAACGACAATCTTTCCGTCGGGCTGGATGGCAACTGCTTTAGCGGTATTAAATGCACCGAACGTTGCCGCTGCCTCCCCGCCTGTGCCGAAACCGGCATCGAGAGTTCCATCCGAATATGTCGGGACCTTTTTATGAGATAATATCACAGAAACAGTATTTGAACCAAAGTTCGTCACCGCTAAATCCATCGCACCGTCTCCATTCAGATCGGCGGCAATTACCGGAGACGGATAACTTCCTGTTTTGTAATTCACTTTTGCCGCAAAGGTTCCGTCACCGTTATTCTTGAAGACAGAGACAGTATTGGTATAATAGTCTGCCACCGCCAAATCCATCGCTCCGTCTCCATTCAGATCGGCAGCGGTAACTGAACTCGGAGCGCTATTCGTCCCCGTTGTGTAATCCACTTTCGCCGCAAAGGTTCCGTCACCGTTATTCTTGAAAACAGAAACAGTGTTCGAGCTGAGGTTTGCCACAGCTAAATCTATTTTGCCGTCTCCATCGAGATCGGCAGCGGTCACTGAACCTGGATAAGCTCCTGTTGTGTAATCCACTTTTGCCGCAAAGGTTCCGTCGCCGTTATTCTTGAAGACAGAGACTGTGTTCGAGGTGAGGTTTGCCACGATTAAATCAAGATCGCCGTCCCCGTCCACATCGGCAGCGGTCACCGAAGTCGGATACGTCCCAGTCGCGTAATCTACTTTTGCCGCAAAGGTTCCGTCGCCGTTATTCTTGAAGACAGAAAGAGTATTTGAATTCCAGTTTACTACTGCTACGTCGAGGTCGCCGTCGCCGTCCAAATCGGCAACGCTCACAGAAATCGGATGGGTTCCCGCTGTGTAATCCACTTTTGCCGCAAAGGTTCCGTCACCGTTATTCTTCAAAACAGAAATAGTATTTGCATTCTGATCTGCAACCACCAGATCAATATGACCGTCTCCATTCAAATCGGCAGCAGCCGCTGAAACCGGACCTTTCCCCGTTGTGTAATCCGCTTTTGCCGCAAAGGTCCCGTCACCGTTATTCTTGAAGACAGAAACAGTATTTGTGAGTGTGTCGGAGTTCACCACCACTAAATCAATATCGCCGTCTCCATCCAAATCGGCAGCAGCCACCGATTCCGGACCCTTCCCTGCTGTGTAATCCGCTTTTGCCGAATAAGTATCAGCAGAGCCTGATTGTACTGTAAAGTTCCAACTGTAAGAATTTTTCAAAACAGTTCCGCTTTTCGCTTTTATCCCGGTCGTTGCCGTTACGGTTACCACTTCTCCCGGCTTGAATGCCGACTTCAGAGTGTATGTTGCCGTTCGGGTGCTGCTGTCGTACAAAATTGTTCCGCTGTGCCATCCGGTAAGCGAACCCCTCACCTTGATCGTGCTTCCGGCAATCATTGTTGCCGAATCCATATCCATGCTAAATATAAGCTGAATTGCAGTTGACGCCGCTATGTTGAGCGCGTTCTTCGACGGCGTTACAGAAGTAACTTTGGGGAGGGCTACACCGGTCAACACAGAAACAGTGTTGGCGACCTCGTTCGCCACAACTAAATCCATCGCTCCGTCTCCATTCAGATCGGCAGCGGCTGCTGCAGACGGATTGTCTCCCGATGTGTAATCCACTTTCGCCGCAAAGGTTCCGTCACCGTTATTCTTGAAAACAGAAATGTAACCAATAGCATCTGACACAACTAAATCCATTTTGCCGTCTCCATTCAAATCGGCAACGGTCACATAATTCGCATAAGTATTGCTTCCCATTGCATAATCCACTTTCGCTGCAAACGTTCCGTCCCCGTTATTCTTGAAGACAGAAACAGTATTGGAATTAGAGTTTACCACAACTAAATCAATATGACCGTCTCCATCCAAGTCGGCAGCGGCAACGGAAGTCGGACTTGTTCCTGTTGCATAATCCACTTTTGCCGCAAATGTTCCGTCCCCGTTATTCTTGAAGACCGAAACAGTATTGGAATTCTGGTTTGCCACTGCTAAATCAAGATCGCCGTCTCCATCCAAGTCGGCAGCGGCAACGGAATACGGACTGGTTCCCGTTGCATAATCCACTTTCGCCGCAAAGGTTCCGTTCCCGTTATTCTTCAAGACAGAAATAGTATTGGCATTCCTGTCTGCAACCACCAGATCAATATGACCGTCTCCATCCAAATCGGCAGCGGCAACGGAATTCGGGCCGCTTCCCGTTGCATAATCTACTTTTGCCGCAAACGTTCCGTCTCCGTTATTCTTCAAGACAGAAATAGTATTGGATCCGTAGTTTGCTGCTACTAAGTCAATATGGCCGTCTCCGTCCACATCGGTAGCAGTCACTGACCTCGGAGTAGTTCCCGTTGTGTAATCCACTTTGGGCGCAAAGGTCCCGTCTCCGTTATTCTTTAAGACAGAGACAGCAGGTACATCATTATTGGTGTACCCAACCACTAAATCAATATTGCCATCTCCATCGAGATCGGCAGCAATCACTGAAAATGGAACTCGTACAACCGCGTAAGTCACTCTTGTCGCATAGGAATCAGCAGAACCTGATTGTACTGTAAAGCTCCAACTGTACGGCGACAACGCATTGCCGCTTCCGTCTTTTATTCCCGTTGTTGCCGTTACGGTTACAACCTCTCCCGGCTTGAACGCCGACTTCGGAGTGTATGTTGCCGTTTTGGTGCTGCTGTTGTATGAGATACTGCCGCTGTCCAAGCCGCCGAGCGAGCCGTTGACGTTGATGGTGCGGTTGGCGATCAGTGTTGCCGAATTCACATCCTTACTGAATGTGAGCTGGATTGTTGTTGATGCCGAAGTATTGAGCGCGTTCTTCGACGGTGTTACAGAAGTAACTTTGGGGAGAGTTACACCGGCCAACACAGAAACAGTATTGGAATTATAGTTTGCCACCGCTAAATCCATCGCTCCGTCTCCATCCACATCGGCAGCGGTCACTGCATGCGGAACAACCCCCGTTGCGTAATCTGCTTTTGCTGCAAACGTTCCGTCTCCGTTATTCTTGAAGACGGAAACAGTGTTGGCATCGGCGTTTGCCACAGCCAAATCAATATCGCCATCTCCGTCAAAATCGGCTGCGGTTACTGAAGTTGGAGTGTATCCTGTTGTGTAATCCACTTTCGCTGCAAACGTTCCGTCACCGTTATTCTTGAAGACTGAAATAGTATTGTAACCTTGGTTTGCCACCGCCAAATCAATATCTCCGTCTCCGTCAAAATCGGCTGCGGTTACTGAATACGGAATGCTTCCCGTTGCGTAATCTACTTTGGGCGCAAATGTTCCATCCCCGTTATTCTTGAAAACCGAAACAGTATTGGAATTAGAGTTTGCCACAACTAAATCAATATGACCGTTTCCATCCAAGTCGGCAGCGGACACTGAAATCGGATACGTTCCCGTTGTGTAATCCACCTTTGGTGCAAATGTCCCGTCCCCGTTATTCTTGAAGACTGAAACAGTACTGGAACCTTCGTTTGCCACAGCTAAATCAATATCTCCATCTCCGTCAAAATCGGCAGCGGTCACTGAA
>JAJYOI010000039.1 GCA_021796275.1 Bacteroidota bacterium
AACGGCGGTGAATGCCGGTTCCGGAATTGTTACCGGCACCGTGGCGCTCGGAGGCAGACCGGAATCTGCCGCGGCGGACGGGCAGGGACATGTGTATGTCAATCTCGAAGACAAAAGCGAAATCGCCGCCATTGATTCGCGCACGCTCACGGTGACTGCGCACTGGAATCTTTCACCGGGCGATTCGCCGTCGGGGCTGGCGATTGACAGCGAACATCATCTGCTTTTTTCCGGATGCCATAACGATACGATGATCGTGCTCGACGCGGAAAACGGGCACGTGCTTGCCGCGCTTCCTATCGGCAAAGGAGTTGATGCGTGCGCGTTCGATGCCGGCGCACAGTGCGCGTTCGCGTCGTGCGGCGACGGCACCGTGACGGTGGTGCGCTGCGACAATTCTCCGGCAGCATTTTCCGTTCTCGAAACCGTGGCAACACAGCGCGGCGCGCGGACGATGGCGCTCGATCCGGTGACGCATGCGTTCTTTGTTGCAACGGCGGAATTCGGGCCCGCGCCTGCGCCGACGCCGGAACATCCGCGCACGCGCCCGGCAATTATTCCGGACACGTTCGTTGTGCTGCGGTTTGAGAAGTAGCTTTTTGGCGGTTCGCTGTGTGCGAAAAGCCAATAGCCGAGAGCGAAAAGCTTTTTGTTACCTCTGTAAAGCGATTTCTTTTGTTGGAAGGGCTTTTTTCGCACATTTTTAACTTGACAAAAAGCAAAAACTTTGGTAGGTTTACGGAAGTTCTATTTATTTTGAAACAATGAAGTGTCGGAGGTTGTATGAAGAAGTTGGTTCTGCTTTTGTTTGTGGCAACAAGTTTAGTGTTTTCTCAGTCATACCATACAGTTACATTTACAGGAGACCCTGCAAGTGATTTTAATTCGGCAGAAAAATACACTAGCGGTGCTGCTGACTATTATATAACTTTTGATGCGACTACATTATACATAGGAGCTAAGAACAACACAGGCGGAAGTTTTGGTAGCTCAGACGTGTTGACGATTTATTTAGATACTGACCCAAATGCTACTCCAACTAGTGGAACAGGCACTACAGCTGGAAATCTTTACAACAATGTTACCCCTACACTTCCATTTACTGCAAACTTTACCATTAAAGTCGAGCAATCCTACAATGAGTCTCGTGCTTATAGTGGAGGGTGGGGGAATACGACGGGGAATGAAGTGGTTTCAACAGCAGCGAACGCAAGAGAAGTGAAAATAACGTTTGCTAATCTTGGTAGCCCTTCAAACTTGTATATTACTATGTGGATGGGGTATAGCGGTGGATATTTTGCTGAGGCTCCGAGCGGTGGAACTGGGGGGACAGGTAACAACCCAACGTTTTCAAATTATTTTGGAAGCTTTAGTATAAGCTCTGGAGTAACGCCTGTTAATTTTACAGACACTCCTCTTCCCGTTGAACTCACATCATTCACCGCGTCAGTGCTTAACAGCAGCAAAGCAGAATTGCATTGGTCAACCGCAACAGAAGTTGAGAATGCAGGATGGGAAATAGAGAGAAAAACGGTAGGACAGGCATTCCTGCCTGTCAGTCAGACAAGAATGTCTGACCTACCGTGGACAAAGGTTGGCTTCGTTTCCGGCGCCGGCACAACCAACTCACCAAAAGAATATTCCTACACGGATACGAAAATAACTGCCGGACGATATGCGTACCGCTTGAAGCAGATCAACCGCGACGGCACATTCAAGTATTCACAGGAAGTGGAGCTTGCGGTGGACGCGCCGCGCATGTTTGCGCTGGAACAAAATTATCCGAATCCGTTCAATCCGACGACCCATTTTCAATTTTCAATTGCCAGCGCCGGATTCGTGTCATTGAAAGTCTATAATATTCTCGGCCAGGAAGTAGCGACGCTGGTGAACGAAGTGAAAGACGCGGGAACGTACGACGCAACGTTCGACGGAAGCAAATTTTCGAGCGGCATTTATTATTACCGTTTGGAAAGCGGCAGCAAAATTCAGATGAAGAAGATGTTGCTGATTAAATAGGTTTCGCTGAAAAAGTGTAGGGAGAGATTCCATCTCGCCCAGTCGAATTGGAAATTCGACCTACAAACAGCGAAATAGCTTTTGCAAAAAAGCAAACATTCTCGCAAAGAATATTTTTCAGCGAGAACTAAATAGGTTTTAGGAATCAGGTATTTGGTTTTAGGCAGCATGGTGTTCAACGTTTTTCAAAGCCGTCATGTGAAGTACGTGCCGGCTTTTTTGTTTGTGCATCGCAGCTGCCCGAATCAATGGAATGAAATTTCGGCGTTGTGTTTTTTAGAAAATAGCGGTGGAAGGTTTTTTTCAACTTTATTGAAGGAAGGAGTTTTTCAATGAAACACGCGTTACGATTTCTTTCCAGTGTTGCGGCGGCAGTGCTTTTTCAGACAGCCGCTTTTTCCCAGATTTCTCTCACCACATCCGATCTGCCGAACTACTTCGGCGCGGGGAAGTCGCAGCTTACGTATGTTTCCTCGGATACAGGTTTCACCATGAATGTGGGAACGGCGAACAACACATCGGCTCAAGTATGGACTATTCCCGTTGTGAGCTTTACGGATTCATCAAGAATGGACAATCTTCTTCCTTCCTCCACTCCGTACGGCGCAGATTTTTCCGGAGCGGCGTATGCACGAGTGCTAAGCTGGTCTGACACCACCTCATCATACCAGACATACATATACTACAATCTCTCGAATGATTCTCTCTATTACATTGGCTCAGCGACGCATTGGCACCATTCCTATAACGGTCATGTGAATGATACGGTGATTGTTTACGACACAACCGAATTTTACGCTCATTTTCCGATGCAGTTGGGAGATGTCACCACCACACCGGCGGACACAATCAATTTTGGAGGCGGTTCAACAGAAGTAACCACTTCAACCGCAACCTTTGATGCTTTCGGAACACTGAACCTGCCGATCGGTTCGTTTCAGGCGCTGCGCCAAACAACAAAAGAAGTTCACAAAGACTACTTCGGCACGACACTGACAAACAGCTACACGAGTTATTTTTTCTCATGGTTCACGCGTGAAGGGCATCAGCTGGAGGTGAATGCAGATACCATGAATTCCGGCACGGTGAAGATTACTTCACTCACGGTCACCTATTCTGTTACAACACCTGTCACCGCAGTGAAAACAGTGCGCGATGTACCTGCGGGTTTTGCACTCAGGCAGAATTATCCGAATCCGTTTAATCCGACGACAATAATCAATTACCAATTACCAATGACCAATTATGTGTCGTTGAAAGTCTATAACATACTTGGCCAGGAAGTAGCAACGCTGGTGAATGGAGAAAAATCTCCGGGAACGTATGAAGTGGAATTTGACGGGTCGAAACTTTCGAGCGGGATTTATTATTACCGTTTGGAAAGCGGCGGCAATGTTCAGATGAAAAAGATGGTGATGATTAAATAGGTTTTAGGAATTAGGTATTTGGTTTTAGTCAAGCCTGACGCTCAGCACGTTAAAGCCGTCATGTGCAATTCTGTCCGAAACAGGAACACATGGCGGCTTTTCTCTTCCATAAGTTGATAAGTTCGCTTTGGGGAAGTATATTTTTATGTCATGGCTGAAGAACATTCATTGGAACGGAAACATAGCCTGCGCCGGGTACCGGTCCGGTATTTTTTGTTCACGCTTCTTGCAGCGTTTGAATGCATACTCTATCTCTATAGTTGGCATGTTCTTCCTGACGACGGAGCGGGCTGGGCGTTAGCGGCAGATTCCGTTGCAGTCGAATCTGTACACAGTGAAGGGCCCGCCGCACGTGCAGGCTTGAAAACCGGCGATACGATTCTTGCAATCAACCGCCGGCAGGCATTTAATTACTTTTCGACTTCTTCCCTCGATATTTTTCCGCCCGGTTCTACCGTTCAGTACGAAATTCTGCGGAATGGAACACGCCGCACAATTTCTGTAACGCTGGCTTCTATTTTTGCAGGCGACGTTTCTTTTTACTGGCTGTATTATTTTCTTATTGCTGTTGTTTTCTTTATCGGTGTTTTTGTTTTTTTGAAGAAGCCGGACGATTCCTCCGTACGGGTTTTTTTTGTTTTTTCTCAGATCTTTTGTATTTGTTTAAACGGCGAGATTGCAAGCGGCGGACAGTTTGCCCTGATTCGCACTGCTGTTTTTGTTTTCACGTTTCCCTTTCTCGGAACAACGCTGTTTCATTTTTTTCTCCTCTTTCCTGAAAAAAGGAATTTTCAAGCCGGACGCCGCCTTTCTATTCTGTCTCTCTTCTATATTATTTCTTTTCTCGCAGGCGCCGCGCTGGTCACTGTCTTTGCCCGCTTGATTAGCCGCCCGACGGAAAACAGATCCGCCGATGTTGTGCTGGCAATGCGCATTGCCCTTCCGTGGATGGGCTTTACGCTGTTGACGGCGATGGGCGCAGCGGTAAAAAAGTTTTTTTCAATCCGGGAAGTCGTTGCACACAATCAAATGCGATGGGTCGCAATTGGGCTGGTCGTTGGATTGCTTCCGGAAACGGTGTTCGGTTTTTATCCGAATATCCTTTGGTCGTTACAGCCGTATTTTCCCGATATCGGTGAAATCAGCTGGGCGCTCGGTGCTATCGTTATGCTTAGTACTTTTTCCTTCGCGTTGTTACGGTACCGTCTGTGGGATATTGAAATATTTATCAAGCGAAGTCTGCTGTATGCAGGCGTAACGCTTTCGGTCACGGTTGTCTATTTCGTTTCCGTCTATCTGGTGGAAAATTTTGTTTCAGTATTTTTTATTTCAGCACAGGCTGCCGGCATTATTGTTTCAGTACTGCTTTTTCTCCCTATCCGCGAAGTGATCCAGAAACGAGTGGACAAAACGTTTCATCGGGAAAATTACAATGCAACGACCGCCGCTTTTGAATTTGAGCATCGGCTCGGCGGGATTTATCAAAGCGATTTATTGTGTACGGAGATTGTAAAACAACTTGACGGCATTTTTCATTTTCAATCATTGGAATTTTTTCTGAAGTCCGGCGATAGATCGTACACGGCCACCGACGTCTCCGGTACAGCAATTTCTCCAGCGCCGGTGCAGTACGCTCCGGCTGAAGAATTCACCGGATTTGTTCTTAAAGGAAAGCCCTTTGCGCTGAGAGAGCTTTCAAGCAGCGATAATGAACTGGAACATGCCGGAACCGAGATCATTGTTCCGATTCTTTACGGCAAAAGTGCTGTCGGTTTTTTCGCTTGCGGCGCGAAACGGTCTGAAAAAATCTATTCCGCGGAAGACATCCAGCTTCTCTTGCTGCTTGCGCGGCGGACGTCGGCGCTTCTTCACACGGCGGAATTGTACCGCAACGAATTGGAACGCCGGACAATGTTGGAACGCGAGCGCGCCCGCATTTCGAAGGATATGCACGACGAAGTCGGCGCGGCGCTGACGAAGATTTCCGTGATGAGCGAGCTTGCGGAACATGATGTCAAACGTTCAGCCGCGAAGCAATCGCTGAAAAAAATTTCCACAACAGCGCGCGATGTCAGTCAAAGTCTGGACGAGCTTGTCTGGGCAATGAATCCGCGGTACGATTCACTCGAAGACCTTGTCGCGTATCTGCGGGAATATGTTGTCGAGTTTTGTTCAACGGCACATCTCCGGTGCCGCGCCGATGTTCCTGAAGATGTTCACCAGCTTCCGCTTTCTGCAGAAGTGCGCCGCACAATCTTTTTGGTTGTCAAAGAGAGCGTCAATAATATTGTCAAGCATGCTCGTGCCACTGAAGCGGTATTTTCCATTCGTGCCGCCGGAAAACATCTTACGATTACAATTCAGGATAACGGGAAAGGCATGGCAGCGGCGAAACGCTCAGGCTCAAAGGGATTTCCCTCCGGCAGTAATGGTCTGCAAAACATGACAGAGCGCATGAAAAGTATCGGCGGCGAATGCCTCATCACGTCATCGCCGCGGCACGGAACGGAAGTGAAGCTTCACATTCCGATGAACGGATAATGAGAAAAATACAACGTTCGTGTGATTGTGTTTGGAAAAAACGTGCCGTAGGTTGTAAGTGAAAAAGATGTCCGAGGCGTTTTTCCAGCCATCTGATATCTGAATTCCAAAACGTATGGTCATCAAAGCTGCAATTGTTGAAGATATAAAAGAGATCAGGGAAAGCTTTGCCTCGCTGATCAACCGCTCGCGCGGCGTTCGCTGTGTGGCATCGTACGGAACTGCCGAAGAGGCGCTGGAAGGGCTTGCTGCGATTCATGTTGACGTGGTGCTGATGGACATAGAATTGCCCGGTATGTCGGGTGTAGAATGTGTCCGTGCGCTCAAAGCGAAGCATCCCGATCTTGAATGCATGATGCTGACAATGTTTGAAAACGAAGAGCGTGTTTTTCAATCGTTAGCCGCGGGAGCGTCCGGCTATATTGTGAAACGCGCCGCCTCGGGAAAACTGGTTGAAGCGATCAAAGAACTGTACGGCGGCGGCTCTCCGATGTCACCTCAGATTGCCCGGCAGGTCGTTTCAACTTTCTACCAGCGGCAGTCTGTGCTTTCCGATGACGATGCGCTGACGAAGCGTGAAGAAGAAATTCTTGCTCTGCTTTCCAAAGGGTACCGCTATCAGGAAATTGCCGATACACTGTTCATCAGCATTGAGACCGTCCGCACTCACATTCACCGCATTTACGAAAAGCTCCACGTCCGTTCCCGCTCCGAAGCGATCATTAAAAACCTCCAGCGTCAGTAGCATTTCTTTGAACGGCACACATGTGTCGTTGCTCACCTGAAGTAAAAATACAACGTTCGTGTGATTGAAATTAGGGTGCAGCGCAGCTATGTTGCTGCTGACAGCTTCAACAAAAATACGGTACAGGATTATGCTTAAGCTGTTTTTGAGAAGCGAGATGTTCACCGTTATCAAGGTGACGGAAGCAGCGGAAAAAGAGTGATGCAGAGCAATTTTTCATTTTAATCGCTTGACTGACGAAGTGGAAAAAGATAGATTTTGGCAACCTCAATTCATAGTTCTCGTGTGCTGTGCATTATGAATGGACAGCGTTTCCTCTAACAATTACTTTCTTTCTTAACATTTGCTGGTCGCTCTCACATTTTTTTGTTTTCTCACTGCAGAGCTGTAATAAAATCTCGATGAAGAATTATAAGAGATTGTTGAAGTATTTCGTACTTTCGCATCGTATTGCCATCGTTCACATGAGTCTTGCTGTTATTGCAACGACGAAAAGGAAGGAGGGCGTGGAATGAAATAAAGGGATTCGAAATCTCAATCCAGCAGTTAATGCTGCAAATATTTTCCGCACCACGTTGCAAGGCATCTGTCAAGGTTGTTGCGTTGAGAAAACCTTACAGCGAGAAAAAAGGAACAAATAAGGAGAAAGTATTATGAAAAAACATATCTTCAAATGGCAATGGCTGGTTTTGATCCTTCTGTTGCAGTCGCACTTTGCGATTGCACAACGGGCTAATTTATTAGCTCCCATTGGCGGAATGGCTGGAGCGCCGCCGGGCATCACACTCCCGCCACACCATCCAACGCAGATGGGTTTCATTCATCCAAAGAAAGTCAGCTCAACTCAGTACACGACCACGACCTTTACTTTTCGCGACATCACCGTATTCTCCTATTTTGATAATACCGTTGTTACCATTCTTGACAATAATGGAAACACGGTTGGCTCAGCCACCTTGCGGGCAGATACACTCTATTCTATAAGTCCGGGGCAAGGAATTTACACGATCAACGGAAATCATCCGTACTCCGTGCTTATCGGAGATGCGATCACAAATTATGTCAATGGTTACTTTGCACTTGATCAGAGCGGCAGAGGAACCGGTACGAAGCTGAATACGTGGATGATGAACACCGGATCTTCGTCTGAATCACATTTCATCATTTTTGCTTATGAGGACGGCACGCAATTCACACTCAAAGATTTGACAACCGGTGCGATCATCTATGCAGGTACCTTGAACAACGGAAATTATTTTGATTTCCCCAATGTGTCCAGCATATCGGATAAAGCTCTTCAGGTTGTAAGCAATAAACCTGTTTCCGCACTTTCCTATACCGATCAGGATTATTATGTGCCGTCGGCAAGCGGACTATTTGCAGGAACGCTCTTCTATGGATTCTCCGGTTATTGGGGAAACTGGGAAAATTCAATCACCATTACGTCATACGCTGACCATAATGCGGTGCTCGTTACCAATCTGGCGACGGGCGATACAATCGCTGTTGACACATTGGGATTGTGGCAAGTGAAGACCATCGGAATTTTTCAGGACACTTTCTGGAAGGTGGTTTCCACCGGAACAGTTACCGCGGCAAATATTCCTTTTGCAGGCTGGACAGGAAGTTATGCTTACATGGCTCGCTGCGCCGATTCGACAGGCACAAATACAGGCAAAGCATACATTGTTCCGACTATTCAAAGCACCATTTCAATTTTCTCGTACGATAACAACAATCGCGTGGTTGTAACACAGCTTGGAGATACAACGTATCCTTACACATCGCCAACACCCGTTGCAGATACATTACTGCAAACAGGTGAGGGCTATATTTTCTCTGCCCCTTCCGGTAATAACGTGTATAGAATCGAAGGAACTGGAAGAGTTTCAGTGCTTCAAAGTAGCGGCGGTTATGGAGCAGATTTTATGCCTCTCGGATACGCGCTCGATCTTCCCGATCTTGCAATTTCTCAAAGCGATATTTCATTCACTCCGCAGGACAGCAGCTACCAGTCCGGCGAGCACATTCAAATCGGAGTGACCGTTCACAATTACGGAACGGTTGACGCGTCGAATGTTTTCGTGACGCTGTACGACGGCAATCCGGATGTGGGAGTTGCACCGGCAATTGGAAGCTTCACTGCACTGGCGATTGCTGCCGGAGGAAGTTACACAGGATCTGTAGAGTATGTTATCCCTGCCAATGTTCAGTACCATACAATCTATGCCAAGGTTGATCCTCTTAATGCGATTGTAGAATCCAATAAATCGAACAATGTCGCTTCCCGGCCGTTGATAGCGAATCAGGACCTTCTGCCGCCTTTGTCCGTGTACGTTACTGCGCCGGCGGCATTGGGAATTGTTGCCTCCGCTCTCGAACCAAATCCATTTGTCGTTCATGCGGATATTTTTAACACCGGCACTGTTGACGCGCAAAATGTGAGAATTCGGATGTTCTTGTACAACGGACTCACAGTTGTCTCCGGCTCGCTCGATACAACAATAACTTCTATTGTCGGTCAGGGAACATTTTCAATTGAATGGCAATTGCAGGCGAACAAGGATTCGTCCGGTCTCAACTTGTACACAATTGAAATCAGCGGAAGCAATTTCGAATTGAAAGATGTGAAGCGGGCAGTTCTCGTTCCTGATCTGATTCCACCGGCTGCGCCAACCGGTTTGGCAGTGATGTCGCCGAAGTGGGGACAGGTGCTGCTTACATGGAATAAAAATATTGAAAGAGACCTTGCCGGATACAAGATATATTATTCTTCTGTCGATACCGGTTTTGGCGGAACAGGAGCGAATGAGGGTCCTTCGCCGATTTCTGTTTCAACGATCGACACATTTCTTGTTACGGGCTTGACCAACGGGAAGACGTACAGGTTTGCGTTGTCGGCAATAGACCTTTCGACGAATGAAAGCGCGCTGTCTTCGACGGTTTCGATTGCAATAGAGCATCACATTGTCGTGTCTGCCGATTCAATCTCAGCGGAAGCCGGAGATACGGTGGATGTTCCGCTTCGCGTGAGATTCCCGGAAGGCAGTACATACAGTTCAACAGAAATTACTCTGGCAGGATATCAAGGCGGATTACAATTCTTGGGGCTTGATACTTCTGCGACGCTCATCGGCTCACAGGGCTGGCTGTACCAAGTGAACGGGAGCGATACTGTCGTCTTCACAGCATCAGCGGGTGCGAGTGATATCGGTGGGAGCGGCGTTTTGCTTAAAGTGCGGTTCAGGGTATTACAAAGAGCCGCCGGTTTCATTCCCGTCAACATCAAATACGTGATCTTTAATACAGGAACAGACAGCGTCGCTGCTCTCAACGGCGGAGTGCAGGTGATGCTCGTTCCGGTGTACGGCGATGTTGATAAGAACGGGCAGATTCAAGCTGCCGATGCTGCCGCAATTCTTAAATATCTTGTCGGCGCTGATTCGCTCGATGCGCAATCTCTCGCTAATGCTGATGTGACTGATAACGGATTTGTTTCTGCGCTGGATGCGACGGCAATTCTGAAATATATCGTTCATCTTATCAACGCATTTCCGGCAGACAGCGCAACGATGGGTCCGCTAACCGCGCAGGGCGTTATCGCGATGAACAGCAATATCTCAAGCGCACTTAACGGTGTTGTCGAAGTGCCGCTGAATCTTTCCGGCGGAAATAATATTCTGTCGTTTGAAGGAAAAGTGAGCTTCGATCCTAACGGCTTGTCGTGGCAGAAAATGATGTGGGCGCCTCAGCTTGATAATTTTACGATCAGCCTTTCTGTTGATTCGACAGCAGGTGTAATCCGGTTTGCCGGCGCCGGCTCTCTTCCGGATGGGAACGAAGGAACATTTGCCTCTCTCTACTTCGTGGCGAAGAAAAACGGGACGTCGAAAGTGACATTGGATGAGCTGCGATGGAATGAAGGGCAAAAGGCAACGAATATCAGCTCGACGGAAATTATCACTGCGGTGAAAACGAGTGAAATGGAAATACCGAAAGAATATTCTCTCTCTCAGAATTTTCCCAACCCGTTCAACCCTTCGACAACGATTTCTTACGCTGTTCCGTCGCGAAGCAGGGTCACACTTTCCGTTATCAACACACTTGGCCAGCGCGTAGCAATATTGGCGGAAGGAGAAAAGAATGCAGGATATTATCAGGTTGAGTGGTCTCCTTCGATAGCTTCCGGCGTTTACTTCTATCGCATTGACGCAATCTCGCTTGATGATCCCAACAAGCATTTTGTCGATGTGAAAAAATTATTGCTGATGAAATAGCCGGACAATTTCAAGTTGTAGGACACTCCAGAAGTTTCCTACGACTTACTTTTTTCAAAAGCCGTCACGTGCGAAAGTACGTGACGGCTTTTTTTGTTATGAAGATGCCCGACACCTCTGAGGTGTCGGGCATCTCGTGGGCTCCTGGTAGTGTCTCAATTTGGCGGGTTTAACTCAAAAACGAATGCCATGCCGCGTTTAACGCGGCATCCAGTACTCAAATTCCTGGATTCCGGCTTTCGCCGGAATGACGCAGGAGTGAAACTGATACACTGCCGGAATCCTTGTTTGTTGAAACAAATTCCGTTATCATTTCATCATGAGCACAGAATATTTTTACGTCCGCCCGGAAGCGGTGAGCGGAAAAGAATTAACTGTTGAAGGCGACGAGGCGAAACACATCATCCGCGTGCTGAGAAAAATTGCCGGCGATATGATCTGGGTTGTGGACGGCGCGGGAAAAGCATACGACACGGTCATTACCTCCGTGAATCACTCTGAGGTGCGTTGCGAAGTGCTGCACGTGGAAGAACAATTGAACGAACCGGATATTGACGTTACGCTTGCCGTTGCACTGCTCAAGCATCCGGCGCGGATGGATTGGATTGTTGAGAAGGCAACGGAGCTTGGCATCCGGCGGTTTATTCCGCTCCGCACAGCGCGCGTTATTTCACACTCGATTAAACAGGAACGCTGGTACAGCATCGCCGTCGCTGCCATGAAGCAGTCGGGGCGCTCGTTTCTTCCGCAGATATATCCGATGACGCCGTTCGAAATGCTGATGGAACATTCTTCCGAGTACGATCTGAAAATCATTCCGTACGAGCAGGCGGATCATGTGTTTTCAATTGCCGAAACAATGAAGCATCGGGGTACGGTTCAGCCAAAGGCTGATGAGCCTAAGGCTCAGAAGTCGGTACTGATTGTCATTGGTCCCGAAGGCGGATTTACGGATGAGGAAATTGACGCGGCGGAACGTCACGCGTTCGTGCAGGTCTCGTTGGGAAAAAGACGATTGCGGACGGAAACAGCGGCGATAGTTGCAACGGCGCTGGTCATAGGAGCGTGAAAAGGATAAAGAATATCTATGCGGCATGGATTTAGAACTTCTTTATTGCTTGTAATTTTTGCTTTGGGTTTTCGGTTAGCTCTGTTTTTTTTCATCAAGTCGTGGGATTTGTATGTACAAAACCGCCTTATTTTACAAGCCGATGCCTTAGAATATCATGAACTTGCCCAAACAATAATCACTCATGGTAAATTTGCGGACGCAAATTATGAACAACCCAATACTTTACGGACACCGCTTTATCCAGTATTCATCGGAGCCATTTATTTGCTATTTGGATCTAAGCCTTGGATTGCGATCCTATTTCAGTTGTTGCTGGATACAGCATCTGTAATATTTCTGCACCAATTGTTATTGAAAATGACGGAACCGCGGTCGGCATTTATTGCCGCATTGTTTTTTGCACTAGATCCATTTCAAATTTTTTACTCAAATCAATTGATGAGCGACCCGTTGTTTGTTTTTTTTCTCATTGTCGGAGCGTACTTCTTCACCAATGCAATTCGTGATTCATTTGAGACGAGCACAGTAAACTGGATATTGCTGTCGGGGTTTTTCTTTGGCATGGCTACGCTAGTTAAACCTATTGCTCAATACATTCTCTTTGCTATTCCACTATATCTATTTTTTATCTTGCGGAAAAGAGTACGCACATTCCTTCTTATGTCATTGTTATTTATTGCTTCGTTCTTATTAACCCTTTCGCCATGGATTGTTAGAAATGAAATAGCATTTCATACTTGTTCATTGTCGTCCTCCGGGGCATATAATATTCTTGTGCTTTATGTAGCACCCAGCGAAGCACTTCAAAGAAATAAACCCCACTTCCTCGTTCAGCAAGAATTGTTGCAGGAAGCTGATAGTAATATGATTCGTGATGGAAAGAATCCGCTTCAGATAGACGATTTTCAAAAAACAACCTACTGGAATAAATTAGCCTTCCTTTATATAACTCAGTACCCCTTCACGTTTCTTAAGTTTTATTTTCTGGGGATGCGAGATTTCTTTTGGAACCTTGACACATACCAATATGCTACAATGCTTAGACTACGCTCGCACGGAGAGTTTGCAGTTAAGGAAAAACCCAATACAATACATTTGGTAGAAGAATGGTTGCAAAGAAAATCTAAGCCTGAAATTATTATTGGGTCAATCATCGTCTGCTATCTATTCATTTCTTATTTCTGTGTTTGCGTAGGCATTCTCGTCTCTGTAAAGACACTAAATGAGAATTTTCTTTTGTTTTGTGCGCTGATGGTTGCATACTTCATTCTTATCACAGGTGCCGCCGGTTTATCGCGCTTCAGAATGCCGGCAGTTCCGTTTTATCTTGTTTTTGCGGGAAACGGCGCATTATATTTGCTTGCTAATGTGAAGACGATCTATTTTCGTACAAAGAAAGTGTTGAATCACTTGTGACGGCATTTTGTTACAAATAATTGCATTGGTTCCGCCCCCCCCCCCGTGTCGGCTCAGCTTTTTTGAACGACAAATACTAAATGAAAAGCAAACGCCTGACCGTAATTTTTTCGTTTAACACTTTTAATTTTGCATCTCTTTGATTTGCTTCTTGCTTTTTGATACTTTAGTTCTATGGATGTTCTCCGCGCATACGTTCGTCTTCATGCCGTGCAAAACGCGGCGATGATCTATTTTCTCATCGCAGGCGCACTCACCCAGATTCCGCTGTTCAATTATCTCGGTTTTGAATTCTCTGCGCTGATGACAATTCCTGCAGCATTCATCGGCGGAATGCTCACCATCGGATTTCTTAACGATCATCTTACCAAACCTCTCACGCGCCGCACGTGGCTGCTCGTCACGCTGGATTATCTGAAAGTGAACGGACTTCTTCTGCTCATTCCCCTCCTTATTATGTGCGTGAACGCGCTTGTGGTAAAGAATTGTTCGCTCGTGCAGGGAATGATCTATTATCTTCTTCTTCCCGTTTGCGCAATGACTTTTTCTGTCGCGCTTGCGATGGTCATTCGGTTGTTTTTCCGGCATGCACGCATCGTCTATTCGCTCGCGGTCATTGTCATTCTTTTGCAGATTGTGTTCATCACGTATTTCAAGCCGCAGCTGTTCGCGTACAATTTCATTCTCGGATATTTTCCCGGCTTCACATATGATGAAACGCTTGGCGGAATTTATACGCTGGCATTATTCCGTGAGTTCACGCTCATCGCTGCACTATTACTGTTCGTCATTTTTTCCCTTTGCGTCGGACAATTTCCCGGGTACGATTCGTTCATCGAAAATGTGCGTCAGTTTCGCTTACGCAAAGGAGACGGCAAATTGATTGCCGCCGGCTGCGTGTGCGCCGCAGTTCTTGCTGCCGGACATTTCACACGCGACACGCTCGATATTGAATTTTCTGCCGGCGAAATTCACCGGGAGCTTGGCGGCATGGCGATCAGCGAGCATTTTATTTTTTACCTGCCGCCTGAAAAGCTTTCACCGCAGCACGTCAGAGTAGTGAAGGCTGAAGCAGAGTTTGCATACCGCATCGTTTCTGCCCGCTTGCAGGAGACATTGCCGTACGGAGAGAAGGTTTCAGTGTATCTCTATCCAGACGATGAAACGAAGCGCCGTCTCATCGGCACGGCGACCACCGAGATTACAAAACCGTGGCTGCGGGAAATTCACTTGTCGCTTGCGTCATTTCACGATACGTTCCGGCACGAACTGGTGCATGCGCTGGCGGCGAATTTCGGATTGCCGGTGATCCATGCAAGCGATAAAGTGGGATTGAATGAAGGGCTTGCCATGGCGATTGATTGGCGGTGGGGAAATCATTCGCTGCATGAATATGCCGCTGCGCTGCTCCGCGAACACGATTTGGCACAGGCAGAAAAACTTTTCTCCACAACCGGATTCATGACACAGCAAAGCGCGTTCGCGTATGTTGCCGCCGGTTCCTTTTGCCGGTTTCTCATTGATCGTTTTGGCATTGAGCGTTTCAAGCACGTTTTTCCAACCGGATCGTTTGTTGCGACATACGGCGAACCAATTGATGTGCTGATCGGTGAATGGAAAGATTTTCTGCGCACAGTTGATGATTCTTCTCTTCCGCGCGAAACAGTTGAAACACTGTTCATGCAGCCGTCAATCTTTCACAGAGTGTGTGCACGTGTAACTGCTGAGCGCAACACGCGCGCCGTGCAGGCAATCCGCGTGAAAAATTATTCTCAGGCGGAAAATGAATTCTCTGCGTCATACGGTGAAGCGCCGACGGCATTTGCGCTGCGTGGATTGTTTCAATCGCTGCTGGCACAGAGGAAACCGCAGCGTGTTATTGAAATGTTCAGTCAATTACCCGGCAGTTCAATGCTTCGGTTCAACCCGGCGATTGTGCTGCTTCTTGGCGATGCGTTGTGGATGGAAGGAAATACGCTTGATGCGCTGAAATGTTATCGTGAAATTGAATCAATGAATATCAGCGATCAGTATTCGGAAGCTGCGGCGCTGCGGCGGATGATCGTTCAGCAGCCGCTGTTGAATCAATCATTGCAGTCGCTGTACTACGACCAGCTCAGCGATTCTGCTCGTTTCGCGCTGCTGATTCCGCTTCAACAACACAATGTAACCCGCGCCGTTGCGGAGTATTTGATGGCGGAAGAATTGGAACGAGCGAAGCATTTTTCCGATGCGGCGGAATTGTGGAGCGGTGAAATCGGAAGATTCGATGACTCCGATCAGTCTGCCGTTGAGCTTCGTTACGCGTCTGCCATGCACGCCGGTGAAGCGTACTATCGGAGCGGAAATTATGAGCAGGCTAAGATGATGTTCTGGCAGGCGAAGAATTATACCGCTTCAACATTCGTTCAACAGGAAATTGATGAGCAGATTGACGAATGCAGTTTTGTCGAAGAGCGATTGGGGGGGCACCGATGAAACACCGGGTGCAGTTCATTGTGATGGGTGCCGTTCTCAGCATTGTGATGATGAACGGCTGTGCATCCAATTCTGAAGCGGTGTCCGATTGTTTTGTAACGCGGCAGTACAAGAAACTTGCGCTGCCGATGTTTACTTCCTACATCATGAATGTAGCGTCGCCGGACAGCGGGCGGATTGATGTCTATTGTAGCCTTCCGTATCATCGCCTTCATTTCGAAAAGACGGGCAATGGATTTTCCGGATCATACACTTTTTCTGTCATCCTTCGCAACGATCAGGGCGATGTGCTGCAGACGAAAGACGTTCAACGTTTGATTACAGCCCGCACATACAATGAATCTGTTTCTTCCCGAGCCGATGCATTCTTAGTGACTGTGCCCGCGCCGGCGGGAAAGTACACGCTTGATATGAAAATGGTTGACGACGGTTCAGGGTTGCAGTATCGCGAGCAGCGGAAAATAACGGCGCGGAATTTCTATACAGAGAAAATTTCGGTAAGCGATTTCCTTTTGCTCGAACACGCGGCAAGAGATACGAACGGTATTTCTCTTCGGCCGGTATTTCCGACATCGTTGTCGTTGTTAAAAGATTCGCTTGGAATTTTTCAGGAAGTGTACAATCTCCGTGCAGGCGATTCAGTGCGCGTTTCGTTTTCCTACAGAGCTGCGAAAAATGCGCCGCCGCGTCCGTACGGTTACTCTGATCCGTCGGCACTGGGGTATTTTCGGCAATTCAATCCGTGCTCTCAGGAATTTGATTCGACTCTCTATCGTAACGATTCCATCATCGTCGCCTCCGTGAACGGAACAATGCAGCTCATACAATTTTATCCGAAACCGCCGGAGCGATATGTTGATATTGTGAGAACGATTGTTCGTACGCGGAATGGAAAATCGGACAGCACGGTGAATTCATTGAAAGTGCTTGTTACTGCACCGTCATTCCCCGATGTACTGTCGGCTGCCGAGATCGCAGAAGCGATGTTATTCTTGGCGCGCGGCTCTGAAACCGACAGCATTCTCAGCGCACGTACCGACAGCGCGCGGTTTGCAGTGATCGCCGGTTTTTGGAAGCGGCACGGCGGAGCAGAAAAAATGCGGGCGTTTCTGCAGCGGTTGCGCGATGCAAACGAATTGTTCACCGCATGTATGGAAGGCTGGAAAACTCCGATGGGAATTGTGTATCTTGTGTGCGGCCCGCCGGAGTATGTTGATTGTCAGGCGTCGTTGTATGAAACATGGTACTATTCTGCCGGTAACACAACGCTGTCAATTCCGTTCCGCCTTATGCAAGCGGGAGATGATGAGCCGCTGTATTATGAACTTGTCCCGTATTCAATCAATGATTATTCATGGCAATATTTTGTTGACCGTTGGAGATAAAAAGAAAGATTGATGAAGAAAACGTTCCGCCGCATTTTGCTGACGCGGATGAAATTTATCGGCGATGTTGTGCTGACCACACCGCTCATCCGGACACTTCGCGATACATTTCCCGCTGCGTACCTTGCTTATCTCGGCGACGCGAAGAGCGTTTCGCTGCTCGAACATAATCCATATCTCAACGAAATTATTCCGTTCGATTTCAGCCCCAAAGGGGTTTTCAACCGGAACACGCTTTTTGAACAGGTGCGCGTTGCTGCTCTTCTACGGAAGAAAAAATTCGATCTTGCGATTGATTTGTTCTGCAATCCGCGCAGTGCATTGTTGACATTCGCGACGGGCGCGCCTGTGCGTGTCGGCGGCGACCTTCACCTGCGCGGAAAGCTGTATACCATTCGCATTCGCGATGATGGAACGCCAAAATCGGCAATTGATTTTCATTACCAATCGTTGAAAGCTGCAGGCATTCAACCGCTGCATTACAAAACGGAAATTTTTTTAACGGAAAAAGAAAATGCTGACGCGCGCGGGTTTTTGAAACAACAGGACATTGATGTAACGAAGCCGGTTGTTGCGATTCATCCCGGCGCGACGTGGCCCAGCAAATTGTGGCTGCCGGAACGATTCGCACAGTTGAGCGACCGGATTTTTGCAGAGTTACATGCGCAAACGGTTCTCACCGCCGGTCCAGATGATCTTGAAGTTGTGAAAAAAGTCCGGCACGCCGCGTCTAAAGAGGCACGGATGCTTCCGGTTCTTTCTTTGCGGAAATTAGCGGCTGTTCTTTCACAATGTTCTGTTTTTGTCACGAACGATTGCGGGCCGATGCACATTGCTGTCGCCGTCGGGACATCGACGGTTGGAATTTTCGGATCCGGCGAAGAAAATATTTGGTTTCCGTACACACAGGAATTTCCCGATGGCTCATCGAAACACATCGCACTTCGAAAAGATGTTCCGTGCCATCCATGTCATCTTAATATTTGCAACCGCACGGGAGAAGGATATATGGAATGTATGAAGCTTCTTTCAGTGGAAGAAGTGTTTCAGGAGGTGAAGAAGAGAGTGGCAGAAGTCAGAAATCAGAGGTCAGTAAACCGTCGGTAGCATGGAAAATGGTAAATGGAAAATCTTGAATCTTAAATCGTGAATCCTGAATCCTAAACCCTGAACCCTTAATCCGAAGCGCGAAACTTGCTCCAAAGGAATCCCGTTGGAAAAATACGAAACCCGAAACTCAAACCCCGAAACGCTCCACGGCGTTCTTCACAAAATCATCTACCAGAATGACGAGAACGGTTATCTCATCGGATTGCTGAAAGCTCAGCCGCAGGCGGGAGTGAAAGCCGACGGCACGACGATCTCGATTGTCGGGTACATGATGCAGCCGCGTGAAGGAGATACATATTCCGTAACGGGAAAATGGGTAACACACGCAAAATACGGAAAGCAATTTCAGTTTGAGCAGTACGAAATTCACGCACCGACATCGCTGCACGGTATTGAGGAATATCTTGCATCCGGATTGATTCGCGGCATCGGACCTGCGTTTGCTTCACGCATCGTGAAAAAATTCGGGACAAAAACTTTAGAGGTTCTGGAAAAAACTCCGAACCGATTATTAGAAGTGGAAGGTGTCGGCAGGAAAAAATTAGTAATGATCACCGAGGCGGCTTCAACAATGCGGGCAATGCAGGACGTGCTTGCATTTTTGAAATCGTACGACATCGGCACGAGCCATGCGATAAAAATTTTCAAGGCGTACGGCAACGGCGCTGTCGGCGTTGTGCAGAATAATCCGTACCAGCTTATTCAGGATATTTCCGGAATTGGATTTCAGATCGCCGATTCGATTGCGCAGAAAATCGGTGTTGAAAAAGAAAGCGGTTACCGGCTTGAAGCGGGAATCCGATTTGTGCTGGACGAAGCATGCCGCGCTGCCGGGCACTGTTATCTTCCGAAAGAAGAACTCATTCGCCGCGCCGCGGAGCTGCTTTCTGTTGATGAAGCGAAGATTGAGCGCGCCGCCGTTTCCAGTATTCACAACAATTTTCTTGTTGAAGAAGGTGAACGGCTTTTCCCTTTTCCGCTTCACGAAGCAGAAAAAGAATCCGTGCGAAAGTTGGAACAGCTTCTTCGCAAAGGGACGAAACCATTTTCAAATGAAAAATTATCATTATCGCTCTCGCACATTGAGCGCCGCCATAAGATCGCGTTCGATATAAAACAGCGCGATGCGATTCTCCACGCCATCCAGGAGCCGGTCACCATTCTCACCGGCGGTCCGGGCACAGGAAAAACTCTTTGCGTGAACGGCATCATCGAACTTGCCGATGAGCTGGGCGTGAGTTATTTATTGTGCGCGCCAACCGGGCGTGCGGCGAAGCGTCTTGCAGATTTGACGGGCCGCGAAGCGAAGACAATTCATCGCTTGCTTGAGTATGAACCGCAGTCCGGATTATTCCGGCGCGATGCTGAATCGCCGCTCGATTGCAGTTTGCTCATCGTGGATGAAATGTCCATGGTTGATATTCAATTATTTGCCGCCCTTCTTGCCGCAGTGAAACCGGAGTCACAGCTTGTGCTGGTGGGAGACGTTGACCAGCTTCCATCGGTCGGTCCCGGGCAAGTTCTGCGCGATTTGATTGAATCGAAAAAAATACTCACCGTGCGGCTCGACACAATTTTCCGACAAGCGGAACAAAGCTCGATCATTCTTAATTCACACCGGATCAATCAAGGCGAAGCGCCGAAGTTCAGCGCCGATTTTCAGTTGATTGAAGAAACATCGCAGGAAGAGATTCAGAAAAAAGTTGTCGGCTTGTGTTCCACAATTCTTCCGCAGAATTTTCGTTACGATGCGTTCGAAGATATTCAGGTGCTTTCGCCGATGCATCAGTCATTATCCGGCGTTCGCGAATTGAACAAGGCGCTGCAGCACGCACTGAACGGGCATGCGAAAATCTGCTGGCAGGGAAGCGAGCGAAAATTTTTGCACGGCGATAAAGTGATGCAGGTAAAAAATAATTATGACAAGGATGTATTCAACGGCGACATCGGCCGCGTTGCAGGCGTTGATAAAGAGGAAGGAGTGCTGCTTGTGAATTTTTACGGGCGCACGATTGAATATGATTTCGAACATCTCGATGAATTGACACTGGCGTACGCCATGACGATTCACAAAAGCCAGGGAAATGAATTCAAAGCGGTAATTGTGCCGCTGTCAACGACGCATTACATTATGCTGCAACGAAATCTTGTCTATACCGCCGTCACCCGTGCGCGTGAGCTGCTCATTCTTGTCGGCGAGACGAAAGCGCTCGCCATCGCCGTTAGAAATAATGACGTGCGCGAGCGGAATACGATGCTGAAGCAGCGATTAGTAGAAATGCTGTAGATATTTTTCCAAAAAAAATTTCTCTTAAAATTCCACGCTAAATTATTTATTCCTCAAAATGCTTGCCTCGAGATACTGCTCAAAACTCTTATGCGCGCTGACGACATCATTATGCACAAGTTCTGAAAAAAGAAACACAAGGCGATGTGTTCGTAAATCACGCGCTGAAGCATCGGCCTCGTTGCGTGCAAAGCACGGAATATTCCAGCCGTTTAGATCATCAATCAAACTTTCTGTTTCAGCTTTCGTGCCGCCGTTTTGTGTATAAATGTCGATGAGTTTTCCATTCTGATGCGTGAACCAGTACACGAATTTCTCCGTTTCGCCGTACAGCGCATCGAAAAGATACACTTCCCGAATGTGCTTCGTCAATCCGCCGCGCATCAGAATAAATGAAATGACATGATATCCGCCGCTGTGCCCGGACAGAATAATATTTCCGATTTTTGTTGTCCGAATTTTTTTCTCCTTAACAAGCAGCTTCACTATATCCGCCATAAATTTTTTGAATCCGTCCTTGTCCTCCAATTTTCCTCCGAACGAGTCGGGCGCGTTGCGTGGCCCCTGTGGCACGATAAGGATCGCATTTTTTTTGCTGGCAGAAAACTGTTCTATAAGATGGTACTGGGCGAACACCGAATCAATATTATTATGCCAGCCGTGGAAGTGGACAACAAAATCTGTGCTTCCGGTTTTCCGAAATCCCTTCGGAATAAAAATTGCAACACTGCTGTCGCTGTAATGTTCTGCGGCAGAATACAGCGTGCTGTCGTACATGTGTCCGTTTGCTCTCTGCGGATGAGGAAACGGCGCAGTGGAAAGCTGCGTGACAATCAGCGTGCCGTAGGTTTCGTAGCGCGTTGACAACGTTTGAGATGGCAACGAGGATGCGGCAGCAAGAAGAGTGAAAAAAAACAGGCGCGTTTTCATTTGAACTCCATAGAGTTATTTTTCAGTGAAATAGGTTTGAGAAATGTACAGGAATCAAATTTATACCGCAAGCGAACGCTGCGTGAACGTATTGAAAACGGAACAAAATTTGGTATATTTCTTCACATGAAACCGATCATAATTTTTATAGCAATCATCATTGTCGCTTCGGCGGCGCAATCTCAATCGCTCGACGCGGTGAATAAACTGAAGCTTGCTCAGGCGTTTGAACAGGCGGGAGAATTTGACAGGGCTGTGCAAATGTATCAGGAGCTTCTCGCTGCCGATTCTACTAATTATGTGTACTTTGACGGGTTACGGCGTTCGTATACGATGCAGAAAAATTATTCCGACGCAATTCAACTCAGCCTCCGGCGTTTGCAGCGGTTCCGGAACGATCCCAACATAATGGTAGAATTGGGAAGTCTGTACTACACCAATAGCGAAGAAGCGCGAGCCGATTCAATGTGGAATGCCGTGATCGCACTTGCGCCGAAAAATTTAGGAATGTACCGTTTGGTCGCGTCGGTGCAATCGCAAGACCGGCTGTTTGATAAAACAATTGCGACGTATCTTCGTGCCCGCAAAGAACTGAATGATCCTTCACTGTTTGTGAATGAACTTGCATCGCTCTATGCGTTGATGATGAATTACAGCGATGCAACAAAAGAATATTTGAAATTGCTTGAACAAAACGACAGTCAGCTTGGTTACGTCGAATCGCGCATGTCGCTGTACACGTCAAAAGACATTGGGCTTTCAGAGGCTGTGCGCGTTACAGAGGAAAGCGTTGCACACGATAACAACAATATCGGTTTGTTGCGGCTGCTCGTTTGGTTGTACATGGAAGGAAAACGTTACGGCGATGCATTTGAAATTGCCGAGCGGCTTGAAGGAATGATCAGCTCAAGCGGAAACGAGTTATTCGGTTTTGCCGAGCGCGTTTTTCATGACAAAGCATACGCAGTTGCCGCAAAAGCTTATCGCGCTGCAATTGACCAACATTCATCTCTTCCTTATGTTCCGCAGGCGAAGTTCGGTTATGCGCGGTGCATTGAAGAACTGAGCGCGCAGAACGACAGCGCCGCCCTCGCCGCAAATGAGGAAGTCAAAAGCTCTTCGATATTTCCGCTTGAATCCCAGCCGACGTATGAAGGTGCAGCCGCTTTGTATATGAAATTAGCAGCGGAATATCCTAAAACAGAAATCGCTGCGCAATCACTCTATCGTGTCGGTTACATCCGGTATCATTCGTTCTTCGATCTTGACGGTGCCTTGCGGGTATTCGATTCGGTGCTTGTGTTCATTCACGATAATTCGATGGCGGCAACTATTCAAGCGGCGAAAGGCGATATTTATATTGCGAATGGAAATCTTGAACAGGCGGCGAAAATGTTCTCTGCCGTGATGTCGGCACGGAATGCGACGGCGGCGCAGAAGACGCAGGCGCAATTCCGGCTCGCTGAGATTCAATATTTCAAAGGGGATTTTAGCGGCTCGCTAGCTGAATTGAAGCCGCTCACAGCAAATCTTGGAACAGACGAATCGAACGACGCATTAGTGCTGCAGTATTTCATCAATGAAAACCAAGCCGCGTATCCCGACGCTTTGCGCAAATATGCGAACGCAGAATTTCTTGTCCGTCAGAAAAAATTGAACGAGGCGCTTGCCGACCTTGATGATGTTATCGGGTTATATTCTGCAGCGCCGCTCGCGGACGATGCGCTTGTGAAGAAAGCAGAAATTCTCACAACGCTAGGGAGAGAAGATAGTGCATTGATGGCGTATCAAAAGCTGCTTGCCGATTATCCGAACAGTATTCTACGCGACAAGGTACAGTTCAAGATAGCGGAGCTTTATCAAAATATTTTTCATAATAAAGAAAAAGCAATACAAGCGTACGAACAACTCCTTGCATCGTATCCACAGTCGTTGTATATCAACGAAGCGCGGAAACGTATTCGGATACTGCGCGGAGATACGCTGTAGCATTTCCACACTACCTAACAAATGGATTTAGAATCAATTCGACGGCATTGCGTAAGAAAGCGAGCGCCATTGGCGCCGTGGCGTAAAGCGCCAAAAGGAAAAGTTACCGAGGAATTTCCTTTTGGTGAAAGTGTGCTTGTCTTTAAGATATTTGGAAAAATGTTTCTTCTTGCAATGCTTGATGATATTCCGCTCACGATTAATCTCAAATGCGAGCCGTCGCTGGCGCTGGACTTGCGCGAACGTTATCGTGCAGTGACGCCGGGGTATCACATGAACAAAAAACATTGGAATACCGTAACGATAGACGGTTCTATTCCCGACAAGGAAATTTTTGCAATGATTGACCATTCATTTGAATTGATCGCGGCGAACCTGCCGAAAAACCAGAGGAGAAAAACGCACGCATGAAGAACTTTACTTTTACTGCCGCTGTTAAAACTTCATAATGTTTTCTGAAATTTCACACATCAACGTTTCTCAATGACGACGCGCCGGAAATTTCTTGCGGCACTCGGCGCCGGCTTGACGGTGCCGGGCATGCTCATTGCTCAGGAGGCGAATCATAAACGCTCGTGGTGGCATTATGTTTTTAACGATGATAAAACCGCGCCCGCACCGCTTCATCCGAAACCATTGACATGGAGCAATGCGACGATTACTGCCGCGTGGATCGGCCACTCAACGATTCTCATTAATTTTTTCGGAACGCATATTATCACTGACCCGGTTCTTTCGGAACGTATCGGTATCAACATTCTCGGGCTTGCTACACTCGGGCCGAAACGGCTTGTCGAGCCTGCGCTGAAATTTGACGAGCTTCCGCCAATCGATTTTATTCTCGTCTCGCATGCGCATATGGATCATTGCGATCTTCCGACGCTGAAAAAATTTTCTCTCGATACGCCGGTGATTGTTGCAAAAAATACTGCCGATGTGCTGGACGGTTTGGATTTCAAAAAAATTTATGAGCTTGATTGGGGAGAAACAATGATGATCGGCGATGTGGAAATTGAAGGATTACAGGTGAAGCATTTCGGCTGGCGTTACCCGTGGGAAGAAGATCGTTCACGCGGCAATTGGAACGGACGCAGCTACAATGCGTACCGGATTTCAAAAAACGGAAAGAATATTGTCTTCGGCGGCGATACGGCGTATCAGGAATTTTTCAAGAAGTTGAAAGAAAGAAATATTTCCATCGAGCTTGTGATGATGCCCATCGGTGCATACAATCCGTGGATCCGCAATCACGCATCGCCGGAACAATCGCTGGCGATGGCGGATCAGATGGGCGCGAAGAATTTTCTTCCGATGCACTGGGGAACATTCATTCAAAGTGATGAGCCGGTGCACGAGCCGATCGAGAGACTGAAAAAAGCCGTAACAACAGAGCATATTGTGCTGGATACAATCGGGCAAACGTGGAGTTTATCGGGGAATGTTGTTTCTTCGCCGGCGTGATCTTCGACTTGATTTCCTCTGTAGAATTTTCTTTCTTTCTCCCACACATTATTTCTTTCAATGCTGACAACTTCAGAGCAACTTCCGTTGCAAAAAAATATTCTGCTCGCACGGCTGACGACAATCGGTCTCGGCGGCGCTGCAGAGTTTTTTTCCGAATGCAAAACCGTTGAACACATCCGCGCCGGATTGGAATTTGGAAAACGCGAGCGTTTGCCCATTCAAGTGCTTGGCGGCGGAAGCAATATCATTTTTCCCGACGCGGGATACCATGGATTGGTTTTGAAAATTGCTTTGAAAGGAATTCATTTTGACGATGACGGCGAATGGATGATTGCCCGCGCGGCGGCAGGCGAGGTGTGGGACGCTTTCGTGTGCGCGTGTATTGAAAAAGGGCTCGCTGGTGTTGAATGTCTTTCAGGAATTCCGGGATTTGTCGGCGGAACGCCGATCCAAAATGTCGGTGCGTATGGGCAGGAAGTGAAGGATACGATTGAAAAAGTAAAAGTGCTGGATCGGGTAACGCTGCAGGAAAAAATATTGAAGAATTCCGAATGCGGATTTTCGTATCGCACAAGCCGATTCAAGCTTCAGGATTCAGGAAAGTTTGTCGTGACAGAAGTATCGTTTCGATTGAAGAAGAACGGCCGTCCGACAATTCGTTATCCTGAAGTGAAAAAAAGTGTCGAAGCGGCAATTCCGCTTCCATCTCTTGCAGATGGAAGGGAATCTCTTGAAGCAATGCGCAATGTTGTTCTTTCGCTTCGCAAAAAGAAATCCATGCTCATTGATCCAAACGATCCGAATTCTAAATCGGTAGGCTCATTCTTTCTTAACCCCATTGTCGAGAGGGAGCAATATTCCGCGCTTAGCAATGTGTGGAAAAAAATCGGCGATGGTTCTGAAGTTCCGGCTTTTCCTTTCCAAGAAAAAAAGAAAATCTCCGCTGCATGGCTGGTCGAGCATGCCGGATTTGCGAAAGGTTACCGCAAAGGCGGCGCAGGAATTTCTTCGAATCATTCTCTTGCCATTATTAATTGCAGCGGAACAGCACGCGACGTGCTTGCGCTTGCGGCAGAAATTGAACACCGGGTGTTTGAGAAATTCGGAATCCGGTTGGTGAGAGAAGCCGTGGTGATTTAATACTGCGCTGAAGTTTTTTCTTTCTCTTGCTTCGCGTATATTACGTGCGGCGCCGCAATGAAAAATACGGTCAAAAAATTATGAGCTACGCTTGCTTCAAAAAATATATTTTCTGTGCAGCGATCGTTGTTGTCGTTAGTGCACAGACGATGCTCGGTCAAACACGAAAGCCGCTCACGTACGTTATCGGTGCGGGTATTTCTTCCATCAATCAGCCGGGCGATCTCAGCAAATACTGGAATTCAGGTTTCACATTCGGGTTGGCGCTGGAACGAAATTTCACGCGCACATCGCTGGTAACATCCTATTCGTACAGTTACAGCACATTTGACGACCGCGCATGGCTGAACAGCGACACGGCGACCGCATCATACCAAACGCTCTATAATACTTCCAACGTGACGTATTTTTATTTCGGGGAAAATGTGCGGTATAACTTTCCATCACGCACCGCGCTCTCGTTGTTTGTGGATGCCGGCATCGGATATTTTCACATCGGCGGGGGAGAGACCGTGGCGACAAAAGATTCAACGCAGTCGGTATTAATCCGGCATCCGGGAATTGACAAAGGGGCATTCCAATTTAATGTCGGCGCGGGCATACGCATTGCAACGGGAAAAGAAACAGCGCTGATCGTTATGGTGCGGGAAGTTTTTGCTTCGACGAAGCCGGATAGAACACAGTACATGCCGCTCGAAATTGCGGTAGAATTTTAAGGAGCCTGCATGCTGGGGAGCCGTTTTTTTCAGTGTAAAATAGTTTTGCTCGCCTATTGACATCTCCATAAAACATTTCCATCTTGTTCGCAGATTATAAGAGCGGGGCACCCAAAAGGGAGCCAACATGAGAAAACCTATTCAATCACATTGCTTCACAGAAACTCTCTTACACACAACATCACTGCATCAAGATTTTTTTCTCGCAATAGTTCTATGCACGTTCTTACATTTGATCGTTCGATAAAAGCCGTTCAGAAAAACAAAATGATGAATAAACATACTACCATAATGCTTAGTCTTATTTTGCTCTCTTTTTTCCTTTTCTCCGGCTGCCCTGACAGCGGGGTGAACCCGCCACCTAATCCTTTGGGATTAACGGTTGAAAACGTTACCAGCACACAGGCATTTCTCAAACTCTCACTGGACCAGGGTGAAACACAACGCGCTGTTACATTAAAGCGTGGCGACTCCACAGTTTTTTCTGACCTCCGACTTCTGACCTCTGACACTCTTGTTGTTGACGAGGGATTGTTGCCAAACAAAACTTACACTTATACACTTGTTAAAGATAATTGGACTGCAACCGCACAAGCAACAACTATGGATACAACAAGTCATGATTTTACGTGGACCGTTACTCAACTGACTAACTCGGGTGGCACACTTTATGACGTAGCAATTGTTAATGACACACTTGCGTATGCGGTGGGTGAAATGTATATGTATGACTCGACAGGACAGTATGACCCGCAACCTTACAATCTGGCGGTGTGGAATGGTCAAGCATGGAGTTTGAAAAAAGTAACAGTATCCTTTCGTGGCAATAGGATTACTCCGCCACTTGAAGGGATATTCTGTTTTTCATCAACCCAGATTTGGCTGGTAGGTAGTTTACCAATTTATGGAGATGGATCGAATTGGGTAATGTACGATTTACGAACGACGCTCGATTCTACAATTTCCGTTTCAAAAGCGTGGGGTATAAATTCTCAAAATATGTATTTTGTAGGCCGAGGTGGCTCGATTGTTCATTACGCCCTTGACATGTGGGCGAAACTTTCAAGTGGTACAGACACATACATAGACGACATCTTCGGTGTGATCAACAAAAAAATAAATAAAGAAGAAGCATATTGCGCCGTCACCGATTTTTTCCAAGCAAAAGATAAAAAGATTTTGAAAATCACAAATACAACGACTGTTGATTCCATTCCGTGGACTACCGGACGAGGAGTTGTTACTGTCTGGTCTGCCGATGGTTCGTTTTTGTATGCCGGAGGCGATGGAATGTTTGAGAACAGCACCGGCGTGTGGAAAGAAATTAATTATGGAGCGCATGTCTATATCAATCATATCCGGGGGAATGCAGCCAACGATGTTTTTGCCGTTGCTGATTTCGGGATTGTCACGCATTTTAACGGCAGCACGTGGAAAACTTTTTACCTTGCTCCAAATGCGGACTTTAATAGTGTAGCAGTGAAAGGCAATCTGGTCATTGCTGTTGGCACTATCAGAACTACCGTCGCAGTCGGGAAAAGGAACTAACTCAATACAATCTATTCACACTATTTGCAGGAGGCGTTATGAAAAACTTGAAACGGTTTCTTCACACGCTATGGCGTGGTTTTCAACTCTGCCTCTGTTGTGTGTTGTATTTGTAGTATTCCAATCGAGAGTTTTTGCGCAAGAAGGCAATATTCTACGCCGAAACGTTTTTTCATCTATTGCTGCACCCTCAGTATATACAGAACGGCAAGGACTTGGCAAAACAGCAACAGCAACTTTTCAGGTCTACTTTTCACAGAACTTTCCCGATTCTGCACAACAAGCATTTCGTTACGCATGCGATGTTTGGTCGTACCTCCTGAACACTACACAGACAATTGTCATTTCTGCATCATGGGATTCACTCGGTGAAGACATAGGAGCGCAAGCATCACCCACGGGATATTATCCGATAAATTCGGACAGCACAATAAAATATCCGGTGGCACTTGCAGAAATGATCCTTCAGCAAAATTTGAATGCGAGTAATGACACGGATATACATGTAAGTGTAAACAAGGATGAAACAAGCTGGTATTACGGAACAGACGGGAGAACACCGGCTGATAGGGTTGATTTCGTCACAGTAATCATGCATGAAATTGTGTATGGATTGGGAATGGTGGGCACGTTCGTGTATAACCCGACAACCTATAAAGGAAGTTGGAAGGGAGGGGGCTACGGTGCAATATACGATTACGGATGCATCGCGGGCAACAACCACGGAACATCATCTTATAAGCTGACAAACACCAGCACATATCTAAACCCTTCATTGGACTTAGGCAGTCAGCTTGTAAGTAATAATATCTTTTTCGACGGCCTCAAATCATATCAAATTAACGGTAATTCTTGCGTGAAGCTCTACGCACCATCAACATATCAGGGAGGCAGCAGCATTTATCATCTTGATTCAGCCGTCTATAAACCGGGCACAAACAATTCGCTTATGGGACCTGCAACGCCTACTGCAACAGCGATTCATTCCCCGGGCGAAGTGACATTAGAAATGCTCGAAGACCTCGGCTGGTCTGTGAACCGCATCATCACATTCTCTTCGCCCTCCACTGGTGTTGTTTTCCAGCAAGGACACACATTCACTATTAAATGGTCCGACAATAAAGGCGGTTCTCTTTTTATTCAACTGTATAAGAACAATGGATATGGAACGTTTGAGCCTTATGCGGACGTAAAGAGTGCTTTTACAGGAGCGGCGCCGAATGATTCCTCCTCATGGACAGTTTCCACGGGTTATGAAAATGGTGAATACAAATTAAAAATGCTCAGTGGTTTTGATGGGTATGGATTCAGTCCTGCATTTACAATTTCCAATTTGCCAACCGTTGCGACACCGACTTTCACACCGGCTGCAGGTTATTATACTACTACTCAAAGTGTTCAAATAAATTGTTCCACGCCGGGAGCAACAATTTATTACACTTCAGATCGTTCTGACCCCGCTACTTCGTCAACAAGGGTACAGTATACAAGTGCCAAAACTGTTGACAAGGACATGGAAATTCATGCCCAAGCATTTGCCAGCAATTATAATCCGAGTGAAGTAGCGATTGGAAAATATTACATTGGAGAGTACGTACCGCCGCCGACCCTTAGTTGGCCGAGTGGAACATATCCAATTAATACTCGAATACCTGTGACACCGGCGCCGGGAATAACCTGTATTTATTCTTATTGCTTTTATTCTGTAGGGGGTACTCCCTGCACTGCAACAGACCCTGGTCCGAATTATTTCATGGAGTGGAATAGTGGGTGGGGATCCTATACACAAAACTCTGATATAGCAGTTGATCTCAAGTTTCGGTCAAGTCTTTTTTTCTGTGTAAAATATTCAGAGGTCATTTACGCCGCCAGTTGATACGAGATGTAGTTAGTTGACTGTTCATTCGGACAAATCAAATTTCGAATATTTTTTAGTTGGACGAGTTC
>JAJYOI010000040.1 GCA_021796275.1 Bacteroidota bacterium
ATGGAGCGTGCGGAGGACTCACCCGATTTCATTTTGTCCGCAAGCTTGCTGATGGTGATCTCGTCCAGTTCGGATGTATAATCCGCTGCGGCAGAAGATTGAATTTCGCTCGTATTTTTTCCCAACTGTTCTGCGCGTACAAACGACGGGAGCGCTGCAGCGGCAACTCCGCCGGTTACAGTTGTTTTCAGAAATTTTCTGCGGGAATAATTTTCGTTATCGTGCATTTGTTACCTCCTGAGTTTGAAAAGGAAAGCCTCACACAAAGGCGCAAAGAAGCAAGAAGAATTGGATAGATGGATTGATGGATAAAATTTGCAATAATCCAATCTTCTAATAATCCATTTCTTTCTATGTCTTTGCGTGAGTAAGAAGTTATTGCGGCCACAGCCATCCGAATGTGCCGGCAATGAGCAGCGCATAGATTAATCCGTCCACCGTAGCTATAATTGTTGTGCCCCACGGCTTGCGATACCAGATTTTATCCTGCCAGACCGCTCCGGCATAACCTAAAAACGCGGCGGTGCCTGCAAACCGAAATACGCGGAGATATTCTGCGCCGGCAGGCAATGCGCGTCCGGCAACATACGCCGCAAAAACTCCGATGACGAGCAAGTAAATGAACCATCCGACGAGGTTGTTAACCATTGAAGATCGCTTGTTGGGCCAGACCGACATTATAAATACCGGTCCTTCTTCTATTTTTTTCGTAAACTCCGGCGAGTTCAACTCTTTGTTATTTGCCGGACGCGGAACCATGTATTCCCCCGGAGGAATGTTGAGCGGACGCAGAGCGTCTCTCACTTTATCTTCATTTGCCATTCTCGGATAATCATTCTTGTGCCAGAGCGGCGCCATGTGAATGACAGAGCTGACGATAAAGACGAACACCGCCGAAAGCAAAATCGGCAGCCAAAGCAAATGTAAACCAACCATGGTAATTCTCCTTTCCGCCACAAGCGGAATCGCCTATGGCTGGATGTTATTGGTGAATGATTGTGAAATGGTGGAGCGTAAAATTTCTCTCAATGATTTACAGATATTGTTTCAGCCATTCTTTTCTGCAGGTCTCAACTCTTTCATTAATAGAGAATCCTATGTTGTTGTTGCAATTCGGCTGGTCATTCCCTTCATTAAAATCCCTCCGATGATGCCTTGGAGTATCGGGCTGGTATACATTCTAAAGTTGCCAATACCGATGAAGCCAAAACCATTGGAACCATGCATGTTTGCAATGAGAATTAACAATACCAGCAAGACAATATCGAGGCGTCTGAAAGCTCCAGGTTTTGGGACTCGACGGATTAGATAACCGATGAGACCGAAGATGAGGATTGCGATGAGGTCGTTAGTCATTTCTCTTTCCTTTCAAAACTTTTCCAAGCATTAGGCTATGGATAAACAAGCTATAGGGCATATCTAGCATGTACCGCGCTAATTTGTCAGAATTTCATTCAATTGTCAAGTCGGTATTCTTGCTTGTCATGCCTTTGGCGTGATGTTCCATTTCTCTCTTGCACAAGAGAAGATTTCTTAGTAGAATATGGCTGAAAATCTGTTCAACCATCATCTTATTCACCTCACAATTTGACCTATGAAAAAATTGCTCTTCGTTGGTTTCGCAATATTGCCCTTCCTGCTGTTCCTTTCCGGCTTGCCAGCCCTTTTTTTGGCGGGCTGCGGCACTCTTTCTGACGAGAATATCAAAATTGCCTCCACCATATCACACGTAAAAAATGTTTTCGCGCCGGACACGCGCGTGACGATTTTTGATGTCGCGACGCATTGGACAAACCGCGGATTGGTACTAAAAGGAGAAGTGGATAATCCTGAGGCGAAGAAAGTTCTTCTCGATTCATTGTCGTCATTTGTTTTCCGTGTTATCGACAGCGTGGAAGTGATTACCGGTCCCGGCGAAGGAGAGCCGGAATGGGGAATTGTCCGCATCAGCGTCGCGAATATGAGAACCAAACCTGCCGAAGCATCGGAGATGGCTTCACAGACAATTATGGGCACGGTTATTCGTCTTTGGAAAGTGCGCCGCGGCTGGAGCTATGTTCAAACACCAGACCGTTATTTAGGGTGGATGGATAATGATTCGTTTATCAAGGTGTCGAAAGATGACGCAGAGAAGTGGATGAGCGAAAAGAAAGTGATCGTGACCGATCTTACCGGACGTGTGTGGCAAACACCCGATCCGCGTTCCTATCCGGTGAGCGACGTCGTGTCGGGTTCACTGTTACAGAATGACGGGCGCATCGGCAATTGGACAAAAGTTGAACTGCCGGATCATCGCACAGGCTACCTGCTTTCCAGCGCGGTTGCGGATTATGAATTGTGGAAAAAGACCACCAAACCCGCGCCGGAAGGGATTGAGCATTTTGCAAAGCTGATGTTGGGCATTCCATATTTGTGGGGCGGCACATCCACCAAAGCCGTTGATTGTTCCGGCTTTACTAAAACGGTTTTTATGATGAACGGGATTCCACTCAACCGCGATGCCAATCAGCAAGCCGACGAAGGGCTTGATATTCCGGTTGGCGAACGCTTTTCCAATCTTCGTAAAGCGGACCTTCTTTTCTTCGGAAGAAAAGCGACAGCATTCAGGCCGGAAAAAATTGTTCACGTTGGGATTTATTTGGGAGATGAAATGTTCATTCATTCGTCCGGCATGGTGCGCATTAGCAGTTTCGATCCCGCGTCGCCGCTGTACGATCCGTATGATTTGAATCGCTTCGTCCGTGCGCGGAGGATTTTAGTTTCTCCTCCGCAAGTTGCGGAAGTTGAGGCGAAAAAATAATTTAACGGGTTGCCGAAACAGTAATAAAAAGGTGCGATCAGTTATCGCACCTTTTTTAATTTTGATTGAAATTTCCTTCCCGCTTTTTCTTTCACTTCACAAAAAAGTTTACTCCGATACCGGCGCTGATCATCGTTGTTCCAGTTGTTCCTGAATATGTCGTATAACGAATTGATGGTTCAAGTGCAGCGGCGTTGGAAATAAAAAAATCGGCGCCTAAAGAGATGTAGATGGAGCTTTCGTCTTGCGTGTAGCCTGAGGAACCGTTTGTGTCATATTTTAGACTGTTGCTTGAATAGAGATACGAAATCTCAATGAACGGATATATCGTGCCCGACATGAGGTAGCCGCGAAATAATGGTCCCACTCCAACGGAAGTCGCAGTGTATTTCTCGGCAGTAGAAGAACCAGTGGGTACGATGTTGTACGTTAATGTGGTTGTTGTGCTGCCATAAGCAATTGTTCCGCCGATTTCAAATTTATCGGTGACGAAATAAGAGAAACTTGGATTGAAAGAAAATGAAGCCCTTTTCAGATTGCTTCCCGAAAGATCTTGAGAAGATGATGAATAGGAAATGCCGCCGTCCAATCTGTAGACACCTTTATATAATTGATCTTGCGCAACCAATTGTGTGCTCAACGCGATTTGTAAGAACAACGCAGGAATGATTTTTTTCAGGATATACATAACTCCTCCATAGTAGTTAGAAGTTCAGTGAGTGAAAATTGTGTTTGGTAGTGTCTCACTTTGGCATTCACCGGTAGGTCAGACATTCGTGTCTGACCAAAATAAAGACGGGCAAAAATGCCTGTCCCACTTGAAATATTTTTAAACTGAGACACTACCTTGTATTTCAATTCGAGCAGGAGAGGAAACTGTGTTTGTATGACAGATTTCTGAGTAAGATAATTGTAAGGAATGCAATTTGCAAACACATCCAGTTCACTCCTCGCATTCTCTTTGTCTCCAATATTTCTTTCTAAATCAATGACTTATCAAGTTTTTCCATGGCAGCAATTTGAGTATTTTTGCCACTGATAAATTGGATTTAAACAAATCGTTTTTACCGTGCGAACTTCCACCGTTATAGCTGTGTTGGTGTAAGTAAGGCTATTAATTCACGGGGGGATATTTTTTTGGACAAAAGCATTGAGAGGAGGATATCTGTATGCAGAGAAACATTTGGCTGGTGACAGTGCTGCTGCTCATGTTCGCAGGATGCGGAAAGCAAAACGAACTTGAGCAACGCAATAAGGAATTGCAGCAGCAGTTGGCGGAGAAGGACAAGTTCATTGAAGATGTCACTTCGACGATCAACGACATCCACAATACGATTGAAAGCACGTGGGCAATGGAAAAAGGCGTTGTTCAACAAACTGTATCGAACGAAGGTGCTAAGCCCGAAAACGTTGCTGAAATAAAACAGAAAATTTTTGACCGCATTACCGCCATGCACAACCTGCTTTCTGAAAACCGGAAGAGGGTGGTAGCGCTCGAGAAAAAACTGAAGAATGCCGGCACGGAGTACGCAGGGCTGGAAAAAATGGTGGCTGACCTTAAACAGAATATTGAGGACCGCGATAAAGCTATTGCAGATCTGAATACTCGTGTTCAAGGCTTAGAGAACGATGTTCAGCAGAAATCGCAAACGATCGCCGAGCGTGAAAAAACCATTGCGGATCGTGAGCAAACTATCGGAGAGAAGACAAAACAGCTGAACACAGTCTATTACGTTGCAGGGAAACGGGACGATCTGAAGAAGAAAGGAATTATTGCGGATGAAGGCGGCTTTCTCTGGGGATTGCTCGGTTCAACGACTGTGCTTGCCTCAAAATTTGACGATGAACAGTTTCAGCCGTTGGATAAATCCGCGGAGGATTCAATTCAGGTGGAAGGAAGAATTGAAAAAATTATTCCGCAACGAGATGAAACAAGTTACATCAAAGAGCAGTCTGGCGACGGGAGAGCCGTGTTGAAAATTGTGCGTCCCGATGCGTTCTGGCGTGAGAATCATCTGGTTATCATTACCGACTGAGGAAAACAATTCGAAATCGCCATAAAGCTCGATATAAACGAAAAGACCCGATTTGCTTCAAAGCAGACCGGGTCTTCCTTTTTGCTTTGTGAAATTACTTTTTCCGTTTCAGAATTTTTCTTCTCCGGAGGAGTCCTTCGTGCCCTTTCAACAACTTTGGCTTGTTCACACGATTGAATGTCTTCAGCGGCAATCCGTAGATTTTGATAAAGCCTTCCGCCGCAGTATGATCGTATTGATCTTCGATGGTGTACGTTGCAAGTTTCTTGTCGTACAAAGAGTATTGTGAACTACGTCCGCTAATAGTGAGATTGCCTTTGTACATCCGCACCTTCACAAATCCGGAAACATTCTTTTGCGTTTCGTTGACGAATCCGTCCAGCGCTTTTTTCAGCGGCGAGAACCACAAGCCGTTGTAAATAAGATCGGCGTAATCGTGAGCAATTTTTGCCTTGAAGTGTGCCACTTCTTTATCAAGAGTCAAGCGCTCCAATTCGCGGTGAGCAAAGTGAAGCGTTACTGCGGCCGGTGCTTCGTACACTTCGCGTGATTTGATTCCGACAAGACGATTCTCAACCAAGTCCAACCGTCCGACGCCGTTCGCTCCAGCAATCGTATTCAGTTTTTCGACCAATGCAACGCTCTGCATTTTTTTCCCGTTCAATCCAACCGGAACGCCTCCTTTGAATTCAATTGAGACGTACGTCGGCTTGTTTGGCGCGTCTTCAGGGTTTACCGTGCGCTGGTACGCGTCGAGCGGCGGTTCTGCCATTGGGTCTTCGAGAATGCCGCACTCGATTGCCGTACCCCAGATATTTTCGTCAATAGAATACGGGCTGGCTTTTGTCGCCGCAACAGGAATTCCATGTCTTTCGCAATACGCGATTTCTTCTTCGCGCGATTTGAATTCCCATTCACGCAGCGGCGCGATCACTTTCAACTCCGGTGCAAGCGCCATGATGGTAACTTCAAACCGTACCTGATCATTTCCTTTTCCCGTGCAGCCGTGTGCAACGGCGGTGCAATGTTCTCGTTTGGCAACTTCTGCCAGCGCTTTTGCAAGCAACGGGCGCCCAAGTGCTGTTGCCATTGGATAGGTATGTTCATACAACGCGCCGGCTTTTAGCGCAGGGAAGATGTACTCTTCAACGAATTCTTTGCTTAAGTCCTGAATGTAGACTTTCTTTGCGCCGGTTTTATATGCTTTCTTTGCAACGCCGATCAATTCTTTTTTCTGCCCAAGATTTCCCGTGACAGTAATAACTTCAGCGCCATATTTTTCCTGCAGCCATTTGACAATAACCGATGTGTCGAGTCCGCCGGAATACGCTACTGCAATCTTTTGCTTTTTCATATGTTCCTTCTTAATGATAAATGATGATTCGTTGTGAGTTTTGTTGAAGCGGAAAATTCAAATGCTTTGTTGCCGAGGAAACTCTGTTTCAGGCATTTCGTGCAACCATCCATTTTTTGATGGAGGTCATAACAGTTTGCGTTTTTTTCGTTGACGAAGGGAGAACAAGTACGGTGTCGTCTCCGGCAACGGTGCCGAGAATTTCCGGGCTGTGGAGTGAATCAATGAATGATGCCACACCCGGCGCCCGTCCGGGCAGCGTGCGGATAACAATCATCGCTTCGTTGCAATCCACGTTCATAATTTCAAAACCAACGAGCGATTTTAATTTGCGCTCTTCGCTTTCGACACTGAGCGCATATCGTACGCCTCCTTCAGCATGGATACGAACGACGCCGAGTTCGCGCAAATCACGGGAAAGAGTTGCCTGCGTAACATCGAAGTTGCGTTTGTGCAATTCTATAACGAGCTCATCCTGGCTTGCTATCGGTTTCGCTTGGATAATTTCTTTTATGGCAAGAAGCCGATTTGTTTTATTCATAACTGAGTTTCATTTGATGTCGCCAATAAGCTTTGCCAAAATCGCCTTTTGAATATGCAAGCGGTTTTCGGCTTCGTCGAGCACGACCGACCGAACTCCTTCCAAAACATCTGCCGTAATTTCTTCTTCGCGGTGTGCCGGCAAACAGTGCATGACAACCGCGTCAGGTTTGGCGAGCGAGAGAAGTTTGCTGTTGATTTGAAATCCGGCGAAATCTTTCACCCGTTTTTTTCGCTCGTTCTCTTGTCCCATGCTCACCCATACATCCGTATACAGGATATCGGCATTGCGTGCGGCGCTTTCCGGTGAACGAGTAATTTCGATGGTGCTGACCTGAGCGTTTTGCGCACTCTTAAGAATCTCTGAGCTCGGTTCGTATCCTTTTGGCGCGGCAAGCACGAAATGCATCGGTATCAGTTTTGACATTTCCAGCCACGAGTTGACAACGTTGTTGCCGTCGCCAATGAATGCAATTTTGATTCCATCACGCAGCAATTTGTGTTGTCGAAGCGTGTACACGTCTGCCAAAATTTGGCAGGGATGTGATAAGTCAGTGAGGGCATTGATAACAGGCACGGTCGAATGCTGTGCAAGTTCCAAAAGAATTTTATGGTCATACAATCGCGCGACAATCGCGTCATTGTACCGGGAAAGAAGCTGTGCAATATCCGAAGCTTTCTCGCGTGTTCCAATTCCGATTCCTTCCTGCGAAAGAACGACAGGATAGCCGCCGAGTTGATGAACACCGACTTCGAATGAAACGCGCGTACGCAGCGATGGCTTCTGAAAGATCATTGCGACGGTTTTTCCCGCAAGCGGCGGATGAGCGAAGCGGGATTTCAAGGAGTCTGCAAGTTCGAACAGCTCGAACAGCTCTTCCGTTGTGATATCATCGAGCGAGATAAAATTATTTTTCATAGTTGTAAAATGTTTTCCTTCATGCAGAGTCCCGCCGCGTTCGACGGGAAATTGCAGTCGTTATTGTTCACGAATCATTTGTGTGCCGATTCCTTCATCTGTAAAAATTTCGAGAAGGAGAGAATGTTTGATGCGTCCGTCAATAATGTGAACCTTGTTGACTCCGGCATTGAGTGTTTCGAACGCCGATTTTATTTTTGGAATCATTCCGCCGAAGATGGAGCCGTTGGCAATGAGCCGCTCACCTTCCAGCTCTGTGAGCGAAGAAATCAGTTTGTTGTTGATGATGATGCCTTCGATATCGCTAAGATAGACAAGTTTTTCCGCTTTCAGCGAAGCAGCGATTGTTCCCGCGGCAAGGTCAGCATTAATATTGTAGATTATTCCGCTCGTATCCACGCCAACGGGCGCGATCACAGGCATCATTCCGTTGTTGAGAAGCAGATTGATGAATTGGGTGTTCACCTCGACAACTTTTCCAACGAGCCCGATGTCGGTTTCGTTTTCAATCAGCTTCTCCGCGCGAAGCAGCATCTTGTCAACTCCGCTCAGTCCAATTGCATCACCATTATTACGGTTGATGAGTGTGACGATTTCTTTGTTGATTTTCCCGGCGAGCACCATTTGCACAACTTCTACCATCTGTTCATCAGTGTAGCGCTGCCCGTTTACGAACCGTGTTTCAATGCCAAGTTTTTTTGCCGTTTCAGTTATTTCTTTTCCGCCGCCGTGCACAATAACAATGTTGATGCCGATCTTGCGAAGAATCGTCACGTCTTTACCGAACGTTTCTTTCAGTTGAGGTTCCGTCATCGCGGCGCCGCCATATTTGATGACAAATGTTTTACCCTCGTATTTTTGAATGTACGGGAGAGCCTCAATGAGGACTTCTTCTTTTGATTGCTTTATCTGATTCAACTTCTATAGCTCGCGTTAATGTGAACGTATTCCTTTGAAAGATCGCATGTCCAAAATGTTGCTGATGACACTCCGCAGTGAAGATCAACGGTGATGACGATTTCTTTCTGTTCCAGAACTTTCTTCGCGCGGGCTTCGGAAAAAGAAATATCGTAGTTTCTGCCGAGAATCCGGACATTGTCGAAATAAATTTCGGTTTGTTCTGGTTTGAAATTTATTCCCGACCGCCCGGCTGCGGCAAGAATTCTTCCCCAATTTGCATCTTCACCGTGAATAGCGGTTTTCACCAAGTTTGAATTTGCGATTGTTCTCGCAGCGCGTTCGGCGTCGGCGTGAGTGCGCGCCCCCTTTACCGTGATCTCAATAAATTTAGTTGCTCCTTCGCCATCCTTCACGATCATTTTTGAAAGTGTGATGAGAACATGTTCCAGTGCGGAATAGAATTTTTGAAATGATGACGTTTCTTCTCGTAAGGAAGTATTGCCGGATTTTCCATTGGCAAGTACCAGCACCATATCATTGGTGCTGGTATCGCCATCAACGGTGATGCGATTGAACGACATATTTGTGGCGCGATCCAATGCTTTTTTAAGAAGCGGGCGGGAGATTGCCGCATCGGTAGTAATGAATGCAAGCATGGTAGCCATGTTTGGAGCAATCATCCCGGATCCTTTGGCGATGCCGCCGATGCGTGTCGTTGTTCCGGCAAGTTCGAATTCAACCGCTGTTTCTTTTATAAACGTATCAGTTGTACAAATGCCCTCAGCGGCATCCTTGCCGCCGTCTTTGCGCAATTGTTTGACCGCTTCAAAAATACCAAGCGTAATCTTATCCATTGGAAGAAACTGACCGATAACACCGGTAGAAGAAACGAGCACATGCTTTTTGGGAATACCGAGAGCGATCGAAGTTGTTTCAATTGTTTGTAAAGTATTTTTGTGGCCGCGAATGCCTGTACATGCGTTCGCGTTACCGCTGTTGATAAAAATTGCAGAAGCGTGATGCGAACGCTTGAGTTGTAATCGATCAACATCAACGCATGCCGCTCGTGTGAGACTTTGGGTGAAGCTGCCGGCGGCGACCGCTGGTATTTCCGAAATAATCAGGGAAACGTCTCGCTTTTTTTTCTTGATTCCTGCATGAATTCCGGCAGCAAGAAATCCTTGCGGCGCAGTGATGCCGCCATCGATGATGCGAAATTGCGGGCGCTGAGATTTCACGTTAGAGAAGTCCTTCCGTTTCGTTCATACCGAACATGATATTCATATTTTGAATTGCCTGGCCGGCTGCGCCTTTCACGAGATTATCAATAACGCTCATGAGAATGAGCATATTGTTTTCAGAGTCAATTTTGAAGCCGATGTCGCAGAAGTTTGTGCCGTTGACGTGTTTGATTTCCGGCACAGCCTCACCGATGAACCGCACAAACGGTGCATTCGAATAATACTTATCAAATGAAGCGATAACATTCTCTTTTGTTACAGCGTTCTTCAGTTGCGTATAAATAGTCGTGTAAATTCCACGTGTTATTGGAATGAGGTGGGGAACAAAAGTCAGCAAGATTTTTTTCTTAGAAATAGTTTCCAGAGCCGACTGAATTTCCGGTGTGTGTTGGTGAACACCAACTTTGTATGCTTTGACGCTTTCATTGACCTCAGAGAAAGATAAATCGACTGTCGAACTTCTTCCTGCGCCGGAAACCCCGGACAGGGAACTGACCGCAATTCCGTGCTCTTCGACTAAATGTTCTTTTACAACTGGAGCCAACGCAAGGATCGCGCTTGTTGCATAGCAGCCGGGATTTGAAAGCAATTGTGCTGATGCGATTGCCGGCTTGTTCCATTCAGGTAATCCGTACACTGCTTTGGAAAGAAGGCCGGCCGCGGTATGATCGCGTTTGTAGTAGCGTGTGTATAATGAAACATCTCTTAAGCGAAAATCTCCGCCGAGATCGATCACGCGTTTTCCTGCATTCAGTAATTCCGGAACGATGTGCATTGCTTCGCCGGACGGCAATGCGACGAACACAACGTCGCTTGTTTGGATTTTCTCAGACGCATATTGGTCGAACACAAGATTTGTTCTTCCGCGAAAAAATGGATAGACGTCTTCAATTTTTTTCCCTGCGGAATTGTTGGCGAATACTTTTTCAATTTCAATTTTCTGTCTTCCTAAAAGCAGCCGAACAAGCTCTGCTCCTGAATAGCCCGACGCCCCGATGATTGAAACTCTCATGATATTCCTTTAGAATTTAACTGCATAAATATACATTGAAGTGCATAAATATGCAAGAGTTATTTCAAAAACATCGGAAAAATCAACCTAAATGAATTGTTATAAGATATAGGTGGAATTTCTGGATGAAGTTTGTATATTGAAGTGCAAATTTTTTCGTCAGTGCATCATGAAGAGGAAATCAAAATATCATGGGATTTAATTGTGGAATCGTTGGACTACCGAATGTAGGGAAGTCGACCTTATTCAATGCCATCACCGCTGCCGGTGCGGAAGCTGCAAATTATCCGTTTTGTACAATTGATCCAAATGTCGGCGTTGTTGCGGTGCCGGATGCGCGGATTGACGCGCTCGTGAAAATGTATCAACCGCCGAAGACTGTCCCAACGACGATCGAATTTGTTGACATCGCCGGACTGGTAAAAGGTGCGAGCAAGGGAGAAGGTTTGGGCAATCAGTTTCTTTCGCACATCCGCGATGTTGATGCCATTGCACATGTTGTTCGTTGTTTTGATGATTCTAATGTTATCCATGTTGACGGCAGTGTGAATCCCAAGAGAGATATTGAAGTAATTGAAGCTGAATTGATTTTCAAAGACCTCGATACGATCGAAAAGAAAATTTTTGAGGCAGAGCGCCGGGCAAAAACCGGCGACAAAAAATACAAAGCAGAACATGATTTTTATCTGCGTGTGAAAGAACATTTGCTCGGCGGACGGCTTGCCCGGTATGTTTCGCTTCACGATGAAGATGAATCGCTGTGGTTTCGCGATATGCATTTGTTGACCGGCAAGCCGGTGATGTACATCTGCAATGTTCATGAAAAAGACATCATGAAAGAAAATTCGTACGTTGCCCTTGTGAGAGAAATTGCGTCGAAGGAAAATGCAAAAGTCGTTGTTGTGAGCGCTGCGGTCGAGGCGGAAGTTGGGGAACTTCCACAAGAAGAACGCGCCGCATTTCTTGAGGGACTTGGCCTAAAAGAATCCGGTTTGCAGCAGGTGATTCGTGAGGGATATGATCTGCTTCAGCTTCTTACTTTTTTTACGGCGGGCCCAAAAGAAGTACATGCATGGACTGTGAAGTGTGGTGCTGTCGCGCCGACGGCAGCAGGAGTTATACACACAGATTTTGAAAAAGGATTCATCCGCGCTGAAATAATGAAGTGTGATGACCTTATTCGTCTAGGAAGCGAACAAGCGGTGAAAGATGCCGGACTGCTTCACATCGAAGGGAAGGAGTATATCGTTCAGGATGGAGATGTTGTGCATTTCAGATTCAATGTATGACCAAAAAGTAAAGGCACTCTTTCGAGTGCCTTTTTTACAAAAAACTCTGTTTAATTTTTCCAACCCAGTTTCTTCTTTGCTTCGCCGCTCATCATTGATGGATTCCATTGTGGCTCCCATACTATGCGCACATCAGAGTCATGCACGCCGGGGAGCTGCGTTAATCGTTGGCGCACCATATTGGCGATCATTCCGGAAAGCCCGCAGCCCGGAGCGGTCAGGGTCATTTTCACACCGACCCAATCATCAACAATAGTAACATCGTAGACTAAGCCTAAGTCAACTATGCTTACCGGAATTTCCGGATCATACACATCCTTCAGCGCATCGTAAATTTGCTCTTTCGTTATGCTCGTAGTTTCTGGATTTTTTTCTTCATTCATAATTCTGGCTCGTTAGTTTATTCTATAGAATGTAATTCTTTCGCTATTCAGGTGCAACGCAAGCGTTATTGTTTTGTATTTGATGAATCTTTTGCCAACGTCAGGAGATATCGATATACTAATTTCGAGTCATCTTCTTTCAGATGTGCGCGCGTTTTCATTTCTGGAAAAATCTTTTTCCATTGCTGTTCGGTGAAGCGTTTCGGTGAATGAAGACTGTGGCATCCAGAACAACGATTGATATAAAAGGTGCGCCCATCGTTTAAATCTTGTATTCGCGTGCCGGGCCATCTTAGTTTCGCCCGCTGAACATCAATTTCCGTCGGCGAGGGAATCGTTCCGGCGCATGAAAAAAATATTGATGAAATAATTCCCGCCACGATCATGGCGAGAAGTATTTTGTTTTTATAAATGAAATGAGAAAAGAAGCCGGGCTTCATATTTTTGATATTCGTCGAGATCTAATTTTCCGTTCGTTGTGTTTTTCAGACTTGCAAGCTGCGGCATGAAGGTGAGTGTTGCCCACCAATTTCCCGCCGTATAAGAAACTACCGGCCCGGCGAACAATGCGGAATGACCTGCTTCTTCTTCGGCAAAGAGGTTTTGGTTAAACACTTCTACTCCCGCAGAAAATCTTTGTGCCAATGCAAACGAGGCACCGAGGTTAAATTCTAATTTTGATTCTCCTTTGGTTACCGTTGTGCCGTTTTGAATATCCGATTCCCATTCCCGTTCAAAGACAGCATTAAAGGCAAGTAAAGCTTTCTCCAGTTGCTTGTCAAAAAGCAATTTCCCTTCAAGCCCGGATTCATCTAAGCCAAGCGTCGCTTCACCGTAGACTGCAAAGCCGACCGGATCAGCTGTGCGGTCAGACAGCTTGTATTTCCATTCGTTGGAGATACTGACCGAGTTTGATTTTGAAACCTCGCCGTTCACATCTGCCGCCGTCCATTCGTAATTCATATACAGTGACGCCATAAGATTTTCACCGAGACCAAATTCATATTCCACGCGTTGATTCAATTGGCGGTAAAAATATGATTTGCCGGTTTGAAAGGTATTCCACAATTCAAGTTCGCGGGCACCCGGCGGTAAAACGGATGTTTCATAAGCGTATGCAAACTTTCTTTCATTTGCCGAGGCAGTTTGCATTCCTGCCGAGAAAGTGAATGTCGCAAGGACAATGGCAGTTATTTTTTTCATGGAGTACTCCTTTAGTTATGTGTTGTTTGTTGGACAACAGAGTACCCGCACTATGCCATTCCTTGATTGCCGTTTGCAGCTTCTGTATATTGCAAACAGCAATAGGAAATCGTTATGCGATTTTCTGTTGTGTTGTGAAGTGCATCATCATTCACCCTTTTTCGCGAGGTTGAAGAAAATGGTGATGCACTTTTTATTTAATGAACCTTCTTTACAGATTGGTAATGAATCTGAGAATTCTTTTGTTTGAATGCTTCAGCGGCTGAACACGAAGCACAGTGTCCGAATTCTCCTCCGTCGTTCTTTTTTCCCTTTTTCACTTTGTTCCACACGAGCCAAAAGAACGCTCCTCCGACAATTACCAATGAGCCTATTTGTTGCCAGTTAATCATGGTCTTCACGCTGTTAATAAAAGTCCGATACGATAGACGACGAATGTTGTTCCATACGCCAATGCAGTCATGTAACTAATCTGGAAGATTGGCCAGCGCCAACTATTGGTTTCGCGATGCATGACCGCCACTGTTGACATGCACTGCATTGCCAGAACGTAGTACACCATCAGGCAAATTGCAGTCAGGATTGTGAAGGTGGGTACGCCGGTATGCGGGTCAATGTCGTCGTGCATTTTCTGGCGCAGGGAAAGGTTTGAAAATTGAGTATCGGAATCTTTGATATTGTAAATCGTTCCCATCGTGCTGACAAATACTTCACGCTGCAAAAGGGAACCAATCAATCCGATTCCGATTTTCCAATTGAAGCCCAGCGGCTTGATAACGGGTTCGATGAGCCGTCCTGCTTGCCCGGCAAAACTCTGTTGCAATTGTTCGGCCGGTGTTGCCCGCTCTGTTTTAGGATAGGTTGCGAGGAACCATAACACAATTGATACGCCCAAAATGAAAGTACCCGCGCGTTTCAGAAACAAGTATGAACGTTCCCATGTGTGCATGATGATTGTTTTCAGTGAAGGCAATTTGTACGGCGGGAGTTCCATAATAAAAACCGGGGCATCGCTTTTGAGCAACGTCTTTTTAAAAATCCAAGCGAATATGAGCGCCGCAAAAAGCCCCAGCAGATACATTGAAACAAGAGTTAATCCGGGAAGTGAAAAAATGCCGAGCACTTTTTGTTGAGGAATAAATGCTGCAATCATTAAGACATATACTGGTAAACGCGCGCTGCAGCTGACGAGCGGTGAAACAAGCATGGTTACCAATCGGTCTTTGCGGTTTTCTATGGTACGAGTTGCCATAATACCTGGAATTGCGCAGGCAAACGAACTCAACATCGGAATGAATGACTTTCCGTGCAGGCCAACCTTGCTCATGAGTCGGTCCATAATAAAAGCGGCACGTGCCATGTAGCCAGTATCTTCTAAAAGACCAAGGAAGAGAAACAGGAAAAAAATTTGTGGTAAAAAAGTCACCACGGCACCAACGCCTGCAAGTGCGCCGTTGACGGTAAGGTCTCGTATGTCGCCGGGCGGCATAAGTGCGGTTACATTTTTTTCAAGCTCATTGAAACCTTCACCAATCCATTCCATTGGTGCATTTGCCCATGAGAAGATGGCTTGAAACATCATTGCCATGAGAGCGAGAAAAATTACAAAACCAAATATTTTGTGTGTTAGTACTTTATCAATTTTATCACTGGTTGTTTCGAATGATTGCGATTTAATTTCGCGTGACGCTTCGCAGACATGTTTAATCCATTCGTAGCGTGATTCAACGAACACGGATTGGCGGTCAATGCCGAGAATGTCCAATCGTTCGTGATCTTTTTTTACATGCTCAAGCAATTCAGGCGCATATCGGTCCAGATGTTCGCTGAGTGCAGTCGGCGAAGTGAGCAGTTGGATTGCTTCATGAAAAGCGTCAGCTTCAGAAAGGTGCTGCGTTCCTTGCAGCATTGTTTGCAATTCATCGCATTCTTCCTTCACTACTTTAGGCAGGCTCCATTGGCGCGCTTTAAGCGATGCAGTGACATTGGACTGCATGATTTTTTTTAGTTCATCAACACCAATCTTCTTGCTTGCAATTGTTGCAATTACCCGCACTCCAAGCTCGTCGCCAAGTTTTTTGGAGCTGATAGTCATTCCAGATTTTTCAGCCACATCAATCATATTCAGCGCGATGACCACCGGGATATGATAATCAATAATTTGGCTAACAAGATATAGGTTGCGTTCGAGATTGCTTGCGTCAACGACACAAATAACGAAGTTGGGTGGAGGAGTGTGGTTTGTTCTGCCCAGCAGCACATCGGTTGCAACTTTTTCATCTGGTGAGTTTGCAGTGAGGCTGTATGTTCCCGGCAAATCGAGAAGGGTCGCAGAGCATCCGTCGCTAAAAATGATTTTCCCTTCTTTTTTTTCTACAGTGACGCCGGGGTAATTTCCAACTTTTTGTCGAAGCCCGGTCAGTGCATTGAATAGCGTTGTCTTTCCTGCGTTGGGGTTTCCAATGATTGCAATGTAACGCGTTGATAGCTCAACTTTCTCACGAAACATTATTGTGGATCCTTTTCAACAAAAACTGATTCGGCTTCGAGCCGACGGAGAGAAAGGCGATAACCGCGAATTGCGATTTCAATTGGGTCACCCATCGGCGCATATCGGACGATTTCGACTTTGGTCCCTTTTGTTAGTCCCATCTCGAGTAACCGTTGCCGAATATGTGATGAAGAAGTGGCAATGTTCTGCACAATTCCTTTTTCTCCTACGGTCAGATTATTGAGGGAAAATTTATTCATAGTTTCACTCAAACGCCGAAACTATAATTTCTTTTGCGATAGAATGATTTAATCCTATGCGTGTGTTGCATACTTCACAAATTAAATTACCTTCGCCGTTAACTACGCAACGGACAATTGCATTTTCGCAAAATCCTAATTCACGAAGCCGATGACAGACTTCGGGCTTTGATTCGAGTTGATGAATGCGAACTCTTTTTCCGACAGGGGTTTCTGAAAGCGAACGAGGGAAAATTTCCATTAGTGATTATTCTTTCTTTTGGCATTTTGAACAAATGCCGAATATTTGTAGTGTTGAACTTTGTGGTTTGAAATTATTTTCTTTACATACATCAGTCTGGATTTTTGAAAGTCGCTCATTAACGAATTCGATGATGTCGCCGCATTCGAGACATATAAGATGATCGTGATGAGGGCGCCCAAACGCTTTTTCATAACGAGAATGATTCTCGCCGAAACGGTATTTTGAGATAAGTCCGCAATCTTGCAGAAGGTCTAAAGTGTTATAAACTGTGGCACGTGATACTTTTGAGCCGCTTGACTTCATTTGCAAAAAAAGCTCATCGGCATCGAAATGACCTTCTGCGTTTAGTATCGTCTCAAGCACCTGAAGGCGCTCAGGCGTAATTCTATAATCCCCGGCTTTAAGGTATTTCACAAAGCTTTCTTTTGCAGCTTCAATATCCATTTGAAATGCTTTCATCAGAAGTTTTGATGAGCAACAATCATACCAACTGATTTATTTAGACTTAATCTAAATAAATATAACGAATCAATAGATACTTGTCAAGAAAAAATGCTTAAAACGATTCGTTTTTACTAATTGGACTAAAACAGTCTTATTTTGTCTAAACAATTTTTGTTGCTATACATTGTTATAATTTGTACATTAAGTCGCACTTATTGGAATCTTCTTTAGAATGAATCTCAACAAAAGGAAAATTGTGATGATCAACCTTGAAGAACAAGTTGCACTTGTAACAGGAGGCTCAAGAGGTATAGGCGCAGCGAGCGCCATTTTATTTGCGAAAGCAGGGGCAGATATTGTTTTCACCTATTTAGCCAACGATCTTGCTGCCAAACAAGTTGTAGAGGAAATAACTGGGTTAGGCAGGAAATGCATTGCTATAAAGGCGAATATTGCTAAACCGAAAACCGCTGACAGGATTGTTGAGAGAACACTTCAAAAGTTTGGACAAATTGATATTTTATTAAATAACGCTGGAATTTGGACATACGGTGAAATTGGAAAAATGTCCGAAGAAACTTGGAAGGAAACAATAGAAGTGAATCTTGATGGCACATTTTATATGACAAACGCTGTTGTTCCACATATGAAAAAGCGCCGCTATGGAAGAATTATCAATCTCTCTAGTACAGCGGGGCAACGCGGTGAGGCGTTTCATTCTCATTATGCAGCTTCAAAAGGAGCAATTATTTCACTGACGAAATCTCTTGCTACAGAATTAGGCGGCTACAATATCAATGTTAATAGTGTCGCACCTGGATGGGTTGATACTGACATGAGCAGCCAGATTTTGCGGAATCAAAAATACATTGATGATGTGATAAAAAGCATTCCTTTGGGGAGAGTTGCTACGAGTGAAGATATAGCAGGAACTATTCTATTTCTTGCTTCCGATCTTGCTCGGCATATTACTGGAGAAATTCTGAATGTAAACGGTGGTAGTGTACTCGCTGGGTAATATTTCCAAACAGAGATTTACTTACGATGAAAGCTGTAAAGCCATTCCTGTCTTTTTCTCTGCTTGTTTTCAGCATTTCTATTGTATTTGTGGCATTTAGTTTTTACGGAATCAAGCTTGAGTTTTATGTGTGGGAAGTGTTGATTGATATCAGAATTACAGCAATTCTTATTGCCGCTTTCTATTTTGCACAAAGAAATCACTGGGGAATCACATTATCGGCTTTGGGGCTGCGTAAATGGAATTCACGTTGGAATATTGCCGCTTTCCTTTTCCCCCTTTTTTTATATGCTGGCGTGATAATTGCGGGTTTAGCGTTAAAATCTGTTCATTACGCGTATCTGGAAAATACTGCAACACTTACTATTGCGGTTCTTTTCGATATACCTGCGGTTTTCTTTTTTTCTTTTTCGACAATATTGATTGAGGAAATAGTTTTTAGAGGAATTTTTTTTTCATTGCTGAAAGAAAAAGCACCTTTCAAAATAACTTTTTTCGTTTCTATGCTTCTATGGACGGTTTATAGTTTTTCGGGTGTTTTGCAATTGCCAGAAATCAATGTTCAATCGGCTTCTTACTTTTTGTTTTTTTTGATTTCGATTGGAATCGCATCTGCAATCCTTTTTCATATTTATGACTCAATTTGGGTCAGTTATTCATTTCGCGTTGGTATTGCGGTTTTCACACCTGTCCTTATTCAGAATTATTTCCACGATGCAGATTCATTTTTTATTTCCACAAATCCTCTTTTCATGGGTGATGGCCTCTTGGTCTCATTTCTCTGCATTGCTTCATTTTTGTGGCTTTTTTGGCTGAAAAAGCCGAAAACTATTTCGCTCAGTACACAAAAATGATGTTTCGCTGCCACCCCTTAAAATCTTCTCAAATTCATAGATTTTGCTTGACTCTATTTAAAAAAAGGGATATTTTTATCATAGTAATAAGTTCGATACACTTTCTTCAAGGATAAAGTAAGCGATGGCGGTTAAGTCAAAATTCCTCAACGGAAAGCCGATAGTTCCCAGACCCATTCGAAAAAATGCTAATGTTGTCGAGTTAGTAGAATCATTTTTTCAAGCTTACAATGCTGGCAGGCTTGGCGAGGCATGCCGTTTATTCGCTTCAAAATATCTCGAAAGCAATGTCACGATTGGAATGTCAATTACAGGAGCATTAACTCCTGCCGGATTAGGCGGGTCATGCATTGTTCCGCTGATGAAAGCTGGATTTGTCGATTGGATTGTGAGCACGGGCGCGAATTTGTATCACGACACGCATTTTTCCATTGGACACAAATTGCATCAGGGAAGCCCGTTTATTGATGACCGATTGTTGCGCAAGGAAGGCGTTATTCGTATTTACGACATTCTCTTTGATTATGATGTTTTGCTCTCTACCGATGCATTCTATAGAAAAATAATCACGCTTCCTGAATTTCAAAAATCTATGAGCACGGCAGAATTTCATAACAAAGTCGGAAAATACGTTTTTCAGCGGGAAAAGGCTTTAGGAATTAAGAATAACAGCGTTTTATCAGCAGCGTATAAATATGGCGTTCCGATTTATACATCATCACCCGGCGACAGTTCAATCGGTATGAATGTGGCGGAAAAGCAATTAGACGGCAATGAGTTAAATTTTGATCCGCTCGCAGATGTGAACGAAACAGCTTCAATTGTGTTAAGTGCGAAGCGTTCTGGCGGAAAAAGTGCAGTATTGATTTTCGGCGGCGGTTCTCCGAAGAATTTCATGCTTCAAACAGAGCCTCAAATTCAGGAAGTTTTGGGAATCGCTGAAAAAGGCCATGATTATTTCATTCAAATTACTGATGCACGGCCCGATACCGGCGGCCTTTCTGGTGCAACACCTTCAGAAGCAGTAAGCTGGGGAAAAATTGATCCGGACCAATTGCCGGATACGGTTGTGGCGTACCTGGATTCGACTGTTGCAATGCCAATTTTAACTTCATACGCGTTGGCAAAACGAAAGCCAAGAAAGCTGAAACGTTTGATTGAGCGGCGCGAGAATAACATGGAGTTGCTTAAACGGGAATATTTCAAAGTGAGAAATAAACGAAAATATTCAGTATAACAGCAGCACGTCTTATCAGGGCGTGTCAATCAATAATTACAATAAGGAGGTTTTATGAGCCGATTCAGTGAATTGACGGAGCTTGTTCAGAGTTTCGAAAAGGATTTCATCAAATTCTACGAAAAAGGGAACAAATCTGCCGGCACACGTGTGCGCAAAGCGATGAACGACCTGAAACGCAAAGCGCAAGAAGTTCGGAAAGAAGTGCAGGAAATCAAAGCAAAAGATAAAGGCGAAGGAACGCCTTCTGCTCCGGCAGCACCAGCAGTGTAACTCCGTTCTGTTTTTCTCTGCAAGGGATTGGTTCTCCGAAAAATTCGGTGAATCAATCCCTTTTTATTTGCGTTGATAAGTTTTTGGAAGGCGACACTTTCTTCCCCAAAATCCGTAGATTGCAATGCCGCCGGTCTTTCAATAACTAAAAGGAACATCCACTATATTTGCTCGTCTAAATGAGTGACTCAACAAAAACATCGGGACAGATGAAGGTAATCAGCGCAGTCCCGCAGAGCGGGATGTACGACGAAGCAGAGGTTTCCGAAGAGCGCAGAAATGATGACGTTCTTATCACACTTTTCCAAGGTGGCGATCAGAAAGCATTTCGCATTCTGGTCGAGCGCTATCAAGAACGGATTCGAAACCTCATTTATTCAATCTTGAACCGCGATGATGTCGTTGACGATCTAGCGCAAGAAATTTTCATCCGTCTGTATCAGGCGCTGCCAAAATTTCGGTTTGAATCGTCATTCTACACGTGGCTGTACCGTATTGCCGTCAACAAAGTGCGCGATGAAATGCGCCGGAAGAAAGTGAAACGTTTTTTTTCTCTGCAAAAGCTTATGGATGATGCCGACGCAGAATTGGCTTCGAAAATGACGGTTGCGCCGGTGGACTATTCTACTGCGGAGTTGATCAGCAAAGCGTTGAATCATTTACCGGAAAAATTCCGCCTGCCGGTTGTTCTTAAAGATGTTGACGGCCTTTCGTACGAAGAAATTGCAGAGATATTGGAATGTGAAATTGGCACTGTGAAGTCGCGGCTTTCCCGTGCACGAGCCATGCTTCGCAGAATGTTGAAACCATTGCTTGAGTAACAGAACGGTGAACGCAATGAGAAAGAAAGCACTCTCAACTAAATTGTCACTCTATCTTGATGACGCTCTCGGCGTTCGTGAGAAAAGCGAGCTTGAAACGTACCTTGCCGAACATCCGGAAGCGAAGAAAGAGCTTGAGGAGCTTCGTGCTGTCAGAAATTATCTTATACAAAAAGCTCCCCTGAAGCATAACGATTGGTTTTGGCCATTGCTGTCGCTTAAACTTGAACGCACCGGCAAGGAAGAGAAAAACGTACTTCCGTTCCGCCGAAAGTTTTTGCCGGTTGCGGTACCGTTAAGCCTTGCGGTTGCAGTGATCATCGGTGTAGGTATTTTTCTCCAGCGGGATTCGCTGTTCAAATTTTATTCTGAAAAGAAAGAACAGGTTCAACACGCGTATGAATCCGGAATTATTCAAGGAAAAATTCTCCCCCTGTTTACAAACCTGAACAAAGATCAGGTGCTTCAGTTTGCATTGTTCGGAACGCTTCCGTTGGATGCTCAGGCACACACTGCGCTGCGCATTGATGAAAGCAAAAATTCCGGTTACCGGATTGAGATCGCTAAAAATAATAAGCAAACAACGCCTGCCGTAACTGCTTCGGAGTTTTACAGCGCTCTTGATATGTCTCCGAATCAACATCAGATTGTTGATTCTATTTTGGGCAGTGCGAAAGAAAGGATTCAGTCGTCGGTGTTTGTCGGAGAAAATAATTCTCTCGCAATTCATGCGGAGCTTGTTAATTTCAATAAGATGGTGATGTCCAATATTGCTGCGGCACTAAGACCGCCGCAGAGAGTGCGGTTCAAAAAATATCTTGAGGACCGCCGCGCTCCGTTTACCTTTGTAGCAAATATTGCTCCGCCCGTTGCACCGCAAAATATTTACCGCGCAATCAATAAAACTCCGGCGAATGATAGATACCTTATCCTGACGCCGGACACGATTTGTTTTTCAGAGATCACAATCAACATGGATAGTGTGCGTCGAAGTCTGGAAGCGGCGATGTCGTCTCTGTCAACAATTCAGGTTCGAACCCATGCGCTTATTCGGCGGGTGGGGGAAGGCGATTTCGCTCCGACTTCTGCCAACGGACAATTCAATATCCAGTCGGGTGCCGACTATTTTGCAATTGAGCTTCAGAGAGATCTCAGCAATTTTCCGGAAATGCCGACGTATTTCAAAATAATTCCCCGCATTTCGCGTGCAACAATTGAGACAGGCGAGTCCAGACAATTTCCCGCTCTGACAAATTCTAACGGATCCGATTCTGCGTTTTCTGTCGAGTTAAAGCAAGACAGCGTTGTGATGCGGTTCTTCAAGCGCGGAATTCGATTGCCGGTTCCACCGGACAGAGCCGGCAATGCAGATGGTTCCCGCCGGACTAACCGGTCACTCCAAAGCCCAACGCGCCGCAGCATTGATCTGGATTCGGTGATTCAGGATATGTCGAAACCAAAGACAAAGGAAAGAAAATACCGCAACCCGTACGAATTGTAGTAGCACGTTTCTCCCGTCTCCGGCTCCCGCTTTACTATTTGTAGAGCGGGCGTTGTTATTTTTGTGAAGGCTTTCGCCGTGTATTGACTTTCAGCGATTCCATTTCTACTTTGTTGCGTTGCTATTCTATGGTATCATTCTCATCACTATTGGGATTTTACAATGATAAAAATTTTGAGTGCAGCTTTTCTCATCCTTTCGATGTCTGTCTATGCGCAGACGAAAGTTCACCAGACAGATTGGCGCGCGCTTCATTTTAACTCGCTTGTTGCAGACGGGCATAACGATGTCTTGACCCGCGTGATGCGCGGAGCGGATATTTCAAAGCGTACGCCGGATGGCCAGTCGGATTTAGTGCGGATGAAAGAAGGAGGCGTGGATGTGCAGGTATTCTCCGTGTGGATGGGACCGGAATATGGCGAAGGAACAGCGTTCAAGTACGCAAATCAAATGATTGATTCTCTTGAAAGCCTTGTGCGCCGCAATCCGGACAAAATTGCTATTGCCAAAACTGCCACGGAAGCGCGCGAGATTGTGAATCAAAAAAAGATTGCCGCCGTCATTGGCGTAGAAGGAGGGCACATCATCGAAAATAATCTGCACTATCTTGAAGCGCTTGCCCAGCGCGGCATGAGATATTTAACGCTGACGTGGAACAACAGCACGTCGTGGTCAACATCGGGAGAAGACGAGGCGCTCCACGCTTCATCACTCACTCACAAGGGCTTGACTGATTTCGGCAGAGAGGTGGTGCGGAAGCTCAATCAACTTGGCGTGATGGTTGACCTCTCGCATGTCGGTGAACAGACTTTTTACGATGCGCTTGCCGTGACATCGAAGCCGGTGATCGTTTCCCATTCGTCGGTGTATGCCATTGCACCGCATTACCGGAATCTGAAAGACGATCAAATTCGCGCGCTGGCAAAAAACGGCGGAGTGATGTGCATAAATTTTTATCCGGAGTTTTTGGACAGCACGTACGCGCGAAAGGAGAGAGCCATTCGTTTGCAAAATAGAACGCTCGAGGATTCCGTCAGAAGCGCGGATCATGATCGGGACCATGCGAATGATGTCATTGATTCATTGCTTGCCAAACAATTGGATGCGATACGTCCGCCGCTTTCGCTGCTGATCGATCACATTGATTACGTAGTAAAACTGGTCGGCGTGGATTATGTTGGGCTTGGCTCTGATTTCGATGGCATTTCAGCATTACCGAAAGGAATGGACGATGTCAGCTATTTACCGAACATTACTCATGAGCTTCAGATGAGAGGATATTCCGACGAGGATATCCGGAAAATTCTTGGCGGGAACTTTATGCGGGTCTTTGAAGCGAATAGTAAGTGAGTTTAATCAGTTGCTGAGAAAGTCAATAAATGAAATGCATCATGTGGGTCATTCTGAGTCCGCCAATAGCGGGCGAAGAATCCAGAACTGGATGTTTCGCTGCGCTCTACATGACAAACACGGGCTGATTCGAAGGAGTGTCTGGATGTCAATGCAGGTGAAGATTTTTGACGAAGTCGAGATGAGAATCTCTCAATGACTCTCAAATAAAAAACCCATCCGCGTGGATGGGTTTTTTTGTGTTACATTTTTTCTTCAGCTTCAGTGCGCTGCGCGCGCCGTATTGCTTTCACCTTTTTCATCCGCTTTTTCACAGATGGTTTAGTGAAAAATGCGCGCTTCTTGAACTCTTTCAACACGCCTGAACGTTCATACTTTTTCTTGAAACGTTTCAGAGCACGATCAATAGGTTCGTTCTCATTAACTACAATGCCGACCAAATACAATCACCTCCTAATAGTATCGAATTTTTATGCTATGCCTCTGCCTGCAAATTTTCGATAAGCCGCCGGGATCCCGATTTCTCAAATGTAACAAGGATGGCAAATCCGCCGTTGGATGTTTTTTCTTTCGCGGTCACTTTTCCCATGTCATCCCAGTCTGTATGATAGATTGACTGCCCCACTGTATAACTTTTTTCCGGCGAGTACGAGATGCACTCATCTTTCGTCAGCTTAAGAACGGTGTCTTGTTTTTTCGCAGCGATCACGCCCATCATGCTGCTGTGATGACACCGGGTGCAACGATACCATGCTTTGTGACCTTCTGCATCCATGGTACCAACAATTTCCATCTTTGCCTCTCTATTGCACGAAGGACAAAGAAGTGTAACGTATTTTGTTTTACTCATGCGTAAAACTCCCTTCACTACAATTATTAAAAAGAAGCGATGAGCCTTACTGCAAGGAAACACGGGGGAAGAGCTGTTCGCCGATTCTTTACTCTAATATAGTACGAAAAATGAGTGTCGTAGTCAAGAATTTTCTCGGCACTGTCTCAGTATGAAATTTTCCCAGCGGGACAGATATTTGAGCGCCGTTGGCGCCATGGCGCACATGCTGTGTCGTGGTGTCGCTTACAGCACCATTGATAATTTGCAACTTTGCGCCACCTGTCTGATCTACCCAGACAAATGAAATTGAGACACGACTCTCCGATAGCAGCGTTCCTTTTGCCGGCGCCGGACGTTCCGGCGCTTGCCGTTGCCGGAAATGCGCTGTGGCTGTTTGTGTTGTGGACGAATTGGGGATAAACACAGGATATTCTTTTTCTGAAATTGACACAGTTTAGTGAACAGACTCGAAGCAGGGCTTGACGGAAGTAAATTTTGACTTGCCCGGACTGAAAACGGACTTGCCGGAAGTAAATTTTGAGTTTCCTGGGCAGAAAACGGACATGACGGAAGTAAATTTTGATTTTTCTGAGCAAATTTCGCTGTTTTGGCTAATGGCGGGGCATGTTCAGAAAAGTGTGTCAATTTGGCAGTTTTGAATAAACAATTAGGAATTATGAATTAGGAATGAATAATTTAGAATGAAGGATTGGGGTGAAAAGTAAAGGGAAGTGAGTTCCGCCGTTGGCGGGATCTTCGCTTTGCTGCAAGATGGGGATGGATATATGAGAGGGCAAGAATTTTTGGGATTTATATTGACATTGTGGGAAAGAAAGGGTAAGATGTGCAATTGTTTAGCAAGCTTCCCTGCGCTGAAGCTTCGGGAGGCAGGCACTGCCAGCGACAGGCAGGAAAAGAATAGCCCCCAAGGTTCTCTTAGATTTTTTCCCCCATTGTGCCCACTCCGCCGAAGCGAGGCGAGGAGAGCGGATGGTGTTCGACTGTGATACATAAGGAGCTTGCGGGATAACTTTCCAATGGAGACAGATAGCCCGCACGAAGTGTGGAAAATAAATTGAAAATAAAGTTTTTGCTGAAATATAACATTCCAACTGCCCCAAGGGGGTTTTCAACCGGAGTGTTAGCCCGCCGAATAAGCAGACGCAAAATCATTCAATGAAAAGTTATATAAACTAAAACGCAAATGAAAACTTTATCTAAATCTACAAACTTTACAAAATTATTATTGCTATCCAATTGGTTTCTTGCGCTGATAGTTTTATTTCTGTCGTTTAGTTTGTTTTCCTCTTGTTCGACAGAACAAAGAAAGAATGAAATTGCAAAAAAGAAGATAGAGAAACAGCGTATGATAGATTCCGTTGAGACGGCAAACAGACAAGAAAGGGAGGCATCTTTCGTTGCTCAGGCTACTATTATTCAGAAAAAATATAACATTAGCCTTGAAGCTACGACAGCAATTATTAACCAATACAACCAAATAAACATCCTTCCTTCATATTCCCCAAAATTGTTTTCCTATGAAAAGAATCAACGCGACAGCATACTAAAACAATATCATATTGATGTTCATAACTATTACCTCAATCTTCCTAATGCTATAACTTCATTAATTAGTCAACTTGCATTACGCTATAATCTTTCAGAACAAACCATTGCATCAATAATATTAGACTGGGAAACATTCACGATAAAAAGTAATGACAATAATAATACGGAGGAAATTATTAATGAGATTGAGGACATTCCAGACAATCTACATAATTAGCCTTTTAAGCATCTTCAGAATGCTATGCTCACTTCTGGCTGGCTAACCTCTTTAATAAGTAAAAAGTCAAGAGAATAAAGTACACCGGCGGCAAAAGAGTTTTGTTAAAAAACGTTCTTTTTTAAGATAGCTTCCAAATTTAACAACCCAGATGCCAGCCGCTCAAGATGAAGTTACAATGCAGTTTAGTTCCAGTCTGTTCCATGCACATTCTGAGGAGGTCATATGAAGAAAGTTTTCCTTCCACCGCCAACCGCCAATCTTGCAACCGCAATCCTCGGCATGTGGAAGCTCACATCGCGGGAAGATGTTGATGCCGAAGGCAAAATCCATACCGACCCGTTTCTCGGCAAAGATCCGGCCGGCATACTTTGCTTTGCGGCAGGCCATTTTTCAGCACAGTTTATGAAACGGGACCGCTCCGGCCAAGAGAACATGCCAGAGCGAGCCCGCGCTGAAAACAACACTGCCGGTGTTAACGGGTACGATGCGTACTTTGGAACATACAGTACCGACGAGAGCGCAGGCACCCTTACAACGCATCTTGAAGGATCAATTTCTCACGCGAACATTGGCAGCACGTACGTTAGAGATGTACGTGTGGCAGGGAATGAACTTATTGTCCAGCTGCATACAACCGCCGTTGATGGCACGGCCGTAACACGAACAAATACTTTTTCCCGTGTTGGTTAACGTGGCGGCGTGCGCACAGATCGGCGGCATAGCTCTTACTTCAACCCGCCTGCCCAATGGTACAATTACAGCTGAAGTGGCCCGCCGGCAACCCGATGGTTCATGGCGCTGGGGCATAGATCAGCCGGTGATTGCCTGATTTCATTTTGGGATAGAGTTTGGGAAACAAGACGAAGAAATTTTATATGAAAAACATCAAATTTTTAGTTCTAGTATTATTAAGTTGTGCAAATGCTTTTTTAATTGAAAATTGCATGATAGAGCCACAAGAAGAATCTGCCAAAAAAGCTTTTGAGCAATTCACTGGAAAGTGGAAACTGATTTTGTCTTATGATAATGCAGATAGTTCGAACCTTGATGTTGCTTGGATAAATTTGCAAGCTGATTCATTGTTCACTAGCAATTCGTCTTTTTTTTGGCGAAAGGATTCATTACGACTTTTACCACTTAACGGATCTTGGTCAGTGAGCTATTACTGGGTTGACAAGCATGATCCTAGCCCTGGTGGAGCATTTATTAACCTGAAAGTAGATACATTATCTCAATCTTGGAGTGCAGGATTATTAGAAGGTACCAATGATAGTATAATGTATTGGCATGATAAAGATTTTGGCTATTCACGCTATTCATGGAAAAGATTTTAACAGTAAATACCTGTCTAAAAAAATATGTAAAGAGCGGGATATCGTACAGCGGCATTTTTATCGGGAATCCACTTGCAGAGCGTAATTAAAAAACATGGATTCCCGCTTTCGCGGGAATGACGAGGATAAAAGGATAATCGCATACCGACGCTGTCATACCTGCGAAAGCAGGCATCTTATCCCCCCCACTGCCTGCGGTAGGCAAGGTTAGCGGGAATGCCTCTCATCTGGTTTTCGTTGTTAAGAAAGTTCTTCGCGCACTTTTGGTATTTCACAACTTCTTCACAACCGTCTGCAAGATTTCCTTCGTCTCAACATTTTGAACGAATGCAACGAGATACAAATTTGCAGGATTGATTTCGTATTTCTTTTCTTTAAATATTTTTCCTCCCGGTACGCGCGCTTCAAACTGATCCAGATACGATTTGAGCGAATCGCTCACTGCGGAAATGTTGAGTGTAGTTTCCAGCGCCGCCGCGCCGTTCGTGAAATCAACACCGTCCAGCGGGCTTGCAATTTTTCTGACAACAAACCGATGAACGGCAACGGTGTTTGAACCTTGATAATGGATTTTATCTTCAGCAAGAACAACGAATAGCTTTAGCGCAGAGGTTGTATCGCCGGCGGCCGTTGCATTGGCGGCAAGATGTATTTCATTTCCAGCAAGGCTGTCGTGAAGAGAAATCTTTGCATGCGTCGGCCCGGCAAGCTTCGATTCAATTGCTGAGCAATACGATTCGAACGCGCTCTTCGATGCGAATCGGGGACCGCCCCCAATAACATTATCCTGTCCGTTGATGATTGACGTCGGTGTGCTGAACACTTGATAAAATTTGGCGCGTGCTTCGGTATTTGTATTCGCCATCGGGTCGGGGCGCGGTATGTGAAGATGATATTCGAGCACGGCAAGTGTTTGGCGGTCGTATCGCTCCAATAATTTATCATAGGCTGCGTCAGCCGCGAGACATGGACCGCATTCCGAGCCGGTGAAAAGTTCAGCGAGAACAACCCTGCCGTTATCGTTTGTCCTCTGATAGTGTCCGGTGTCGAACGATTCTAATTTCTGCTTTTCATTTGCAATGAGGCTGTCAAGGTTAGTGTTTTCGCCATATACTTTTGGCAATAATATTGTAAGCCGCTCGGCAATCATAGGCGGTTTGAACGCAAGCGCACCGTCCACGTACGCGCTGACCGCTTCGCGCAATTCATTTTTCGCTTCGTACGACTGTCCAAGGTAATAAAAGAGATCGGTTTCGTACGGCGAGGCGAAGAGCCGAACGCCGGTAAGCAAGGAAATCGCATCGTCATAGTTCTTCTGCGAGAATTTCACGATACCGAGCGCAACGGTGCGCGTGATCCGTTCTTGTATTTCCGCATTCTGCGGCAAAGCATTGTACGCCTGCAGTGCGTACTGCGCTGCCGTATCGAGAAGAATTCCCTGTTTTGCTAATCCGACCGCAGCGGTCGCTTTCGCTTCATCCACATCGGAAGCGCGTGCAATGTAATCGTCCGACGCTTTTTTGAAGACTGACGGAAGCTGAGACTCGGAATGGGATTCTGAGAGAAAACTTTTCAGCGCAAGAAGCGCGTCATCGAAACCAAAGAGCGCCGTTCGCGCGAGCAGCAATTCGCCGTTCATAGTGTCGCCGGTTTTGTACATGCACAAACCGAGCCGGTAATAATATTCTGCAAACTGCGGATTCCATTCAGCATCGGGCGGAAACATTCCCACGGCTTCTTTTTGTGCGGCAAGCGCCGCAGAATAATTTTTCATGTGATACAGCACCCACGTTTTCGTATCGAGATATGATGCGCTGTATCTTCCGCGCGCTTTCTTGTAAATTTCCAATCCGCGATTGATGTAGGCAAGCGCAGAATCTAGCTCGAAATCATTTTCTGCCCAGAGCCACGCAACATCGTTGCAAGCGCTCATCTCGCTTTGCGATTTGGCCACATACTCAGCCGCGCTTTTGAGCGCCTCTTCGTTTTTACCAAGCTTCGTTTCAGCTTCAACAATCATATTGCGCGCCTGATTCGCGCTTGCACTGTTGGGAAACTGCTCTAAAAATTTATTGAGCGCCGCCACACGTTCGTTCAGGTCCTTTGTTTTCACAGCTGAAGAAAAAACGGATGCTTCATCCCCAGCGGGGTTTACAACCTGCCCGTGAAGTATAGGTACGCCAGTTAAAAATAATGAAAGAAGAAAAACTACACTGCGGAATTTCATAAGCTGCCTCT
>JAJYOI010000120.1 GCA_021796275.1 Bacteroidota bacterium
GGCACAACAGGACTAATTAGAACGAGTTGATCATACTCGAAAACATGTTTATTAATTGTCACATCAACGGAATCATTAAATAATCCTTGCGACAGTTCTGACATTTCCGAAGCGCTGATTGTTCCTATCGTTCGAAGTTCATTTGGATCATTATGCAAATGATTATAGAATTTGGTCTTCGGGTATTTCTGTTTATACTCGTTAGATGTAATTCCTACATGATGCAGAATTCTTTCCAGATCCATTGGCGGATGAGTTCCCGCAGCAATGAGATAATCAAGAGCGATAACCTTACGACCAAGAATATCATTCAGGATTTTAAAAAACGCCGGAAGCTCTGCATGACGCGTTGTGTCGGGAATAATCACAAGCACCCGTTTCCCATCAAGCTGGAACGATGATAGCGCCTGTGCACTCAGATCGTAAATCTCCTCCATCATTCTTTGTCGCGATATTGTATCTTTTCCAATAACCATACCTATCTCACTTCTACCTGAAATCCAATAGTAGTCAATAGTTCTTTCAACGAACTCATCGGAGCCGGCAACTCTACGGTTGTGTTTGAAAATTCTCTCCGAACTCTGTATTCCGCCCGTAACCGTCTGAAATATAAACGCTGCTCTTCTTCTGAAACCTTGCTGATGTTTCTCAACGACCGATCATCACTTTCAATATCGTAACATTGACGAACAATTTTGTAGAGCATGTTTTCATTGGATTCATCTCCAACTTTTTCGTCGGGAACTATAATTCGTTCCACGACTGGTTTCGGAAGTAATTTTCCTAATGCCCAATTTTCTTTTTGTCCGAAGAATTTACATGCAGCGGAGTATGTTTGTTTGACTGCACTTAATTTTCCGTCGAAAGAATATCCTGCAATATGCGGAGTACCGATGTCTACTTTTTCCAACAAAAATGTGTCAATGCCCGGTTCACCTTCCCACACATCAAGCGCAGCCCCTCCAAGATGGCCGCTTGAAAGAGCATCCGACAATGCTTTCCCATCAATGACACTCCCGCGTGCCGTATTAATGAGTATTGCACCTTTTTTTATTTTGTTCATACGTACAACATCAAATAAATGATATGTCGGATCCGGTCCAGTTTTAGTGAGGGGAACATGCACGGTAATGATGTCGGCGTTCATTAATTCGTCGAGAGACAAAAAAGAAGTATCGCTGCTGGCGCGCGCAAGCGGCGGATCATTTTTCAGCACCGTCATTCCAAACGCCTTTGCATTTCGCACAACTTTGCTGCCGACATTTCCAACGCCGACTACGCCAATCGTTTTTTCTTTAAGCGAGAATCCTTTGCGGCGTGCAAGCAAGAGCAGTGCAGCCACAATATATTCTGCGACGGAGTTTGCATTGGAGCCGGGCGCACTCGCAAATCCGATCTTCCGTGAATGAAGATACTCAACATCGACATGATCAGTACCAATTGTTGCGGTTCCGACAAACTTCACGGCGCTTCCGTCAAGCAACTCCTTCGTCACTTTTGTTTCAGAACGGACAATCAAAATATCGACATCGTGAACTGATTCACGCGTAATATCTTTAGTTCCTAGAGAAATTACATCGCCAAATTGCCGAAATGTTTCGGCAACAAGCGGATTATTTTTATCTACTACAACTTTCATTTTATATTGTCATCGCTGTGAAACCGCCATCAACAGGAATGAGAGCACCAGTCACAAATGAAGAAGCTTTCTCCGATGCAAGCCACAGAAGTGCTCCGGTCAATTCTTCAGGCTCACCGTAGCGTACCATCGGCGTGTGTGCAAAAATTGATTTCCGTCGTTCTTCAGTCAGAATTTTTCGGTTTTGTTCTGCAGGAAAAAAGCCGGGCATAATCGCGTTCACACGAATCTTATGCGGCGCCCATTCTCTGGCGAGAAATCGGGTCATATTATTGATGCCTGCCTTCGAAATGGAATAGGTAAATACTTTCGATAACGGCAGCTCTGACGACACTGAAGAAATATTGATAATGCTCCCTCCCTGCTTTTGCTCGATCATCTGCTTCGCAAATGTTCGGCAGGAAAAAAACGTTCCCCGTAAATTTGTATCGAGAATATTATTCCATTCTTCCGTGCTGATATCGAAAACTGGCGTCGGAGAATTTACTCCCGGTGCATTCACGACAATATTGATGCTTCCCCATCGTGAAAGAATCTCATCCTTTCCTTTTTCAACGCCTTTAGACGAAGTAGAATCAATCTGAACGGCAATTGCCGAACCACCGGACTGCTCAATCTTTCGCGCCAGTTTTTCTGCGTTATCTTTATTGTGATGATATCCGACGGCAACTTTTGCGGAAGCCTGTGTCAATGCTTGCGCCATTATTCCGCCGAGCACACCGCTCCCGCCGATCACAACGGCGACCTTTCCTTCCAAACCAAAAAGATTATCGAGATATGACATGTTACTTCCTTGTAATTAAAACCGTTGACAATTTTTAGATTTCTACACTTCCAGCACAGCAGGTTTCATTTTGGGAACCAGTCCATGGAAAATCAGCAGCGCAAGCAAATATGCCGATCCGGAAATAATAAACAGCGTAAGATAACTTCCTGTGAACTCAAGTATAAATCCGGCGCCGGTTGCAAGAAGCATTCCGCCGACTGATCCTGCCATTCCGCCCAATCCTACAACTGATGCTACCGCTCTTTTTGGAAACATATCGGATGCTGTGGTGAAAATATTTGCCGACCACCCTTGATGAGCTGCTGCAGCAAGACCAATGAGTCCGACTGCAACCCACAGTGACACTACGGAAGCAAACACGATTGGTACGACACATAATGCGCAAATCAACATTACTACTTTCCGGCTTTTGTTAATATCCCATCCTCGCTTGATGAACGCACCCGATAGCCATCCGCCGCCGATGCTTCCGACAGTCGTCATCGTATAAATCACAATCAGCGGCAAACCAAGCTGGCTCAAGTCAAGACCATATTTGGTATTAAGGAACAACGGGAGCCAATAAAGATAGAACCACCAAATCGGGTCCGTCAAAAATTTCCCAATGACAAACGCCCACGTCTGCTTATGCCTTAGCAATGTTGTCCATGGAATTTTTGCAGTCTCCGGCTCAGCAGGATCGCTCTGGATGTATTCCAATTCTTTCCGGGAAACGCGGCGATGAACTTCAGGCCTATCATAAAACAACATCCACAGCACAAGCCAGAAAAATCCGAGCAATCCGGTAACGATAAATGCTGACTGCCATCCGTAGGTGATCGTTAACCATGGCACAACCATCGGTGCGAAGACTGCACCGATATTCGCCCCGGAATTAAAAATGCCCGCTGCCAGCGCCCGCTCCTTTTTCGGGAACCACTCGGCAACTCCTTTAATCGCTGCCGGAAAATTCCCCGATTCACCAAGACCGAGCGCGAATCGCGCTGTGCCAAAGCCGAAAGCGCTTCGAACCAACGCATGTCCCATCGCCGCCACGCTCCACACTGCGATGGCGAAAGAGTATCCGTGTTTCGTTCCGAAGCGATCGATAAGCCTTCCCATAAAGAGAAGTCCAAGGGCGTACGCCGCCTGAAATGCAGTAACAATATATCCGTATTCAATATTGTCCCAACCGATTTCCTTTTGAAGAACGGGGGCAAGAATACCGAGCACCTGCCTGTCAATATAGTTAATCGTTGTCGCAAAAAAGAGAAGCGCACAAACTGTCCATCGAAAGTTTGTTCTTTTTTCATCCAATGCTATTGATTCTGCGGTAGCCATTCTAATCCTTCCTGAAAAATAAATAAACAGTTGGTGAACGATATATTCTTTGAAAGCCTTGCTACCTCAACTCACTCATCGCTACGGCATCCATATCAGAAAATTCCTGATTCTCTCCTCCCATCGCCCAGATAAATGAATAGCTTTTCGTGCCAGCTCCAGCGTGAATTGACCACGGAGGAGAAATAACCGCCTGCTGGTTTCTGACGATTACTGCTCGTGTGTCGGTCGGTTTTCCCATGAGATGCACTACTAATGAATCTTCATCCAATCCAAAGTACATGTACACTTCCATCCTTCGCTGATGGGTATGCACAGGCATGGTATTCCACACCGAGCCTTTCGCTAATTCCGTCAGCCCCATGACAAGCTGACTGCTTTTTATTCCATCGGAATGAATGAATTTTGTAATCGTTCGTGTGTTAGCATTTTCGAAAGAACCGAGAGAAGTCTTTGAAGCTTCAGAAAACTTTGCATGAACAGAAGGGAAATTTTTATGTGCTGGAAAAGAAACGAAATAATAGAGCGAAGGCTTCTTCACGTCGCTGCTGCTACATTCGATTGTTTTCACTCCCTTCCCGAGGTAGAGACAATCTTTTTTCTCCATCCGAAATTCTTTTCCGTCTGCACGGATTGATCCTGCATTTCCGATATTGATAATGCCAATTTCTCTTCGTTCGAGAAAATATTCCGCAGCCATTTCTTTTTTCGACGTCTCTATCTTAAGCGCTTTCTCCTTGGGGACGGCAGAACCAACGATGACCCGGTCTACATCGGAATAGAGCATCGTCACAATTCCTGCTTTAAAAAGATTATCAACAAGAAAAGCACCGCGCAGTTCATTTGTCGTCATCCGCTGATATGCTTCGTCGTTGGGCGCGTAACGTACTTCCATAATTTTTCCTTTTATATCTCTCCGCTCAGTGTTTGTCAGACAAGAATGCCCGACCTACTGTCTTTTCAAAAATTGAAAAATCTTTTCGCATTGAAATAGCAAATATCTCTTACCATCGAACCGACCAATTCCATGTCCGACGGAATAAGACCTTTTTCCATTTCTGTTCCGAGAATATTGCAAAGAAGCCGCCGAAAATATTCATGCCGCGGGTACGAGAGAAAACTTCGGGAGTCAGTAATCATCCCGACAAATTGACTTAATAAGCCCATATTCGACAGCGCTTCCATCTGACGTGTCATTCCATCTTTCTGATCAAGAAACCACCACGCCGCGCCGAATTGAAGTTTTCCCGGAACAGAACCGTCCTGAAAATTTCCTATCATGGTTGCGTACAATTCGTTATCGCGGGAATTGAGATCATAAAATATTGTTTTGGTTAATTTGTTTTCGCTGTCAAGACGGTCGAGATATTTTGCCATTGGCTTCGCTACTTCAAGATCGCCAATGGAATCGAAACCTGTATCAGGACCTAGCGTGCGCATCATCCGCGTGCTATTGTTCCGCAGCGCACCAACATGAAACTGCTGCACCCATCCTTTTTCCCAATTCATGATTCCGAATTCATACAACATCGCCGATCTGAATTTTGAAATTTCCGCCGGTGCCAGCCTTCTTTTCCGAAGAAGTTTCTTAAAAAGCAGTCTGATTTCGGATTCTTTGTACTCATCAGCATGAAAAGTTTCAAGCGCATGATCGGTGAGGCGGCACCCGTGCTTTCCGAAATAATCATAACGCAATCGCAGCGCATCAAGAAATCCATTGAAGGAAGTAATCTCTTTTTTTACAGCTTTGCCGAGCTGTCCGACATATTTTGCAAATGCGACCGGATCATCCACCGCCATCGCCTTGTCTGGTCTCAATGCCGGCAGCACACGAATTGCATTTCCTTGTGCCGCATATTGTGTATGATACTCAAGGGAATCAACGGGATCGTCTGTGGTACAGACGACTTCGACATTCATCTGTTTCATAATTCCCTGCGTCGTGAATTCAGGAGTTGCAAGTTTCCTGCGGCATTCATCCCAAATAGTTTTAGCAGTCGAGGAATTGAGAAGAGTGCCGGAGATGCCGAAAGGTTTTTTTAATTCAAGGTGCGTCCAATGGTACAACGGATTTCGTAATGTTTTTGGAACGGTTGCGGCCCATTGCTCAAATTTTTCCCAATCACTTGCGTTGCCCGTGATATATCGCTCATCCACACCACATGTCCTCATCGCCCTCCATTTATAATGATCGCCATTAAGCCACACTTGAGTGATGTTTTCAAATTGCTTGTTCTCCGCAATCTCCTTTGGCGAAAGATGACAGTGGTAATCAATGATCGGTAATTTTTCGGCATAAGAATGATAGAGCGTTACCGCACTTTTATTTTCCAAAAGGAAATCTTCGTGAATGAATTCTTTTTTCATTTCTTTTCTTTCAGTAGCTTATTTCAATCGGGTTATCAAGCTTTAGAACTGTTTCATCAAGGTACGCACGAAATTCTTCAAGATTTTTTATTCCATTAGGCTCTAGCTGCCACGCAGCGGCAAAATAATACGTCAACGTTCCTTTCTGTGTACGAAGAGTAACCGCATAACTGAGCGAATCGTCGCATCGTTGAATAAAATCGGATTCTCTGTAAAATATTGCGATTCCCAAGCTATCGCCGGAAAGAGCCTGCTGTCCGTACAAACCGAGGTAGCGCCAGTCTCCCTGCACGCGTTCCGGCGATTCAACGAGAACGGTACGCTCGTGTTTTGCCAAACCCGTGCAAAGATTTTTTGGTACCGGTTGAATCATCGCATCAAATTTTGTGAGCCGGCTTCCTGCCGTAATGGAATAGTCTGAAATGAGCTTATATTTTTTACCAGCAACACCCCAACCATCATATATTCCCCGCACATCCGACCTTACGGGGCCATTTGCCGCAATTATACAAAAAACGCTGTCGGTTTTCGAAACGGTCTCCAGATTATTTCCGGAAAGCATCGCAGCCGAGCCGATGCCGAGCGATGTTCCTACTTTAAAAATATCCATTCCCCAGTTGAGCATTGACTCGTACGATTCATTATTATTTGCTACCAAATCATGAACACCGGTTGTGTCAAGAACCATGTCGGGAATTTTCTTTCCGAAGATATCCGTTCGATTGCGCGCATCGAGATAATACCTGTAACCGACCTTATCAGATTCCCAGCCGGGTCCCTCATGCCTGAACAAGTTATCATGATCCACATGCGTTGACGGCACGCGTACCGAATCTACATCAATGAATCTGCCGCCGACATATTTTCCATTTACCAAGGCGTATTCAGTTTTAATTCCAAGCTCTGCCTGTGTCCGCTTCTTATACTCACATGGGATTGATCCGTCAGAATTATATTTCAGCGTTACCTGTTTCCTCTCTTCCGGTGCGAAATTTGCCACAAACGTGAGAAGATCGGGCACACCATCTCGGTTAGTGTCGTCAATCTGACTTGCAATTTCTCCGTTATTATCGTACACAGCAAACGCACGCAGATTAAAATGCGGAATTTTCTTCTCAAGTGAAAGAACCTCGATGAATATCGGTTCATCAGTTCTTCCAACGTTTAAAGGATTCGTTAAAAAAAAGACAAGCGAGTCAGCATACTGCGGAGAACCGTTTGCCAAGCCGAAGCAAACAAGCGTTAGCAGAGACATCCTGAAGAAAAAACTGCTATTCATATTTTTTTCTGTTTGGTACAGGCTACTCCTTCGAGCGTCCCGTCTTCGCGGAAAGCGCCCGAAGGAATAATACCTGCAGGAGATTTATTTCATCAAAACAAGTTTCTTCGTGTTAACAAAATTTCCAACAGTGAGTCTATAGAAGTACACTCCAGACGATAAATGACTTCCGTCAAACTGCACTTCGTACGTGCCGACAGCTTTCCTCTCATCCACGAGCGTCGCGACTTCCTGCCCGATGATGTTATACACTTTCATCGAGACAAGCCCGGAAACCGGAATAGCAAAACGAATATTCGTTGTCGGATTAAAAGGATTCGGATAATTCTGCATCAATTCAAACTCACGCGGTGCACCATTTGCTGTGACGTGTGCCGCAGTCACTGTCGCACCAAACTCAAACGCACCAAGATCGGGCGCGCTTCCGACATACGGCAGTCCGACATTCGTTCCGGCATCAATAAATTGACTGCCAAGCACTAAATGCATGAACGGCACATCAGGAAGACTTCCGTCGGCCTTTCGCGGTCCGCGAACACCTGTAGTATCAATGCTGACAAAATCTGATTCTGTAGCCGAAAACGGGCTCATCCAGCTATTCGTTTGCTGAACCGCGAAACTCGCCAGCGAGCCATAACTTCCAAGGGCGACACAATTTTCCACAGTCAGTACCGAGCCGCTTTTCAATCCGGCGCTGATTTGATAATTCGTACCGTTTCTATACGCGGTGCAATTCAACAGTGTCATTGAACCTCTGTTGTTGTTCTGATCAAACCCTTTTACTTTGTTGTCGAATGAGAGACAGTCCTTCAGAATCATATTATGGCGCAGGCTATCAGCATTGCCATTATCGCCGCCTCCCATTTTGAAGCCG
>JAJYOI010000121.1 GCA_021796275.1 Bacteroidota bacterium
AAGAAGCTTTTCTATGGAAATGGAATCGGACATCAATCAATTCAAAAATAATTTTTAACAATAGAATCAAAGTCGCGTCATTCCCGCGAACGCTTGCCTGCCGGCAGACGGGAATCTATTTATCTCATTTCATCTTTTCTCATTGCGAAAGAACTCAACAGTTTCCTTTAATCCTTTTTCTAAACTAACGGAGGGCCGCCAGCCCAATGCTCTTCTTGCCTTGGTATGATCAATCACACTGCGAAGCTGTTCGCCTGCCTTTGCCGGTGCATGTTTTTCCTCGCACGCAGAGCCGGTAAATTTTTTTAAATGACGAAACAGCGTGTTCACATCGGTTTCGATGCCCGTGCCGACGTTGAACACGTCGGTCTTGTTGTATGACAATGCGAGCACATTCGCCCGCACCACGTCGCCGACAAATACATAATCGCGCGTTTGTTTGCCGTCGCCGTTAACCACCGGCTGTTCACCAGCGAGCATTTTGCTTGTGAAAATTGCTACAACACCGGCTTCGCCATGCGGATTTTGCCGCGGTCCATAAATATTTGCATACCGCAAAATAACGTGCTGAATACCATGCACAGAAAAATAATAGAAAAGATATTTCTCCGTTGCAAGTTTCGTGATGCCGTACGGAGAAAGCGGACGAAGCGGGTGCTGTTCATCTGCAGGAAAATAATCTTGCTCACCGTAGATCGCTCCGCCGGTTGATGCAAAAATAACTTTCTTCACACCGTATCGTACTCCAAGTTCCATCACGTTCAACATACCGAGAATATTGATAGAGGCGTCGAATTTCGGATCGGCAACGGATTTCCGCACATCCATTTGCGCCGCGTGATGATTGATGACATCAATCTTATGAGAACGAAAAATTGTTTCGACATCCGGACTTTGAATGTCGAGTTGATAAAACTTTGCCTCCGGATTGATGTTTTCTTTCTTCCCTGTTGAAAGATCATCAACAATAACGACGGCATGCCCTTCATTAACGTACGCGTCGACAACATTAGAACCTATAAAGCCTGCACCGCCGGTAACCAGAATATTCATTCTTTTTCCAATAGTAAATAAAATTATACGGTGGACGCCACCTTTGAGGCGGAATCCATCTACTCATTATGCCGCAATCCTTTTTTGCCGATGTCGCTCCGGTAGTATGCGCCGTCGAACGTGATTCGCTTTACTGCGCTGTACGCGCTGCTGATTGTTCCTTCCAAATCGCTCCGGTAACCAATCGCTGTTACATCCAACACGCGCCCGCCGGCTGTGATAAACAATTCATTTTGTTTTTTTGTCGCGGCATGAAAGACAACGATACCGTCTTCCGCACGTACCGATTCCAATCCATGAATGATTTTCCCCGTTTCATATTCATCGGGGTAGCCGCGCGACGCCATTACCACACACACCGCCGATGCATCGTGATGGTTCACTTTGATTGATCCAAAACTGCCGACCGCAGAAGCGGAAAGAATCTCAAACAAGTCGCCGTCGATCAGCGGCAGCACCGTTTGAGCTTCAGGGTCGCCGAAGCGGCAATTGAATTCTACAACTTTTGGACCGCCCGCTGTTATCATCAAACCAACGTACAAACATCCCTTATAGGTTCGTCCTTCTTCACGCATTCCACGCAACACCGGCTTCACAATTTCTTCTTCAACGCGTTTCATAACCGTGTTCGTTACGACAGGTGCCGGTGCGTACGCACCCATGCCGCCCGTATTTTTCCCTCTGTCGTCATCAAAAATCTGTTTATGGTCTTGCGCCGGCTGGAGGAACTGATAGTCGGTTCCATCGGTAAGCACAAACACCGATGCTTCTTCTCCCTGCATGAATTCTTCAATGACAACGGTGCTTCCCGCCTCGCCAAATATATTCTTCCCGAAAAATTCGTCAAGAATATTCAACGCTTCGGTTTGTGTCTGGCACACTACCGCCCCTTTTCCGGCAGCGAGTCCATCGGCTTTGACAACAAGCGGCGCCGAATGCTGCTGTATGTACCGTTCAGCTTCGGCAGACTGTGCCCGCGTAAACGTATGAAAATTCGCGGTCGGAATATGATATTTTTCCATGAAGTGTTTTGCAAATGCTTTGCTTCCCTCTAATTCCGCGGCACGTTTGCTTGGACCAAAAATTTTCAGGCCATCCTTCTCAAACCGATCAACTATTCCTTTTACCAGCGGCACCTCAGGGCCGACAACGGTCAAATCAATGCGGTTCTTCGCGGCAAATTGAAACAGTCCTTCAACATCATTGGCTTTAATGGAAACGAGCGTCGCGAGCTCCGCGATGCCGGCGTTACCCGGTGCACAGTAAATTTCTTTCACCGATGGACTTTGTTTCAATTTCCACACCAACGCGTGTTCACGTCCGCCGGAACCGATGACCAACACTGCCGCACGTGCTGTGACGCGGTTTTCAATCTTTGGTATCATTTTCAATTTCATTGCATCAGTCAACTAAATTTGTCAGCACCTTTGCCAATTCGCCAGTGAGCGTGACGCGGTTGTATCTATCAACCACATCGGGGCGCGGGCTGGAAAGTTTCCGATGCTCGTATTGATCATAGAGCTGGAGAATCGCTACAGTGATCTGTTCAACATTGGAAGGATCAACGCAAATGCCGCCGGCTTCTTCAATCAATGCGCGCACAAATCCCTGCGGAACACAGCCGAGAATTTTCTTCTGCGTGCCGATATACTCGAAAATTTTCCCCGGCGAACTTTCTGTGTCATCCATCATCACCCACAACACATCGGACGCAAGCTGGTATTTCACACATTCTCTATGTTCGAGATAGCCGAGGATGTTGACCGAGTCCTGTAGTTCAAGCCGATTCACAATTTTCATGTGCTCGGGGCGGAAAGCACCGATGAAACACGCTTCTATCCTTCCGCGAATTTTTGGATGCTGTTTGAACACACGGTGGAGTGCTTCCAGAAAAAATATCGGAGTGCGATTTTCATAGAATACTCCGGAATAGGTAATACGCATTTTTTCGACATGCGGCAATTTTTCCTGCGGATTGAATTTCATATCGTCGGGATCAAATCCCTGTGAAATAATCTGTATATCATTATAGTGCAGAAATTTATACCGGCGTAGGATCAATTCCTTCAGGCGGCGGCTGGCTACAATAATTGCATCGGCTTTTTGCAGAACGTGCTTCTCCAGCGTACGATGGGCAAGCTTATGCAGCGGCGTCGGGTACGACCGGAATGGATAATCTACCCACGCGTCGCGGTAATCCATCACGAGCGGGACGTGGAATTTTTCCTTCAATGCTTTGCCGATAAGGAAATCCGTTTGCGGCGGCGCAGTGACAAACACCGCGTCGAATTTTTCTTTTTCCATTAAGAGCGAAGCGGCTTTCAACGCCGGACGTTTCCATCCGATTTTATTGTCAGGAATAAATACCGCGTCGCTGATGCGGCTGAGTATTTTTCGCACCCATTCTGACGGCATCTTCACGACTTCTTGTTTGCGAAAAAAATAATTCATATCAAACGAACGCGTGCGCATCACTTCAATGCCGAGCGGTTCAACTTCTTTCAGCAGTGTTTCATCTTTTGCGAAATATCCTCTGGAAGAAACCGTCAGCACGGTCGGCATCCATTCAAACGACGGAAGATATTTCACAAATTTGAGCGTCCGCTGAACTCCGCTGAGTCCCATCGGTGGAAAATAATAGGCGACAACAAGAACTTTTCGCATAAGGTATTCGATGATACGAGGCGCGCTGTTCACGCCACGAGATAATTACAGCACTATCAGTTCTTTAGGTGACGATGTCATCACTTCACATGTGCCATCACGAATCACGATGTCGTCTTCAATACGTACGCCGCATTTTCCAGGGAGATAAATTCCCGGTTCAATTGTCACAACGTTTCCCGCGCGCAAAGCGTGCTCGCTTTTTGCAAACACGCGGGGCGATTCATGAATCTGTAATCCGATGCCATGACCAAGTCCATGGCCGAAGAATTTTCCATAGCCATTTTTCTCGATGAAAGAACGGGCGGCAGTATCAAGCTTTTTTGCCGGGAGTCCGCTTTGTGCGGCATTGATCGCCGCGCGCTGCGCATCAAGCACAATTCGGTAAATCTTTTTCGCTTCGGATGAAGGAGTTCCAACAGCAACGGTGCGCGTGAGGTCACTGCAGTATCCATGATAGACACATCCGAAATCGAGCGTCACCATTTCTCCTTTTTGAATCTTCTTTGTCGATGCCGCGCCGTGTGGCAGCGAGCCGCGTACACCGCTCGCCACAATTGTATCGAACGAATCTTTTTCGGCTCCAAAGATTCTATGAAGATAACTAATCTCGGCGGCAATATCGCTTTCGGCGATTCCGGGTTTCAAAACGCCGAGAATTTTTTCAAACACCCGTTCGGTAATTGATGCGGCTTTTCTGATAAGTGTAACTTCCGATTCCTCTTTCACCGCCGTTAACGTTTCAACAATTCCGCTGAATGGAATAAGATGGGCACCGGTCAGTTTTTTCTTCACTACCTGAAATGAAGCAAACGGAAGATAGTCCTCTTCAAACGCGATTGTGTCGCTTTGAGAAAAAAGATTCTTCTTTATCGCGGCGGCAAATAAATCACCTCTCACGATCTGTTTCGATGCGTGTGGAACTTCAGTTTCAATTTGTTCCTGATAGCGGAAATCCGTCAGCAATGTGAGGGCAGAATCGGTAACGACGCACAGTCCGTTTGAGCCTGAATATCCCGTCAAATATCGGACATGAGGAAGAAAGGAAGTAATAAACACATCCAGTTTCTTTTTGCGAAGCGCGGCGCGAAGCAGCGTCGTTCTCTTCTCGTAATCGAACATGCGCTGGAATTTAGATGTGATAATTGGGAGCTTCTTTCGTAATCTGAATATCATGCGGATGGCTTTCGCGTAATCCGGCGTCGCTCATTCTGACGAAACGTGCTTTTGTTTGCAGCGCAGAAATATTTTCGGCACCGCAGTATCCCATTGCCGCACGCAATCCGCCGATCATCTGATACACCGTTGCGCTCAGGTCGCCTTTGTACGGCACGCGCCCTTCAATTCCTTCCGGCACTAATTTTTGTAAATCGTCTTCAACATCCTGAAAATAGCGGTCTCGGCTTCCTTCCTTCATCGCACCAAGTGATCCCATGCCGCGGTAAATTTTGTATGTTCGTCCTTCATATAAAACTTTTTCGCCCGGGCTTTCCTGCAAACCGGCAAACAATCCGCCGATCATCACCGAATCCGCACCGGCGGCGATCGCTTTTGCAATATCACCGGTTTGCTTGATTCCGCCGTCCGCGATGACAGGAATTTTATATTTCTTTGCAACCGAAACACATTCCATCACTGCGGTAATTTGCGGAACGCCGACGCCGGCAACAACACGTGTTGTGCAAATCGAGCCGGGGCCGATTCCAACTTTCACCGCATCAGCGCCTGCACGAATGATATCGCGTGTTGCGTCCGCGGTGCCGACATTGCCGGCGATAATTTCAGCATGAGGATGTTTGCTTTTCAAACGTTTTACCATTCCAAGCACACCGACGGAATGTCCGTGGGCAGTGTCCACAACAAGCACATCAATGCCGGCATTGAGCAATGCTTGCACGCGCTCGAGAGTGTCTTCAGCAACTCCAACAGCAGCGCCGACGCGCAATCTTCCGTGTTTATCTTTGCAAGCAAAAGGAAACCGTTTTTTCTTCTGAATATCTTTGAACGTGATGAGTCCGCGAAGCTTTCCGGTTTTATCTACGACGGGAAGTTTTTCAATTTTATATTTTTGAAGAAGAACTTCCGCCTCTTCAAGATTTGTTCCGAGCGGAGCGGTGATCAGGTTTTGCGACGTCATAACTTCGGCTACTTTAATTCCGCGGTCCGGTTGGAAACGAAGATCGCGATTCGTCAGGATGCCGACGAGCTTTTCGTCCTGCACGATAGGAATTCCCGAAATGCTGTACTTTGCCATCAAATCAAGAACATCGCCGATTGTTTTGTCGGCTGTGATCGTGATCGGGTTGAGAATCATGCCGCTTTCGGAGCGTTTGACTTTGTCCACTTCTTCTGCCTGGCGGGCAATTGACATATTTTTGTGAATGATGCCGATGCCGCCTTCGCGCGCGAGCGCAATCGCCATTTCCGATTCGGTCACAGTGTCCATCGCCGCGGAAATCAGCGGAATATTCAGTCTGATGTTTCGGCTGAGCCGTGTGGTGACATCAACATCGCGCGGCAGCACAGTAGATTTTCCCGGCACGAGCAGTACATCATCAAACGTAATCGCTTCGCCAATAATTTTATTCGATTTCATGATTTTCCTTCTTATGCAACATTCTCTAAAACAACAAAGGCATCCCGATCATGCCGGAATACCTTCAGAAGCCGTTGTTCGTCATTATCAATATCCATCAATATGAAAAAACAATCTCACGCCCGTTCAAGAAGAACAAAGTATGAGTCCATTTTCGAAAAAAATTCCCGCTTCTTTTTCGAAGCAAGCGGCGAAAGAAATCTGAACAGCCACGCCAGCGGCATTTCTCTTTTCAATCTCCGCGCTTCTTTCGACACAGTGCGAACTTCAGCATCGTTCCACCCGAAGGCTCGGAAAATAGCCGGTCCCTCATCCGGTGCAAAACGCATCTGAATATTTCCTTCCGCGAACGATCTGAACCGGCGTTTCAACAGCCACTGGAGTAAAACCGGTGTTGCAATATCAATGACCCACCATCTGAAATTTTTCTGTTCGTGTAGATCGCGTGCTAATGAAGCAACATCCTCCGGACCGAGATAGATAAGCAAACCTTCGGTAATCACAAGTACTTGTTTCGCAGTGCGGTTGATTTGTTCGAACTGTTTTTTCCGCGCAGCAGCATCGTTGAGATCCAATCGCACGCGTTCAAGCCGGCACCGCGGCTCTGCATCGGATAGTTTCTCTTCTTTATAAGAAAGGATGTCCGGCAAATCAACTTCAATCCAACGGAGTGATTGAGGAAGATCAAGGCGGTACGGCCGCGCATCGAGTCCGGCAGCGAGATTGACAACTGTGTCCACACCATTCTGTGTTACGGTTCGGGTAATAAATTCATCCATGGCTGCAGTCCGGACGATCATCGGCCAAGCGCCGCTCTTGCCGCCAGCCATATTTTCAGCTATTAGTTTTCCTCGCTCGCCGGCAAGTATTTCGGCATACGGATCACGAAAGAGAGCATCCTTCCGTTTTGTTTCCATCGCGCGATAGACCGCAACCCACAGCGCAGTGTCGGAAATGTGCGCGATCCGTGTATTATCGTTTGTGCCTTTAAACATTTCTCTTTCAGTTAAACGCGGCAATACCGGTAATGTCTTCACCGATAATGAGCGTGTGCATCTCGTGCGTTCCTTCGTACGTTTTCACCGATTCAAGATTTGCTGAATGACGCATCACCGGATATTCGTCAAGAATGCCGTTCGCTCCAAGAATTTCGCGCGCCATCCGTGCAATTTCCAATGCATGATAAACGTTGTTTCGTTTCGCCATAGAAACTTGCGTAAACCTCGCTTTGTTCTGGTCCTTCAGCCGTCCAAGTTGCAGGCACAGAAGCTGTGCTTTGGTAATTTCTGTAACCATGTGCACCAGTTTTTCCTGCGTCATCTGAAATCCGGCAATCGGTTTATCAAACTGGATGCGCGATTGTGAGTATTGCAGCGCCGCGTCATAACACGCCATTGCTGCACCGATTGCGCCCCACGCGATTCCGTAGCGCGCCTGACTTAAACAAGCAAGCGGAGATTTTAGTCCTTTCGATTTCGGCAAAATATTTTTCGCGGGAATCAAGCAATCCTCAAATACCAGCTCGGAAGTTACCGAAGCGCGAAGCGAATGCTTTCCCGTCATTTCTGGTGCAGAAAATCCCTTCATTCCTTTTTCAACAAGAAATCCCCACACCTCGCCTTCGAGTTTTGCCCACACAACAGCAACATCGGCAAGTGTGCCGTTCGTGATCCACATTTTCGCTCCATTAAGAAGATAGCCGCCGTTTTTTTTCTCAGCGCGCGTAATCATTCCGCCGGGATTCGAACCGAAATCCGGCTCGGTCAATCCGAAACAGCCGATTGCTTCGCCGGTTGCAAGTTTTGGAAGCCAGCGATCTTTTTGTTCTTCCGAACCAAACGTGAAAATCGGATACATGACCAGTGCACTTTGCACTGAAGCAAAGCTGCGAATGCCGCTGTCGCCGCGTTCGAGTTCCTG
>JAJYOI010000122.1:0-526 GCA_021796275.1 Bacteroidota bacterium
CAGCAAGGTCAATGCCGCGTTTCAAATCCATCGGATTTGCTCCGGCGGTAACGTTCTTCAAACCTTCGCGCACGATTGCCTGTGCAAGAACGGTTGCTGTTGTTGTTCCATCGCCTGCAACGTCCGATGTTTTCGATGCAACTTCACGCACCATCTGAGCGCCCATGTTTTCAATTGGGTCTTCGAGTTCAATTTCTTTCGCAACGGTCACACCGTCTTTGGTAATTGTCGGTGCACCGAATTTTTTATCAATGACGACATTGCGTCCTTTCGGGCCGAGCGTAGCTTTTACCGCGTCGGCAAGCTGGTCCACTCCGCGCTTTAACGCTGTTCGCGCATCGAAATCATAGTTGATTAGTTTAGCACTCATAAGTATAACTCCTTTTTCAAAAATTGATGTTCAGTTTCAGATTGAAAATCCGCCGTGCTTTCTCTTTGGGCGGATTATTTCGGCATGATTGCAAAGATATCGCTCTCACGCATGATGAGCAATTCCTCGCCGTCAACGGTTACTTCCGTACCGGAA
>JAJYOI010000122.1:536-8189 GCA_021796275.1 Bacteroidota bacterium
CTTCATCTGTCGTGCGACCGGGACCTGCGGCGATAACTTCGCCCCATACCGGCTTTTCTTTTGCCGTATCAGGAACGAAAAGACCGCCTTTTGTCTTTTCTTCAGCGGCGGCTGGCCGTACCACTATTCTGTCAGCCAAGGGATGTAATTTCATAAACAACCTCCTTTTATTTTTTGTAATGATTCGATTTGTGAGACCACGTTGAGTAGAATTGTATTAGCACTCTCTGTAGGTGAGTGCTAATATACGAACTGAAAGGTAAAAAGTCAAGAATCGATTGAAAATCGGCTATTTTTCAACGCCGGCAACGATAATGACATATTCCCCTTTGATTGACCTGCTGGAAAATGTAGAGTGAAGTGAAGACAAAGTTCCTCGAATAATCTCCTCAAACTTTTTTGAAATTTCTCTTGCCACAACGGCATCACGATCGCCAAAAACTTCCTGAAGTTCCTGTAACGTTTTCAAAATTCTATGCGGCGACTCGTAAAGAATAATCGTTCGGGACTCGTTTTTCAATTCAAGTAGTTTCGTATGCCTTCCTTTTTTGTTCGGAAGGAATCCTTCGAAGACAAATGAGCGTGTCGGGAGTCCGCTTGCGACAAGAGCGGGAATAAACGCAGTTGGTCCCGGCAAAGCAATAACGCGAATATTTTCCTGAATCGCAGTAGTGATAATCGAATATGCCGGATCGGAAATTCCCGGCGTCCCAGCATCGGAAATAATTGCAAGCGACTTCCCCTCTTTCAGCTTTTCAAGGAGCTGCGGCACACGAAGAGATTCATTCTGGCTAAAGAAACTGACAAGAGGTTTGTGAATGGAGAAATGATCAAGAAGGATTTTACTCGTGCGTGTATCTTCCGCCGCAATGAGATCGACACCGGAAAGAATTTTGATCGCCCTTAAGGTGATATCGTCAAGATTGCCAATAGGTGTTGGAACGATATAAAGCGTTCCTGCAAGAATTTGTTCTTCAGACATAGTTGATGGTTAGATTCCCCAATCTCTCACGTACCGGAAATCAACATTCACCGTTCGGTAGGAAACTTTCGCTACCAGCGGCGAACGACGTTTGAACTGATTCCGCTGAATTCTTTTCCGTACTTGTGAAATAAAATCCTTCGTAAATCCTAATCGCACAAGTTCGTCGTCGGTTCGTCGTTCATCAATCATAAAGAACAACAACCGATCCACGTTCTTGTATGAAAAGCCCAGCTCGCCTTCATCGGTTTGCCCCGCCCATAAATCGGCAGTGGGTTTCTTCTTGATTATTTTTTCCGGCACACCCAAACTTTCGGCCAACTCCCATACCTGAGTTTTGTAAAGATCGCCGAGCGGATTCAACGCACACGCCATATCGCCGTGCAACGTACCGTAGCCGAGAAGCGTTTCCGTTTTGTTCGAAGTTCCGATGACAAGAGCTTTTTCGCGAATCGAGTAATCATACAGCAAAATCATCCGCAGGCGCGCCATCACATTTCCTTTGCGCACGTTGTCATGAACGTGCTGCTGTTCAATGACCGCATCCGCAGCCGCAGTGATGTCGGCAATTTCAGAGCGGATGCCGAGCGCTTTCACCACCGACTCGGCATCCGCCATGCTTTCAGGACTGCTTGTTTTGTACGGCATCATTACGGCAAGAACGTTTTCTTTGCCTAACGCTTCAGTGGCAAGAAAAGCAGAAACAGCAGAATCCACGCCCCCGGAAAGTCCGACCACGGCTTTGCTGAAACCGGCATTATGCGATTCGTCACGAATAAAATCTGTAAGAATTTTTTTTGTCAGCGCGGTATTCAGGGAAAGTGCATTACCGTCGCCCGTTGTTGTTTCCATATTGTTCTTGCCCTAAAATTGCATAGCCACAAAATAGATGAATGGAGTACTGGATTGATGGATAAATGGAAATCTTTGTATCCGGTAATCCAAAAATCCATCAATCCAATTCTTTTATTCTCCGACACTGATTTCTTCGAGCGCTTTCCGGATGATCTTCAATCCCGCTTCCAATTCGCCGTGGTGAATGTTCAGCGGCGGACGAAAACGAATTGAATGATCGCCGCAGCCAATGATAATCAATCCTTCTTCGTACGCTTTTTGACGAAGCTGGTCGCGATCCTGCGCACTGTCCAAATCCATCGCGCACATCAAGCCTTTGCCGCGAACATTGGAAATAAGATTCGGAAAAGCTTCAGCAAATCCATGCAATTCCTTCAGCAAAAATTCTCCCTGAACACGCGCGTTCTCCACCAACTTTTCCTCTTCAATAATTTCCATGATTTTGGTAAAGCGCACCATGTCCACCAAATTTCCGCCAAATGTGGAATTGATCCGGCTTGATTTGTGAAAGACATTGTCCATCACATCGTCAATCCGTGTGCTGCTTAAGAATCCGCACACATGCGTTTTCTTTCCGAACGACATGAGGTCTGGCTTTACAAAATATTCATGCGCCCACATTTTTCCGGTCAATCCAATTCCAGTTTGCACTTCATCAAAGATGAGAAGAATATCATTCTCGTCGCAGATTTCTCGGAGCTTCATCAGAAATACTTTTCGGAAATGGTTATCGCCGCCTTCAGCTTGAATCGGCTCGATGATGAGCGCTGCGATGTCATCGGGATTGTTGATGATCGCTTCTTTAATCTGTGTCAGCGCAGTTTCTTCTTCTTTTATCACTTGCTGTAAATTTTCTTCGTTCAACGGAAATTTAATTGCCGGATTGAGAATGCGCGGCCATTTGAACTTCGGAAAATAATTTGTCTTCACAGGATCGGTGTTCGTCAGCGACAGCGTGTAACCGCTGCGCCCGTGAAACGCACGCCGGAAATGAATAATTTGCCTTCCGCGCTCTTCGGTATATCCTTTGATAAAATTCTTGCGCACTTTCCAATCGAACGCCGTCTTCAACGCATTTTCAACAGCAAGTGCGCCGCCATCGACAAAAAAAGAATACGGTAAATAATCCGGCTGCACAACACGCCCGAACGTTTCGACAAACTCCGCCATCTCCACCGTATAGGCGTCCGAATTTGATGGTTTATTCACCGCGGTGCGCGCGAGCTTTTGTAAAAATTCCGGCGTCGTCAGCTTCGGATGATTCATGCCGACCGCTGACGATGCAAAGAAAGAAAAGAAATCAAGATAGCGCTTGTTGAAACGTGAATCGTAAATGTAACTGCCCTGACTTTTTTCCAGATCGACAATCAGATCGAAGCCGTCAACAAGCATGTGCTTTGCCAGCGCGTGATGAACTTCCGTCGGAAGAATGTGTACCGGATTTTTCGTTATTGGCTTCACTTCAGCTTTTGAGTGTCCGTTACCGCCGCCGACTGCGGCATTAATTTTTGGATTCTCAGCCTTCGGCTGAATAGCGTCTGTTGACATGATGCACCTCTCAGTTTTTCACAGTGATGAATAAATTCATGAATGACAGGATTCATCCACCAGCTCAGAAAAATTCCTGATGCTCATACAGTGAAATGTGATATGGACGAGAGTGCAAAATCATGATCAATCCCAAAGGGACTTTCAGTAATTATCTATTTGTGCGCGCTGAAGTTTTCCGCTGTAATCAACATACACAGCTTTCCATTCGGTGAAGAAATCATATACCGTCCAACCGCCTTCGCGGTGGCCATTGCCGGTTTGCTTCACTCCGCCGAACGGTAAATGCGCTTCCGCGCCGATAGTCGGCACATTCACGTACGTGATGCCTGCCTTGATATCGCGAATTGCGACAAACGCTTTGTTCACATCGCGCGTGTAAATTGAAGAAGACAAGCCATAAATCGTATCATTCAAAATGCGAATACTTTCTTCAACATCTTTCGCACGAATCACGGAAAGTACCGGCCCGAAAATTTCTTCTTTCGCAATTCTCATCGTCGGCTTCACATCGGAAAAAATTGTCGGCTGATAAAACCAGCCTTTACTCAATCCTTCGCCGTTCGCGTCCGCTCCGCCGACAACCAGCGTCGCTCCTTCCTGCTGGCCGATCTCTACATAACTCGCAACGGTTTTTCGCTGACTTTCATTCACGCATGGACCGACATCAGTTGATTGCAGCAAGCCATCGCCAAGCCGAAGTTTTTTCGTTCGGTCAACAAGCATCGTCATGAACTTGTCATAAATTTTTTCGTGAAGAATGAGCCGGCTTGTGGCGGTGCATCGTTGTCCTGTTGTACCGAACGCGCCCCACAGCACGCCGTCAAGCGCGAGATCCAAATCGGCATCGTCCATAACGATCTGAGCATTTTTGCCGCCGAGCTCAAGCGAGACACGTTTCAACGTATCGCTTGACGATTTGGAAATCTGCTTGCCGACAACTGTTGATCCGGTGAACGAAATCAAATCAACATCAGGATGTGACGTAATCGCATTTCCAACTTCGCTGCCGCTGCCATGAACAATATTCACGACGCCTTCGGGAATTCCCGCTTCCATCAATATTTCAACAAGCGTCGTCGCAGTCTTCGGCGTGTCAGTCGCAGGTTTGAACACCACCGTATTACCGGAAAGAATTGCCGGGAAAATTTTCCATGTCGGAATCGCCATCGGAAAATTCCACGGCGTGATGATGCCGGCAACGCCGATCGGCACGCGGATTGCCATCGCGAATTTATTCGGCAGTTCAGATGGAACGGTATGGCCGAACAATCGCCGTCCTTCCGAGGAAGCATAATACGCGGTATCAATTCCTTCCTGAACATCGCCGCGCGTTTCGAGGAGCACTTTTCCCATTTCGCGCGTCATCTCGCGGGCAAGCTCTTCTTTGTGTGCGACAAGAAGATCACCGACTTTGCGCATAATATCACCGCGCTTCGGTGCGGGCATGAGGTGCCATTTTTCAAACGCGGCACGCGCCGCTTTTACCGCTTCGTCTACATCTTCTTTGCCCGACTTCGGAAAAATGCCGACCACTTCGTCCCACTTCGCCGGATTTCTATTTTCAAATGTTCTTCCGGATTTTGAATCAACCCATTTACCGTTGATAAAATTTTGAAATTTTTGAGGCATAACTGTTTTCCTTTTTCAATAATATGGTGATAATTACACTCGCTGCAGAAAATTTTCCATCACGAATATTTTTCTTTTCCGAAAATGCACCGGACTTTCAACTAAAGCAATTGCTTTCAAACTTTCAACCCCAGAAACGAACCAAGGATTCTTCACAGGCTGTATTTCTGACACCCACTCAGGAATTTGCATACGCAGTTCAGAACAGAGATATTCAACTACTGATGCGAGCATCGCATCAATTTTTTCATCTGATCGTCTAAACGGCTGCTGAATGGCTGACGGACTTTTATAATACCGGAAGTCATCAACAAAGTTCATCAAATGAATCATCAGATGATCTTCGTCTTGTTCAATGCACTCTTTCGTTTCGAAAATCGTTATCATTGCTGAAAAATTTCTTCAATAAAAAATTTTGTTGCAGGGCGAATCTGCTGCCGTGGGTAATATTTTTCTAAAATAGAAAACACTTCATTGGCTGAGTGAATCTTCAATTTGCCGATTAAAAATCGGACATCATCTTTATCAGTCGTATCAATGCGGGCAGAAAGTGTTTTCATCGCCAGCAAATAATCCGGCGCAGGAATATACACTTTCAAATTCGGCATATCCAGAAAAACAGTTTGCGCATGGTCAGTAAGAAAACCTTTCACTCCATCATTGAGCCAGTCTTCCCGGAGATTATTATTACCCGCGATACGCATAGCGGCATCACGAATTTGTTTCGCTGGATGAAAAACGGCATCAACATCTTTAGTGCTGGGACGTGCATCAAAAGCGACACACATAACAGCACCTCCATACAAACATATCTCTCCTTTTATTCCTTGAAGGGCAAGTTCGTCATTTAGGAGATGAAGAAACTTTATTATTTCTTCCTTCGTCATTTATTCCAGTCCCACACGCTTAAAAATATAATCAACATTTTTCAAACTCTTTGCCGGATCGAACGCATCGTCCAACTCTCCTTTTGTAAGAAGCTTTGAAATCTCCGCATCCGCTGCAACCAGATCGCGGAAACTTTTCTTCGACTGCCAGACATCCATCGCATTGCGCTGAACTATGCGGTATGCATCTTCACGCTTCATTCCTTTTTTTGTCAGCGCAAGCATCACTGGCTGAGAAAAAACCAAGCCGTGTGTGATTTCGATATTCTTTCTCATGTTCTCGGGATAGACAAGCAACTTGTCAACCACCGATGTTGTCAGCGAAAGCATGTAATCCAACAAAATGCAGCTATCGGGAATCACAATCCGCTCGACCGATGAATGTGTAATATCGCGTTCATGCCAGAGCGCAACATTTTCCAGCGCCGCCTGCGCATTGCCGCGCAGCACGCGCGCCAAACCGGCGATACGCTCACACGTAATCGGATTGCGTTTGTGCGGCATTGCCGACGAGCCTTTTTGTCCTTTGGAAAAATATTCCTCCGCTTCAAGCACTTCCGTTTTTTGCAGATGGCGGATTTCCGTTGCAAATTTCTCGAGCGAGCTGCCGATGACTGCAAGTGTTGTCATAAATTCCGCGTGGCGGTCGCGCTGCAATATTTGCGTTGAGACCAGCGCCGGCTTCAATTTTAATTTTTCACAAACATATTCTTCAACTTTTGGACTAAGATGCTCGAACGTGCCGACCGCACCGGAAATTTGTCCGACAGAAATCGTTTCCAATGCATTCTGCAGCCGTTTGATATTGCGGCGGGTTTCATCGTACCACAACGCGAGCTTCAGCCCGAATGTTGTCGGCTCGGCATGAACGCCGTGCGAACGACCGATCATCACCGTCATTTTAAATTCTTTTGCGCGGCGCGCGAGCACATTTTTCAACTCTTCCAAATCTTTCAGAAGAAGTTCTGCCGATTGTTTCATCTGCACGGCGAGTGCGGTGTCGAGCACGTCCGATGATGTCATTCCGAGATGAATGTAGCGCGAATCGGGACCGACGTATTCTCCGACGTTCGTAAGAAATGCGATGACGTCGTGATTCACTTCCCGCTCGATCTCATCAATGCGCTGGATGTCAAACTTCGCTTTCTCGCGAATGGTCTTTACCGCTTCTTTCGGAATAACGCCGAGTTCAGACTGTGCTTCACACGCAAGAATCTCGATCTCAAGCCAGACCGAAAATTTGTTCTCATCTTCCCAGATTTTGCCCATTGCCGGGCGCGTGTAACGTGAAATCACTGTATGCTTCTCTTTTCTAAACGTAAAGAATTGAAATTAAGTTATGTACTAGTTTGAACGAGATCCAAAAAAACTTTTATAATGCGAATCTATTTCCTAGGCACTTCTAGTGTAAATTCATACTTTACTATTGAAATAAAATCTTCAAGTTTACAATTAGTTCGATAAGGAGAATAACCACATTTTAGCATTGCATCCAATGCAGGTTGATAAAGAAGAGTATCAAAGTCAGACCGTCTTTGATTGGTATAAAAACTTAGAACTTTAGCTTTGATAACTTTACCACTGGTATCAATCCATGCTTCTACTGTCACCGTACCCTCAACACCGGCTCTGTTCACAATTTCTGGATAAACGGGAAGTACCTTTTTACTTAAAAACGGATGGCTGTTGCACGAGTCTACTAATAATTGTGCTATATGCTCTGTAGTATCTTCACTTTTATACAAGCCA
>JAJYOI010000041.1 GCA_021796275.1 Bacteroidota bacterium
TCCGTTTAGCGGAGCCTTTTGTTTTTAGTAAATCCTAAGCATTGATGTAGCGAGGGAGGGATTCGAACCCACGACCTGCGGATTATGATTCCGACGCTCTAACCAGCTGAGCTACCTCGCCAAATTTAAACTTGCAGGCTCTATACAGCGAAGTCCGTCTTCCGGCGGACTGAGCTACCTCGCCTTTTCTTTTACAAAACTGTAGCAAGATACAAAATCCCGAACGCGTTTGCAAGATGAACGACATCAATGCTGGTGATACGGATCGAACATACGAATTTGATTATAGCCTTCGTACGTTTGCAGTTTCTCAACCGGCGTCAGATTTTCAATGAATGGAATGGGACGATAATTGTTATACTGAAAAAGAAATTTCGCTACACGCGTTTGTAATTCTTCCGGTGATAAAAATATTTTTGTGCTGTAAGGTTCCACTTCGTCAAAACGGGCGATACGATCTTTGAATTTGCCACTCGCGAGCTGCCGCTTCGTCGGCACGTCGTGCTTTATTCCGAGCTTGCGTAAATTCCTTGTAAAGGCATGTGTCTGAAGGCGCGGTTTCGAAACGCTTGTGAAAGCATTATCAAGCGGCGTGTGAAGATGACGTACTAGAAACGGAAATTCCATCAAAAGAAACTGAACAAAATCGAGAGCAGAAAGAGTCGAATGTCTGCCGTAAATTTTTGCAATGCGCAGGCGTGTACATTCATCAATCGCAGTGTATTGTGCATACTTCTGCTTTTCGTCGGTTCCCTGAATAAACTTCACAAACATCAGCACGCGATCGCCGGGTAATAATGGGTCATCCGGTTTAATCCGGCGCCGAAGCGTTTTCTTTTCTTTCATATCAACGCCGGATTTTTTCAACAGCTTCCAGATCGTGCTTTCAGAAAGCTCAATTTCATACCAGATGGAAAGATATAATTGAAGACGACGCTGGCCGAACCCGGTTTTCTTTCTAAGTTCACGAAGGCGGTTAATAATTTCTTTCGGCGTAGCGCGCGGGCTGGTGTGAGGACGGCGTGATTGGTCAACAAGGCTTTCAGCCGATCCGCCTGCAGTTTTGTACCGCTTCAGCCATTTATAAAAGGTCTTGCGGCTTATAGAAAATTTCCTGCAAACGACCGGAACACTTTTTTCTTTTTCATATTCAGCAAACCACAGCAAACGCTGAGCGGCGCCGCCACGGTTCGTTGGTTCTGGATTTTCAGCTATTAATTTTTCCATAATCCTATTCGCATATAGCGAAAATAGAGATTCACTTCTACAAAATCCATCATTCCAACATGAAATTCAACTCATATTTATTTCTTCTGCACGATATGACAAAGAAATATCCTTGCCATAAGGAATATTTTTCGGTAACTTAAATACGGGACAATAACCCCATTGGTTTGATTCAAAATCAATCATTGACAAGCAGGGTTTTTCATGACAGGGCGAATTTCAATTTTGTTTCTAACAGCCGGAATTTATTTTGCCATTTCGTCTCTTTCTGCAGAAGAAAAAAATCATCTAACTTCTTCACAAAGACGTGTCCAAAAAACCGCGACGAATGATGATTACCAGCCGATGCTTATCAATAATATTTTCAACTATTACAGCAACAACGGCGATGGCAGCTTTAACCGCTATTCTGCAAGTAATGAAGGGTTCGAATTTCCGAAAGGTTCGAATGACGGAACCGTTGTTTTTGAAGATGGCGTCGTATGGAGCGGATACCATAACGGCGTTTTGAAGGTTGGCGGATCAACGTACTCGCATGGCTTGCAAGCCGGAAAAATTCTCGCTCCGGGAACAGCGACTTCAGCACCAACACTTGTAAATCCAACTAATTCAAAGTATCGGCTTTATAGGGTCCGGCCAGACATTACTCCGGCAAACACATTCACGGAAGTTCAATCAAAAGTTCAGGAAGAATCAAACTTGATTTCCCGGGGGTACGCGCATGCCGTTTCCGCTCAAGAAATTTATAATCAATACATCAAGGATTGGAATGAGTGGCCCGCCGATGACGGAGCACCCTATACCGATGTGAATCACGATGGAATATATGAGCCGTCCGTTGATATTCCCGGGTTTCCCGGCGCAGATCAAACAATGTGGCATGTTTCCAACGACGTGGATAGTACAAGAACGAAAAACCTTTACTATTCAGATCCGATCGGCATCGAAGAGCAAAGAACTATTTGGGCGTATAATAATCCTTCGGCATTGGGAAATACTATTTTTGTTCAAACAAAAATAATTAACAAAAGCGGACTTCCGATTGAGAGCATGTTCATCGCTCAATGGGCAGATCCGGATTTAGGAGATGCCGGTGACGATTACGCCGGTTGCGACACAGTACTGAACTTAGGGTTCGTATACAACTCGCGAATGACTGATGCAAATTATGCAAGATTGAATCTTCCACCGCCGGCAGTAGGATTTGATCTTCTTCAGGGCCCAATAGTGCCCTCCACCTCAACAGACAGCGCAATGTTTGACGGGAAACTGATTCATGGCTACAAAAACTTACCGATGACTGCGTTTAGCTATGTCTTCAAATCCGGCATTGCTGACGGCGATCCGCCTCTATTCGACCCCAGAGGAATCAAGTATTGGTACAATTATATGCGGGGGCTGCATGGCAACACTGGAGAAAAGTGGATCAACCCAATTACTGGTTTGTCAACTCCTTATGTATTCAGCGGTGATCCTGTTATGGGTACAGGATGGAATGACGGAACTGGTGGTGTATATGCCGCTGACAGACGTATTGCTCCTTGCTCAGGTCCCTTCACAATGGCGCCGGGAGACACGCAAGAAATCATTACCGCCACACTCGCAGCTCAAGGTGCAGATCAGTTAACAAGTGTAACCTTGCTGAAGTACTACACAACCACAATACAAATGGCATATAACAATCATTTTATCATTGCAAAAGCACCACCGCCGCCAGTGGTACACGCAACGGGATTGAACAACGAGATTGTTCTGAACTGGTCGGACAATATATCGTCGTCGCAAACGGAATCATATAACAAAGCTGGCTACAAATTTCAAGGTTACAATGTCTATCAAGCCACCGATTCATCATTCAATAAGGCTCAACGCATAGCAACGTACGACATAGTTGATGGCGTTAGAAGAATACGAGGTTACAAAATTGATCCTGCGTACGGAGGGTTTATGGAGGCGATCGTTCAATTCGGTTCGGATAACGGCATTCAAAGATTTTTTGAAACAAAGAAGGATTTCTTTACTAATTTGCGCCTCAGAAACGGACAGCCATATTATTATGCAGTCACGGCATATACCTACAATTATTCCCCTTTCTCATTTCAAAATAATTACGAAGATACTCTCGCCTTCATTGCGGTAACGCCGCAAACGCCTAAGCCGGGAACAATTCTTCATACTCATTTTGGTGAACTTCTCAACAGCACACGAATCATTAAGTCCGGAATAAATAACGGAGATGTTTTTGTTCGTGTCATTGATCCAACAATTCTTACGGGGCATAATTATACGATTACGTTTTCAGGTAACGGCCAGAACAAAACGTGGAACATTAAAGATTCAACGCTTGGAAAAATTCTTCAATCGGATATTTCCGAATATCTTCTCGTTCGAAATGAAACCGATGACCCTGCCGCACCAATTGCTGATGGACTTCAATTCATTGTGCGCGATCCTGATTTTGCCGGCGGCTCAGGTCCAATCTTAAACAGAGATTCATGGACCATCACCACAACAGGCCTGGGAGCAATTGAAGGTGACATTCAACAAGCAAAAGCGGACGTGGATAAAATTAATGTGTTTCCAAATCCATATTTTGGAACCAATGCACAGGAAAGCAGCCAATACGATAAGTTTGTCACATTCAGTCACCTTCCCCGGAAAGCAATTATCCGGATTTATACGCTGGATGGCGTGCTCGTCACAACACTGATGAAAGATGACGACTCGCAGTTTTTGCGGTGGTATCTTGTTAATAATGACAATGTTTTCCTTGCTTCAGGCATGTATCTCGCCTACATCGAAATGCCTGACTTAGGCAAGAAAAAAATGCTGAAAATTGCAGTCATAATTCGTGTTATTGTTCCCGAACATTATTGAACAAGCTTCTCAGGCGGATAAAATGATTTCTACTTTTTCTGAACAACTCTCACTGCCGGTTTGCTCCTTCCATTAAATTCTCTTATCTTTTCTGCGCAGTCCCGACTTTCCAGAATGAATCCGCCACAGGCATATTTCAGCCAAGGACTGATCAGCCTGCTGTACGTGGCACGTAAAGTGTGCCTCCGACTGAATTGTTTGCAGAATTAAACTTCCTCTATGGCAACTCCTATGAAAAACAATATTCGTCTCATTGAATCTCTTAAGGTAAGCTGGAAAAAGGAAAAAGCCGGCGCGCAAACATACCGCGAACTCGCTTCGCGCGAACCGGACGAACAACGGAAACACATTCTGCTGAAACTTGCGGAGGCGGAAGAAACGCACGCTCAGCGGTGGGAAGCTCGCTTGATAGAACTTGGCAGCGCACCGCCGGATAAAACCGAATCTTTCTTCGAAAAAATCCGGCGATGGATGCTCGTTCGTACAGGAACGACAAACGCTGTTCAACGGTTAGAAGAACAGGAAGACCGCGACACAGCACGATACGAAGCTGAAGCCGCTCTTGCAGAAAGTCCGGAAGATAACGCCGCAATGGACAACATCAAAAAAGAAGAAAAAGTCCATGCGAAAGTCCTTCATTCATTTTCTGTTGAAAACCCGCCGCGGCGGGAGGACGAACATCCGCAGTCAAAGCTTGATACAATTTTCAAAAAAGAAAAGTGGCACTCCGGACATTCCGGCGGATGGATCGGCCAGGCAGTGTACGGCGCGAATGACGGACTTGGTGCAGTGTTCGGTATTGTCACCGGAATGGCGGGATATTCCGGCGGTTCAAATGTTGTATGGGTCGCCGGAGTTGCCGGCACACTCGCGAGCGCGCTCTCAATGGGTTCCGGTGCATATCTTGCGCGAAAATCGGAACGCGAAGTGTACGAAGCAGAGATCGAACGTGAACGAAAAGAGATCGAAACAAATCCAGAGGAAGAACGTGAAGAACTAGAATTATTTTATCAGCTCAAAGGATTTACCTCGGAAGAATCTTCGATGATGGCAGATCGTTTGATGAAAAAGCCGGATCAGTTTCTCAAAACACTCGCGCAGGAAGAATTAGGATTGACGACATCCACATTTCCCAATCCGGTGAAAGAAGCATTTTCTGCGACAGCCGCCACTGCCGTCGGCGGAATTATTCCGGTGATTCCATTTTTCTTTTGGACAGGTGCGTTCGCCGTTGTCGTAAGTTTGGTCATCAGCACCTTTGCTCACTTCGGGGTCGGCGTGCTGAAAACTATCGTTACCGGCAGAAGCTGGTGGCGCAGCGGATTGGAAATGACGCTCGTCGGATTGTTGACGGCGGCGATTGCGTACGGCTTCGGCATGCTGCTAAGTCCGCAGGGACATTTGATTCGATAAAAGAATCGCGAAAAAAAATATGGCGAGAGGACAAGAGGCGGTGATTGTTGCGGCGCTCAGAACGCCGGCCGGAAAATACGGCGGAGTGTTGAAAGATGTCCGCGTTGACGACATGAGCGCGCTGGTGATGAGCGAGCTTGTTCAACGAACTCATCTCGACCCTTCAGTAATCGAAGACGTTTTCTGGGGATGTGCAAATCAAGCAGGCGAAGACAATCGCAATCTTGCACGCATGGCAGTTCTTCTTGCCGGCTTTCCGCATTCTGTCCCCGCTGTCACGATCAATCGTTTATGCGGCTCTTCAATGGAAGCCGTCATTCAGGCTGCGCGCACGGTGTGGTCCGGCGAGAATGAAATTGTCATTGCAGGCGGCGCGGAAAGCATGACACGCGCGCCGTACGTTTTTGCAAAAAATATCTCCGGCGCGGCGCTTTACGGAAATCTCACCGCCTACGACACCGCTCTCGGCTGGCGTTTTCCGAATCCGAAAATGAAGAAACTCTTCCCGCTTGAAAGCATGGGTGAAACTGCTGAAAATGTCGCAGAAAAATATTCTGTGCACCGCCGCGAGCAGGATGAATTTGCATTGGAAAGTCACCGGCGTGCCGTCGCTGCACGAAAAAAATTTTCCGCAGAAATTATCTCGGTGCCGGTTCCATCCTCCAAACCAGATGAAGCCCGGAAATCTGTATCGCAAGATGAAGGACCACGTGAAAACACTTCACTCGAAAAACTTTCTACATTGAAGCCGGCATTCCGCGAAAACGGAACGGTGACCGCAGGAAATTCTTCATCGCTCAACGATGGCGCCGCCGGCACAATTGTGATGTCTGAGAAAAAAGCAAAAGAACTGAATCTGAAGCCGCTCGCTCTTATAATTTCTACCGGTGTTGCCGGCGTTGATCCGCGCTTCATGGGAATCGGACCCGTTCCCGCAACTCAAAAGGCGCTGAAAAAAGCTGAGCTTACCGTAAGCGACCTTGGTCTTGTTGAATTGAACGAAGCGTTTGCGGCACAATCGCTCGCCGTGATACGGGAATTAAAATTTAATCCGGAAATTGTCAACGTCAATGGCGGCGCTATTGCGCTCGGACATCCGCTCGGCTGCAGCGGCGCACGCATCATGACAACACTGGTGCACGAAATGCAGAGACAAGATGTCCGTTACGGATTGGCAACAATGTGCATTGGCGTGGGACAAGGAATTTCAATTATTCTTGAAAAGCTAAGCCGATAAGCGTAGAAAATGAAAATAGTATTAAACGAACGGGAAAGTTCAATAATGTGCCGCCTCCAGAATGATGGATTTTCTTTCACGCGGCCAGTGTTAAGATAATGGGAATGCCAGAAAATACGCTGTACGGAATACCGCACAGCGGGACATATTCACATTGTTGTCGAGGAGGATTTATGTTCACACAATCGAACGCTATGGAGGCAAAAGCCACCTCCAGCCTTGTCGATTCCTGTGTCAGGAAGTTGGCAAGCAAGAATCTACACGAACGGCTCACGGCGCGAAATAAGTTAGAGCAAATCGGAGAGGCGGCAGTCCCGCCGCTTATCAGAGCGTTGAAAAATGAAAACGAAATTGTCCGGTGGGAAGCTGCAAAAGCGCTTGGAGAAATTGCCGATCCGTCAGCCGCAGAAGCCTTAGTACAAACGCTGACCGATGAAAGCTTCGATGTCCGCTGGGTTGCCGCCGATTCTCTCGTAGCACTCGGCGACGCCGGCGTGCCTGCTTTACTCGAAGCACTGGTGCGCGGTCCGGCGTCTGTTGTGCTTCGCAGAAAGGCGCATCACATTTTTCATTCACTTTCCAGCGAACCAATGCCGAAAGAAGTAAAGGATGTTTTGAAAGCGCTGGAACGGATTGAACCGGGCGTTCATGTCCCCGTTGCGGCACATACCGCGCTTGAATTTCTTCGAAGCAGAAAAAGAGATATTCACATTAAAGAACCCAATACCAATTAAGATAAGAACACTATGGGACGCGAATACCAATTGTTCATTGACGGCAAGTTTTGTGGATCCAAATCACAAGAAACATTTGACACGATCAATCCGTTTTCTCAAGAAATTGTCGCTCATGTAGCACGCGCCGGGGTCGACGATGTTCACAATGCAATTCGCGCTGCGCGCAATGCATTCGACAATGGGCCGTGGCCTCGCATGTCTCCAACTGAACGAAGTGCGTTCATCAAAACCATCTCCGACAAAATTAATGAGCGAACGAAAAGCCTTGTTGCTCTTGAAGTCGAAGATTCAGGCTCAACCATTCGCAAGGCGAAAGAAGATATTTTTCTCAGTGCGCGGTGTATGAATTATTATTCAAAATTGGCGGCACAGGATTTCACAGAAAATATTGAAGGATTGTCAAAACCCGGCTTTGCCCAAAATCTTCTCGTGCACGAACCTGTAGGCGTCGTTGCAGCAATCATCCCGTGGAATTTTCCATTGAAGATGGCAGTGTGGAAATTAGGACCTGCGCTCGCTGCCGGCAACACGATCATTCTGAAACCGTCCGAACTGACACCGTGCACTGCCATGGAGTTAGCCGCCATTTGTTCGGAGGCCGGCATTCCCAACGGCGTTGTCAATATTATTCCGGGGTTTGGAGAAGATGCCGGAGAAGAGCTGGCGAAAAATCCGCTGATAGACAAACTTGCGTTCACCGGTTCAACTGCCGTGGGACGAAAAGTGATGGCGGCAGCTTCGGCGTCGCTAAAAAAATGCACACTTGAATGCGGAGGAAAATCTGCTAATATTGTGCTCGACGATGCCGATATTGATCTGGCAGTTGATGGAGCAATGTATGCCATTTTTTATCATGCCGGACAATGTTGCGAAGCGGGAAGCCGGCTGTTGCTTCCCGAAAAAATTTATGACGAGTTCATTGAAAAGTTGACGAGGAGAACTAAGAACATCAGGTTGGGCGATCCGAGCGATGAACGTACCGACATGGGCCCGCTCATTTCTCATAAACAGCAGGAACGGGTTCTCCGCTACATTGCAAAAGGAAAAGAAGAAGGTGCGAAAATTATTACGGGCGGGAATACACCGACGGCGGCAGAATTAACACGTGGTTTTTTTGTTGAACCGACAATTTTTGTGAATGTTGATAACGCGTCAGCCATCGCGCAGGAAGAAATTTTTGGCCCGGTGCTTTCCGTCATCAAATATAGCAATGATGATGACGCCGTTCGTATTGCAAACGATTCGATGTATGGTCTGGGCGGCGGAGTTTGGTCGCGTGACAAAGAACGGGCAATAAACGTTACGCGGCGGTTACGAACCGGTACCGTCTGGATCAACGAATGGCATTTAATTTCCGAAAAAGCGCCGTTCGGCGGTTACAAGCAAAGCGGCGTCGGGCGTGAATTCGGCGTCGAAGGATTGAAAGAGTACACAGAAACCAAGCATGTTCACATTGATGAAATCGGCATCCGGGAAAAGAAATTTTGGTATGACACTGTCGTTCCCAAAAGATAATCTCACAGCAGCAATCCCGCTTTATAACACATATACTTCAGCGTGAGAACACTTCTCACAACACGAGACTCCTGAAAAATTGAACTATCCGCGGCGGATTCCGGGCGGCATTCTTTGAATTACAAAAATTTTCCTTGAAGTCTCAACACATTTAATTCAAAACCCAGGAGGATTGTATGGATCATTCACTTGTTACGACTAATTTTCAACTTGATGGTTATCGCATTGTGAAAAACCTCGGCGTTGTCCGCGGTATCATCGTGCGTTCCCGGTCTGTCATCGGTAACATCGGCGCCGGACTGCAGATTCTTTTCGGTGGAAATATCACACTCTATTCCGATTTATGTGAAAAGACCCGCCGCGATTCGTTTGAATTGATGATTCAGCATGCACAGCAGCTTGGGGCGAATGCTGTCATCGGTTTCCGTTACGATGCAACAGAAATTATGGGCGGCGTCACGGAAGTGCTGGCATACGGCACAGCATGTGTCGTGGAAAAAATCTGATTCCACTAAATCTTGTTAACGCTTTTTTCACTCCAAACCAATAGCAGGTACTACGCATGGATATTCAAAACAAAACCGTTCTCGTGCTTGGCGGATGGGGACTTGTCGGCTCCGCTGTGTGTCGAAAACTTATGGAAGCACATCCCAAACGGATGATCATCACGTCGCTGAGAGAGTCGGAAGCAAAGGAAGCGGTTGCACAAATGGAAAAAGAATTTCCTTCGGCGGGAAAGAAATTTTTTATTCCGTGGTGGGGAAATATTTTTATGCGGCATGATTTAAAAGATTTTCAGCGCGAAGAAATTCTCTCCGACCCGAAGCGGCGCTCAATGCACATTGACGATATTTTAGAAGAGTTCAACGACGGGGTTGTGCATCGTTCCGCCATTTTCCATTTGCTCAACCGTTACAAACCGCATATCGTCATTGATTGCATCAATTCAGCAACAGCGATTGCCTATCAGGATATTTTCCAAAGCGCGCGCGATGTTATGCATCACCTGCGGCGCGCTAAAGACAAAGCAGAGTTTTCTCTGGAAGATTCTGTCGAGCGGCTTTTGTCGACATTATATATACCGCAGATCATTCGTCATGTGCAGACATTCTACCGTTCGATGCACGAAGCAGGGACGAGCATCTATGTAAAAATCGGAACGAGCGGAACCGGCGGCATGGGCTTGAACATTCCTTACACGCACAGCGAAGAAAAGCCGTCAAGCGTTCTGCTCAGCAAGTCATCGGTAGCGGGCGCGCACACACTCCTTCTCTTTCTCATGGCGCGCACACCGGATGCGCCGATTACAAAGGAAATAAAACCGACGGGTGCAATTGCGTGGAAAAAAATTGATTACGGAACAATTTCGAAACGAGGTAAACCGATTGAATTGTTTGATTGCCCGATTGAAAATGGAATTGTGCTGGAAAAAACGTTTCGCATTAAACCGGCAGAGCGCCCCGATGTATCTTTGAACAAACCGCTGCAATCGGTTTTCATTGATACCGGCGAGAATGGAATTTTTTCACGCGGAGAATTCGAAGCGATCTCAACGCCGGGGCAGATGGAATTCGTCACGCCGGAAGAAATTGCGCAGGATGTGCTCTATGAAATTATGGGCGGCAACACAGGTCACGATATTATCAACGCTCTCGACAATGCAACGCTCGAACCGACATACCGCGCCGGATTCATGTTCCAAGGAGCGCTGGAAAAAATGAAAACGCTTGAAAAGGAACACAGCATTGACAGTGTTGCGTTCGAAATTTTGGGACCGCCGCGTTTATCAAAATTGCTCTATGAAGCATACTTGCTGAAACTTGGTTTCACGTCGGTACAGCAAGTTGTGAAAACGAAACCAAAACAGCTTTCCGACACGCTTGCCGTAATTGTGCGCGACAATCAGGCATTGCGCGCACAAATTATTTCCATCGGAATTCCAATTCTCCTTCCTGACGGAAAAACTTTGCTGCGGGGAAATGAAATCAAAATTCCTCCGTACCGCGGTCAAAATGAACTGCCAATCACAAAGGCCGCTATTGATCGTTGGGCAGAAAGCGGCTGGATTGACCTTCGTTCCGGAAACATGGAAAGATGGAAAGCACGGTTTACGGCTGCAATCACAACGGTAGAAAACCTGAAGGAAACCGAAACCAGCTCGCGCTATTTTCGTAATCACGAATACTGGAAAAATTTCACAGAAATCGATCCGGGAAAAATTGTCGGGTGGATTTTCTCGGAAGAAGAAAAAGGAAGCCGCATGAAGGCGTAAAACATTTATTCAGCACAAAGACACTCCCCGCCTGCCGACAGGCAGGGACACTACACCAACAACTTTACAGGAGTCGTTTTATGAAACATCGTTTTAACATCACGAGCTTTTTCCACAAAGCTTTCCTGTTTGCCAGCATCGCACTGATCGCCCTTCCTGCCCGCGCAGATGAGGGAATGTGGACATTTGACAACCCGCCGCTTAAGCAGTTAAAAGAAAAATATCATTTCGTTCTCACGCAGGAATGGCTGGACCACGTCCGTCTTTCAAGCGTGCGTTTTAACGACGGCGGTTCCGGTTCATTTATCAGCCCTCACGGACTTGTACTGACAAATCACCATGTCGCGCTCGGCCAATTGCAAAAGGTTTCAACAAAAGAAAAAGATTATGTCGCTGACGGTTTCTATGCAAAAACGGAAGCGGAAGAATTGAAATGCCCCGATCTTGAATTGAACGTGTTGATGTCAATAGAAAATGTTTCGGCACAAGTTCTCGGAGCAGTGCAGCCGACAATGACACCGAAAGAAGCATTCGACGCGCGCAAAGCAGCAATAGCAAAGATTTCAAAAGAGAGCTTGGAAAAAACGGGATTCCGTTCGGATGTGATTTCTCTCTACCAAGGAAGTGAGTATTGGCTGTACCGCTATAAAAAATATACCGACATCCGATTGGTCATGGCACCGGAACAGCAAATTGCATTCTTCGGCGGCGACGCGGACAATTTCACGTATCCGCGCTACGATCTCGACATGGCCTTTTTCCGCGTCTATGAAAACGGTAAACCGGTTCACAGCGAAAATTATTTGAAATGGAATTCCGCCGGCGCGAACGACGGCGATCTGGTTTTCGTCTCGGGAAACCCCGGCTCCACTGACCGGCTCGAAACAATGGCGCAGCTCGAATTTCTTCGGGATGTCAGCTACCCGTTCCGCATCAAAACATTCAACCGCCGCGTTGCAATGTTGAAACGCTACTCGCAGCTTGGACCGGAACAAGCGCGGCGCGCACTGACACAAATTTTCGGAATCAATAATGCATTGAAAGCATGGGGCGGCGAGTACAAAGGGTTGCTCGACACTACACTCATTGCGCGAAGGCAAGAAGAAGAAAATGCATTCCGGGAAAAAGTCAACAGCAATCCGGAATGGAAAGCAGCGTATGCAAGCGCGTGGGATTCAATCGCGGCTGCCATTGAACGCTCGAAGTCAACATTCAAACAAGCAAACTATCAAAACCTTCGCGGACGTTTGGCGGGAATCGCTTCAACAATTGTTGAATATGTCGAAGAGATCAAAAAGCCGGACGGAGAAAGACTTGCGCGGTTTCAGGATGCGAGACTCGGGTCGCTCAAATTTTCTCTCTTCTCCCCCGCTCCGGTGTACAGCGATCTCGAAGAATATTCTCTCGAAGACGGGCTGGAGGAATCGCTCGAAGAATTAGGGCAGAACGATCCGTGGATTCAAACTGTGCTCGGTAAACAAACGCCGCAGGAAGTTGCAAAAGAATTGATCGGCGGTACAAAATTAGCCAACCCGAAAGTGCGCAGAGAACTCATCGAAGGCGGCGAAGCAGCGGTGAATGCTTCCACAGATCCGCTTATCGTGCTGATGCGGAAAATTGATCCGATGGCGCGGGCAATGCAAAAAAGAAGAGAGACGAATGTCACCAGCACCATTGATGAAGCGAGCGAACGCATCGGCAAAGCACGTTTCGTCGTGTACGGGAAAACGGTGTATCCGGATGCGACGTTCACGCTTCGCCTTTCTTACGGAGCAATGAAAGGCTATCCGATGAACGGTACAATTGCTCCGGCAAAAACAACGATGTACGGTTTGTTTGACCGCGCGCTCAGCTTCAACAACGAAGGAGATTTCGCTCTACCGAAACGTTACTTTGAGCGGAAAGACCAGCTTAATCTTGCAACACCGATGAACTTCGTGAGCACGTGCGATATTATCGGCGGCAATTCCGGCTCGCCGACGATCAATGAAAAAGGAGAATTGATCGGCGTGATCTTCGACGGCGACATTGAAAGCTTGCCGGGGCGATTTGTGTACGATGATACTGCGAACCGTGCCGTTTCTGTGCACACCGGAGCAATGATGGAATGTCTCCGGAAAATTTACGACGCCAAAGCGCTCGCCGACGAAATTGAAGCCGCAGGTATTCACGCGGAACAACCGGCGTCGCCTGCTTCCAACCAAAAACCGACGAAAGAAGCAAAGAAGAAATAGATAACTTTTTCACTGTTGTTCAAAGGCGTCCGCTTAAAACCCGGGCGCCTTTTTGTTTTTATTTGTACTTTACCGTACAATAAAAGGAATAAACATCCTGAAGCTTCTGAAAAATTAATCGCGTCACTACTCGTCATGAAAGATTTTGAACGTATCAAACGGCTTCCGCCGTACGTGTTTGCAATTGTCAATGATCTCAAAATGGCAGCGCGGCATGCCGGTGAAGACATCATTGACCTCGGCATGGGAAATCCCGACCAGCCGACCCCAAACCACATCGTCGAAAAATTGATCGAAGCCGCGCAAAAAGGTGTCAATCACCGATACTCTGCTTCGAAAGGAATCTACAAGCTTCTCCTCGCCATTTGCGATTGGTATAAACGGCGATTCAATGTGAATCTTGATCCCGATGCGGAGACGGTGGTCACGCTCGGCTCCAAAGAAGGACTGGCGCATCTTGCACTGGCTGTTTCAGTCCCGGGCGATACCGTGATGTGTTCAGCGCCGGCATATCCTATTCATCCGTTCAGCTTTATCATTGCCGGCGCGCAAATCATCAGCATACCGATGGCGCCAATGTTCGAAACTCCTTTGGGGGAAGATTTTTTGAGCCGCATTGAAGCCGCATACAAACGCACGTGGCCCCGGCCGAAATTTCTTTTGTTGAATTTCCCGAACAATCCGACGACAGCAACGGTTGATCTTTCTTTTTTCGAACATGTTGTCTCATTTGCGCGCGAAAATAATATCGGCATCATCCATGATCTGGCATACGGGGATTTGGGATTTGACGGCTACGAAGCGCCGTCTATCCTTCAGGTTCCCGGCGCGCATGATGTTGCAGTGGAATTTTACACACTGTCAAAAAGTTACAACATGCCCGGCTGGCGTGTCGGATTTTGCGTCGGCAATCGTGAACTTGTCGGTGCATTGACAAAAATTAAAAGCTATCTCGACTACGGCATGTTCCAACCGATACAAATTGCGTCAACTGTTGCGCTGAACGGACCGCAAGAATGCGTGAAAGAAATTCAGCAGATGTATCAACAACGGCGCGATACGCTTGTTTCCGGACTCGAGCGTGCCGGCTGGACCATTCCGAAACCGAAGGCGACAATGTTCGTGTGGGCGGAAATTCCGGAACAATGCAAAGCTATGGGATCGTTGGAATTTGCAAAGTATCTCGTGAAAGAAGCGAAAGTTGCTGTTTCACCGGGAATCGGTTTCGGCGAAGCAGGCGAAGGTTTCATTCGCATCGCTTTGATTGAAAATGAACAACGCATTAAGCAAGCAGTGCGAGGAATTAAATCGGCGCTGCAAAAATACGAGAACCAGAATAAACATTAACGGTGCTTTATGGCAAACAATCAATGGGACGAACGTTTTTCGCAAGCAGAATATTATTACGGTACACAGCCCAACGTCTTCTTCAAAGAAGAACTGAACAAGCTTAAAGCTGGCCGTGTTTTGTTGCTTGGCGAAGGCGAAGGAAGAAACGGTGTGTACGCGGCACAATGCAGCTGGCATGTGGATGCAGTTGATGCCAGCGCTGAAGGAAAGAAGAAAGCGTTAGCTCTGGCGCAGCATAGGAACACAACGCTGAATTACACTGTTCAGAATCTCGAAATGTTTGACCCGCAAGAAAATATGTACGACGCTGTGGGCCTTATCTTTGTTCACCTGCCTGAACTTTTGAGAAAGCGGATCCATGCGCGAAGCATTGCGGCCCTAAAACCCGGCGGCAGAATTATTCTTGAAGCGTTTGCAAAAGAACAGATCACAAAAAATTCCGGCGGCCCAAAAAACATCGAGTTCCTTTATTCCACCGACATCATTACTCGGGATTTTATGCTAATAAAAACCATCATGCTCGCGCAAGAAACCGTGGAACTGAACGAAGGTGAACATCATTACGGTGAAGCCATTGTTGTGAGATTTGTCGGAGAAAAAAAATGAAGAGCACATTTCCCGGCATCGCTCGTGTTCACACGATGAAATATTTAATCTTCCTTCTGCTCATTCCGCGATTGGTGCCAGCACAAGAAAACCCGAATTTCAATGTGGCGCTGCAATTGGATTTTTCTTCCGCACAGGCAATGATAGATATGTGCGAAGGAATGGCAAACAATGTAAATCGTGTTGCCGGACAAAAAGGGAATGCAATTGCAGCGGCTACGAGCATGGTTCTCGCGCGCAAACAACTGCCGCCGGCGGCGTTCATTCATCAATTAGAATTGCTGCGTGATAATTTCCGTGACACAGACGATGTGTTTGGCTTGCAGGAAACGAGAGATCATCTCAGCGATATCAAAGCGCTTTTGGCGGAGACACAGCGCCATGCAGTTGACAGGCGCGTGCTCGCGACAATTGAACAATTCTTTCCGTCAAGCGTTTCGGTCATTGCTACAATTCCGGTTTATTTTGTTGCGATGGGAAATGAACACGCTGCAGCGTTTGTCCGCCGGGTCCGATGGAATGGCGCGTCGCCGGAATTTGTCGGAGAAAATGAAGGCGAGCCGGTTGTCGTTGTCAATCTCGCGCGTCTTGTTGAATATCCGCACGATGTGCAGGGACAATTCATCTCTCTGCTCAGCGTCCTCGCCCACGAATCGTTCCACGCCATCTTCAGCACATTTCAAACAACATCAACCATATGGACGCAATGGCATCAACGACATGACCCGTTCGCAGTTCTCGCAGAACTTGTGCAAAACGAAGGCATCGCGTACTACATTTCAATGCAGCAGCAAATGAACGACACTCCGCCGCCGGAGTGGTACGACATTGCCGCGCATTCCGTTGTCGCACTGAACGAAGCACTTCTTCAATTACAATCTCCGGATCTCACACATGCCGAGGCACGCACCCTGATTATGAATGCGAATCTTTCCGGTTCGCTGGAAAAAAATTATGGCGCAACAGCCGGGAATTTGATGGCATTGGAAATTGATACAAAGCTTGGCCGCCCTGCGCTTACTGAAAGTATTGCAAAAGGACCTGAAGACTTCTTTCAAAAATACGAAACATTAACGCAACAGTATGGAGACGTTCCCAAAATTTCTGCGGAAGTGATGAAAGGATTTGAGCAGTAAGGAATGTGCGCGGATGTTTTTTATTTGATCAGCCCGCTCAACGCAGCACCGATGTAGTACGGCCAGATTACGATCGCCAAAACAGCTTTCCAAAATGCGAGCTTCAGAAAACCGATGGTGAACATCCAGCCGATGAACCAAATAATTCCGAAACCGGAATTCTCTATTTTAACCTTTTCCATTGGCCGCTCCTTTTTATTCATATCGCAGTGATTCGATCGGATCCAAATTTCCCGCTTTCCACGCCGGATACACACCGAACACAATTCCGATAAACGAACAAAATACCAGCGCAACGATATTCATTTCCAGCGGAGTGAAATTCAAAAATGGGGTCTGAAGAATTGCAACGGTCGTATTCCATGGCATAACGGCCGGCGCTTTCATAATGATGGAAACAACATTGCCCAGCAGCGAGCCGGTGATAATTCCGATGACGCCGCCAATTTGGCTGAACGCCACAGATTCGGTTAAGAACTGGCTCAAAATATTTACCTTTGTAGCGCCAAGTGCTTTTCGGATTCCGATTTCTTTCGTCCGCTCCGTTACGGAAACAAGCATAATATTCATAATGCCTACGCCGGCGGCAATCAACGCGATACACGCAATGCCGACTGTGCCGATTTTCACCATGAATGTAATGTCGTTGAATTGTTTGATCATGGTTTCATTTGAAAAAATTTCGAAATCATCATCAGCGCCGGGCGGCACCTGACGGATCACGCGAAGAACCGCACGGGAAAGATCCATCGTTGCTTCATAATCATCCTGACTGAACGATTGTACCATAATATCAATTGACCGGTCTTTCCCGTAAATATTCAAACCGGTCGTTAACGGAATTGCAACAAAATTATCCTGATTTCCGCCAAGGACAGAACCTTGCTTTTCCGTCGTACCGATTACTTTAAATCTCACGCCGTTCACTTTAACAAATTCGCCCACCGGATACGTATGGGGAAAAAGTTTTTCCACAACGCTGTACCCAAGCACGCACACATTATCCGCCGATTCAATTTCTTCGTTCGTAAAAATACGGCCGTCTTTCATCGTAATATTGTTCGTCGAAAAACCGCCCTGCGTTTCTCCCAAGACGTGCACATCAGGATTTGTTTTCTCGCCGTTGAACACAACTTGCTTTGAACCGAAACCATCCTCCAAACCGATTGCCTTGACATGAGGCATCCTCCGCTGAAATCTCACTCCTTCCTCGTAAGTAATATCTTTACGGTTGCGATATTTATTGCGCTCACCCGGACCGTGGAAATTCATTGCAGGATATTTCTGAATTTGAAATGTGTTGGTTCCGAGCTGGCTCAACCCGTTTTCGATCGCATTTTGCAGAACACCCATCGCCGTCATTACACCGATGATGGAGAAAACGCCGACGCCGATACCCAGCAACGTCAGTGTTGATCGAAGCTTGTTCACTTTGATGGCATTGACTGCCATCTTAAAACTTTCCTGTATCTGCATAATGTTTTCTTCGATTGAATGAAAAAAATGTTCAGCGTTTATTCGTAACGAAGAGCATCGACCGGGTCCATTTTCGATGCACGGTTCGCCGGTAAAAATCCCGAAATGACGCCGACGATCAATGAAATCACAATTGAGATCGCCACGACACTGATGGGCATTGATGTCGGAAGTATTTGATTCAACAGCAGACTGAGGGGATACGAAATAATGATGCCGATGAGCCCCCCGATCAAACTGAGCGACGCCGCTTCAATTAAAAACTGAAGAAGTATGGTGCCGCGCCGCGCACCAATCGCTTTCCGGATACCGATCTCCTTCGTTCGTTCGGTTACGGACACGAACATGATATTCATAATACCAATTGAGCCGACAAACAACGACAGTGCTGTGATGAATAAACCGATGCCGGCAACCACAAGCCCGATAGCGTTGAATGTTTGAATAAACATTTCCTGCTGGTTAATGGCAAAATCATCTTCTGCTCCCGGCGCAACATGCCGCACTTTGCGCAAAATGCCGCGCAATTCTTCTTTTGTATCATCCAGTTGTTTGATATCTTTGGCCTTCACGTCAATTTCAATGCCGTGACGTGTACCGAACCGCTGGAGAAAAGCCTGCATCGGAATGACGACACGGTTATCGAGACTGAACATTCCGAGAAAGCTTCCCTGTTTCGCCATCACGCCGACTACGCGGAACGTAAAATTCCCGACCTTCAGATTTTTTCCCAACGGTGACGTGTGCGGGAAGAGATTTGTCGCAATCTCCGAACCAATGACACACACAGGCCGTCCGCCGTCAGCTTCTGCCTGAGAAAAAAACCTGCCGATATCCATGCTCGATCCGCCGATCTCCAAATATTTTTCGTTCGATCCGATGATGAACACACCGCTCGAACTGTTATCCTGATATTTCACCGTTCTTATTGTGCCGCTTGCAGGCGTGGCAGCCTGAATCAACGCTGCCTGCCGGTCAATCGCTTTGTATTCTGCCATCTTGATATCTTTGCGGTTCCGGTATTTCCACCAATCGCCGCCGGCAAACCATGGCCACTTCTGCACGTACAAAACGTCGGCGCCAAGTTTAGAAATGCTGTCGTTGAATCCTCTGCTCAATCCTTCAATCGCCGTTCCCATCAGCGTCACGGAAACGATGCCGATAACAATCCCAAGCGTCGTTAAGACGGAGCGCATTTTATTTGCGCGGATCGCCTGGAATGAAATCGCCATTCCTTCTTTTATTTCGTATATAAAATCTGAAATTCTCATGAGCGGAGTTCCTACAACGAGGCGGCGGTTTTTACCGCGCCGTCTTTCTTTATTACCTCATCACGTTCAACCGCGCCGTCGCGGATGCGGATAATGCGGTGCGCGTGCTCGGCAACGGATTCTTCATGCGTCACAAGGATAATGGTGTTGCCTTGATTGTACAATTCTTCGAACAGCGCCATGATCTCATCGCCGGTTTTCGTATCAAGATTTCCTGTCGGTTCATCGGCAAGAATGATGGACGGTTTCGTCACCAATGCGCGTGCAACTGCCACACGCTGGCGCTGACCACCGGAAAGCTCATTCGGCTTGTGGTGCATACGGTCGGCAAGCTGAACATGCTGCAGCGCTTCTTCGGCAAGCCGCCGGCGTTCAGTTGCAGGAACGCCGCCATAAATCAACGGCAGTTCGACATTATGCAGCGCATTGGAACGCGGAATAAGATTGAACGTTTGGAACACGAATCCTATTTCCTTATTGCGGATTTTTGCCAGCTCGTTGTCATTCATATCGCTGACGTTTACGCCGTTGAATTCATACAATCCCGTCGTCGGCGTATCAAGACACCCGACAATATTCATCAGCGTTGATTTACCGGAGCCCGACGGGCCCATAATTGCAACATATTCTCCCCGCTCGATTTGAAGGGAAACATTCTGCAATGCGTGCACTTCTTCTGTTCCCATCACGTATGTTTTGCTGATGTTTTTAATATTGATGACGTTCATGCTGCAGCCTTTAATAATTTATGAAAGCTCTTTGATTTTTTTTCGGGCCGATTCGGCGTAACGGCCCGACGGCTCGACCGATAGATACCACTGATATGTCTCTACCGCTTTTGACCTTAACCCTTTCTTTTCATAACAAGCACCGAGCTGATAAATAGATGAAGAAAAAGTTTTATCCAGCCACAGCGCCGTATTATATTTTTCTATTGCTTCATCATATTTTTCTTGGGCAAACAGCGCATCGCCGTAGCTGTCGTACGCATCGGGGTTCTTCGGCTCGAGTTCTACATATTTTTTAAATTGAGCAACTGCTTTATCAAATTTTTTCTGATTGATGTAAAAATACCCAAGTGCTTTGTATCCGCTTGTTTTCTCAGGGTCGCTGCCGATTGCCAATTTGTATTCAGTCTCTGCTCCTGTAAAATCTTTTTTGTGCTGATGATAGTTTGCAAGAAGCAAATGACCTCGAAACGCGTTGAGCTTGACGACTTCATGTGCTTGCTTCAATGCTTCCTCGTCGCTGCCTCCCATAATTCCCGGCGCCATGATGTAATAATTGTACAGCCCGATGTGCGCTTCAATCAACGACGGATCAAGTTCAACCGCGCGGAGAAATTCATTCTTTATCTTCGGCGCAAGGATGCCTTGTTTGAAAATATTGGCATCGGATGCGATTGTTCCTAAAATCCGCCCGCGCAAAAAATGAAACCGTGCATCTTTGTCATTTAATTCCAACGCTTCATCAATAGCATCCTCGGCATCATCATATTCATGCTGGTACAGAAGTACTCGCGCAAGTTGATAGTGTGCGTCCGCATCGTTCTTGCTTGTCTTGATTGCCTTTTCAAAAAACGATCGGGCTTCGGAAAATTTTCCCTGCTCGATTAGCTTAATGCCGGTACTGTCTACCTGCGCTTCTACGTGAAAGTACAGGCACAATGCTGCAAGAAAAAATCCACCTTTGAATGCGAAACGTTTCATCAGAAATACTCTGTTACCCGGCACGTTAATTTGATGCTTCTTTTGAAACCATGCCGAAACGTTTCGCAGTGTTATCAATGCGCACCGCTGAGCCGTCTTCGAGATCACGGTTGATCGCTTTGTAACTTCCGGAAACGACTTCTAAACCTTCCTTCACTCCGCTGACAATCTCCACATAAGAATCATTGCTGATGCCGCGCTTGACAGGCAATTGCTTCACCTTGCCGTTCTCAACAACAAAAACAACTTCTTCTTGTTTTTCGGGCGCTGTCATTCCGTTTCCCGGTTTCGCACCGCCGTTCGCTCCCTGCGGCTTTGCACCCTCCTGCATCTTCGGCATGCGTGTCGTGACGCTTTGAATCGGGACAGCAAGAACGTTGTTTTTGGTCTCTGTTTGAATATCGGCGGTCATTGACATTCCCGGGCGAAGATCGATGTCTTTATCCAGAACACGGATCTTCACAAGAAAAGTCGTCACTTCTTCCTGTGTGCCTGAACCGGTTGTCGTTCCGGTATTCGCAATCTCATACACGATTCCTTTTAACTTGCGGTTAGGATACGCATCAACATCAATCAGCGACGTATCGCCGACAGAGATCAACACCACATCATTTTCACCGACGTCAACTTGTGCTTCCATACGGGAAAGGTCGGCGACGCTCATAATCTCAGTCCCTTGTGTGAACGAACTGCCGCTCACACGCTCGCCAAGTTCGGAGATAAGCTGCGACACGACACCGTCTATCGGTGAATAGATCGTTGTTTTGTACAACGCTTCTTTTGATTGCTTCAACGATGCACCCGCTTGTGCAACTCCGGCCTCCGCAGACTGATATTGTGCTTTTGCAATTTCCAGAGAAGTTTTCAGCGTGATGAAGTCCTGATCCGAGATCAATTTCTTGCTGTACAAATCCTTTCCGCGATTAAACTCGGTTTGTGCTTTTTCCAGGCTTGCAGATTGAAGAGCAAGCGCTGCCTTTGCCGACGACAGCCCTGCTTGTGCCTGATCTACCTGCGCTTGATATTGATCCGGCTTAATGCGGACCAGCAAATCGCCTTTGCGGATTTTCTGTCCTTCTTTCACAGGAAGTGATACAATCTCGCCACTGACTTCTGCGTTGATTTTTACCGTTGTTTCCGGCTGAATTTTCCCCGATGCCGTTACAACCTGCGTAATTGTTCTGTGCGTGACCTTTTCAGTTTGCACTGAAATAATATTTTCCCGTTTGCTGCCGAGCAATACGACAAGCACGAGCACGATAACGACCACGCCGATACCGGAAAAAATAAATAGTTTCTTTTTCGATTTTTTGTTGTTTGCCATACAAGACTCCGATTAGACAATTAGGTTTTTTTGACGATCAATATTTTTCCGTACCTGCAACGTATTTCATCTGCTGCTTGGCGAGAAGAAAATCATAAACTGCATTCACTCGATCACTTGCGGCTTTCGTATAGTTTGCCGTAGCTGTCAATAAATCGAGCAGCGTTCCGGAACCGAGATTATACTTTTCCTGCGCAATCCGGCGGTCTTCGCTCGCTGAAATCATATTTTTTTGTGTGACATCAATCTGCTTCAACGTCATTTGGTAATTTAACATCGCTTTTTTCACGTCAACCTGCACCTGACGGACGGCTTGGTCAACTTGCACTTCTGCGTTGCGAAGTTGGAGCTGCTTCACCTGAACGTCTGTGCTGGTTTGAAATCCATTGAAAAGCGGCAGGCTAAAGCTCAATCCCCACGAATATATTTTATTGTCCGACAACCTGCTCAATTCAGAATTATTCAGTGAATAACCTGCGCTTGCGGAAATAGTTGGGTAATAGCTGCTCCGTGCGTTCGTCACGTCGGACTCGGCACTTTGTTTCGCATAGATTGCCGACTGGTAATCCGGCCGGGTTTGCAGTGCCTGCTGCACAAGCTGATCAAAATTGGTGAATTGATTTTCAAGGTTTGTCAGATCCATATTCACGGTGTCCGCAGCAACGGTGGGGTCGCTGAAATCATATTCTTTGGAAATATCAACTCCAAGGTAAAATTGCAGATCGGCTTTCGAATTGTCGTAAGTGTTTTGCGCATTGATCAACGAAAGCTCATCATTGGCAGTTTGCACTTGCTGACGGTACACATCGGCAATTGCGACGGCACCGACCTTATTTGATTCCTGAATCCGTTCAAGCTGCTGTTTGCTGCTTTCCAAATTATCTTGCGCCACTTTTAAGAGCGACTGGTTGCGCAGAACTGCCAAATATAATTGCTGCGCCTGATACACGACTGACTGGCGTGTTCTGTATAACGTGTATTCGCTTGACACAGCAGATTCGCTTGCTCTGTTTAATGTCGAAGTATTCGAGAAGCCGTCAAACAGCGTCAGACTCGCTCGGAGAGAAGTCGAATAGCTATTGTTCGTAGAAATACCGGATGAAGCAGGAACCGGGATAACAAATCCGCCGATAGAGTACGAGCCTCCTGCACTGCCCGGTTGATGATTTTCCTGCCGCGACCAGCCGCCGGAGGCATTAAGCGAGGGCAAAAAATTCCCATACGCAGCAGTTACCATGCTTTGCTGGTTTTCTAAAGCGTTTTGTGCTGTGATGACGTTGATATTTTTCTGTAAAGCAATATCCACTGCTTGCTGTAGTGTCAACGTGGGTGTTGACGAGCTTTGGCTCAGTGCCGGCATTGCAACCATAATCATAAGCGAGAGTACCGCGAATCGTGTCGCCTTTTGCCTGCCTGCCCGGTAGGCAGGCGCCATTTTCAATTTCATTTCATCTCTCCAGAATTAAACAAGTGAAAAAACTACGACTCCGGTTAATTAACGAAAGTCGTTATTGAAAGTTTCAAAATAATTTCGGATACGGCAGAAAAACACCGATGTGTACATGCCTTGGATTCCTTTCTGAACGCACTCATGCTTTTTGCATTTTCCATCATAAGACGTTATGTACTGCAAGTTATTCTACAGAAGAAAATATACCGATGCGAACTCTTCAGGGAAGGCTTTTTTCTGATCGGTGCTCTGTTTTCGCCTGTTCGTTGGTATCGCCCATTTCCTTGCTAAAACTGCGGATGACATCATCTTTAATAGAGAGCAAATACGCTAATGCCGGATCATGTTCGTTCGGTATTGTTCCATCTAAAATTGCCTCCTCGATGTGCGATTTCAAAACACCGACAAGCTTTCCCGGCTGAAGTCCGCACACCTGCATTATTTCATCGCCGCGCACGGGCGGCTGAAACGCCCGCATTCGGTCCTTCTCCTCAACTTCTTTCATCTTCGTATACACCCTGTCGTAATTAGCGGTGTATTCTTTCACAAGTTTTGGATTTTTTGATGTGATGTCGGCGCGGCACAGCATCATCAAGTCATCCGATTCCGCACCTGCATCAAATAATAATCGCCGCACCGCCGAATCGGTAACATCTTCATCCACGAGCGCCATCGGGCGAAGATGGAGCCGCACTAATTTTTCAACGTACGGAACTTTGTCGAATGGAAGGCGCAGCTTCCTGAACATCCTCTTGACCATCCGCGCACCGAGTTCCTCATGCCCATAGAATGTCCAGCCGATGCCTTCGCGGAATTGTTTTGTCTTCGGCTTTGCGATGTCGTGCACAAGTGCCGTGAACCGCAAATACAAATCGTCAGTCATGGTGGAAATATTATCAACCACTTGGCACGTATGAAGAAAGACGTCTTTATGATGATGATCGTTTCGCTGATCAATTCCCGACAGCTCGGCAACTTCGGGAAAAACCACGTGCATAACACCGGTATTGAACATCAATCGCAGCCCGACCGATGGCTTCGGACTGGCAAGAATTTTCATGAACTCATCGGTGATGCGCTCCTGCGAAACAATGGCAAGCCGTTCTTTCATTGCTGGAATTGCGGATAGCGTTTTCTCTTCAATGGCAAACCCGAGTTTCGAAGCGAACCGGATTGCGCGCATCATTCTGAGCGGATCATCATCGAATGTTTTCACCGGATCAAGCGGCGTGCGGATGATTCTTGCTTCAAGGTCGCGCCGCCCGTCAAACGGGTCTTCCAGCGCTTCCCACCGTTCGTTGTTGAGCGATGCCGCCATCGCATTAATAGTGAAATCGCGCCGTGAAAGATCGTCGCGCAATGTTCCACCCGCCACAGAAGGCTTGCGCGAATCTTCGGAATAACTTTCCTTGCGTGCGCCGACGAATTCGATCTTCAACGGTTCGAGAAACAGCACTGCGGTCCCAAACCGTTCATACGTCACAACTTTTTTTCTTCCCAGTGCAAAAGCTGCCTTGTTGGCAAATGCAATACCATCGCCGACAACCAGCACATCAATGTCGTTGACATCTTTTCCCAGCAGCTTATCGCGAACATAACCGCCGACAACGTACACTTCAATGTGTTCGTCATCTGCAAGCGCACCAATACGGCGTAAAATATCTCCGGCGGGATTTCCAGCCCCAACGGGGTTTTCAACCTGCGAAATAGCAATCGTGTGAGTTTTGGCGCTCATGCTTCCGAAAACTTCTGAATTTCAATTCTTTTCAAAATTTCCTGTGCTATCTCCAGTGCATAGCGGCCATCAACACCGGAAACAACCGGTACAGCACCGGTGCGAACCGATGCCACGAACGATTCCAATTCGTACTTCAACGCATTCACATCTTTTACTTCCGGCTGTTCATAAACGATTGTCCGCTTCTTTTTCCCTTCGCCGATCTGGCCGAGCATCATCGTTGACTGACTTGTCGTATCGCCATCGCCAACCAAACGGAATACTTCTGCCAGTCCTTGCGAAAAATCAATCGAGATATACGCATTGTGCTGAAACATCCGCATCTTCCGCATTTTATTCTGGGAAATTCTGCTCGCGGTAACGTTAGCGACACACCCGTTCTGAAACTTTAACCGGGCGTTGGCAATGTCCACCGAATCCGACACCACGGCGACTCCGTTTGCGTCAATAGAAGCGACGGGCGATTGAACGAGGCTAAGAATGATATCAATATCATGGATCATCAAATCAAGAACGACAGCAACATCTGTCCCGCGGGGATTAAATTGCGCCAAGCGATGTGATTCAATGAACAGCGGCTTAAGTGTGTAGGATTCGAGCGCAAGAATTGCGGGATTGAATCGCTCAATGTGCCCTACCTGAATAAGACAACCACGCGTGCCTGCAAGTTTAATCAATTCATCGGCTTCCGCGATTGTTTGAGTGATCGGCTTTTCGATCAAGACATGCACTCCGGCATTGAGCGCCTGTTTTGCTACTTCAAAATGTTTCGATGTGACTGTTGCAATGCTGACGGCGTTCACTTCTGCAAACAGCGCTTCAGCGGATTCAAACGCCCGAACGGAAAACTGCCCAGCCGCCTCTTTCGCCTTACGAACATCAACATCAAAGACACCGACAAAAGTTGCAGCGGGTATTTCCGCATATATTTTCGCGTGAAGCGATCCGAGATGCCCGACACCGATTACACCGACTTTAATATTTTTATCCGATGTCATTAGTTCACTCCCCGTGTGTAAGGCGGAGCAGAAAGGCGATCATCCGGTTTTGTTTCTTCTGTTCCGCCCGGACTTTTCGCAGCCGCCATACCGACGGCGCGGTCAAATCCGCCGAAGCGATTGTCACGATAATACACCACGGCGGTGTAATGTTCCGTCGTTCTCCAGTCGTTCCCTTCCAGCGCGAGCCAATCCTGATTAATGATCGTTCCATTGTTATCCACATCGCCAAGCACGTATTGATAATCGTACACGCCGCGCCGGAGCCACAAACGGCAGCGGTATTCTCCCGACGAAGAATCGTCCGTCATCTCATACTGTGTTAACGGCATCCATGCATTAAATGCGCCGACGAGAAAAATTCTCTTTCGGGCCGGCGACGGGAGTTTCAACCGCATCGTTACGTCGAGATATTCCGAGTTGCCGCCTGTAAACGGACGCAATTTCGCCGCACCGTTCGCATCCAGACTTCCCTGCCATTGAAACCGGGAAAGATCGGCGCCGCCTATGAGCTGCACCGGAACATAATTCGGATAGAATTTGCCCGAGCTGAGATCCAAACGGCGGTACTCATTCCCCGGAGGAACATTCCGGATGGTGAAAATTTTTGACGGCATCGTAAAATCTTCAACAAATGTATCCGGCGTCCGGTTGTCAACATCAACGCGGAACGGATTGTATAATTTCCAGTTTTGAAAAATGTCAACCGTTTTCACGTTGGGATGAAACAGCCCGTTCTCTTCAGACTGATTATCGCCGGGCGGCACATCAACATGCACTGTAATGAAATGCATTTGATTGTAAGGCGATGCGGTTTCCGGATAATACCTGTTCGCCACTGTCATGCTTGTCGGAACAAGATTCTCGACAACGATGAATCGTCCTTCGGCGAGAATTGCATTTTCATGTTCTTTTTCAAAGATCGAAAAGATATAATTGCCCGAATACAGGAAGCGCACGACATTCATGCTGTCGGGAAATGAGTTCCGGTAGTGAAATGTATAATACCGAACGCCGTTCGGCGCGGTTGTAAACAACAGCGATTGGCTTCGGTTGTGGTACGAATCGTTCAGAAAAATATTGTTGTCCGGAACCCAATCCTTCGATGCGTGGGTGAACAGAATCTGCAAATTCGGCGGAACCGGCGTATCGACGTCGAATTCTATCGTGATATATCCCGCTTGCGTGATAATCGGAACCTGATATTCATCGCCGTTCGCATAAATGCGCAATCCCATCACATGCACGCCTGCCAGAGCAGCGGACGAACAGACACCCGCCATCGTCAGTATCGTAAACGCCGTTACGCGTGTCAACGCTTTCAGAAATCGTTTCATCATCGTAAACTCCCGTTGAGTGATGACATCAGCCATGATTGAAACTCGGTAATGTCGTGAAAAACGAAATCGGTTTTCATTTGCAGGACTTTTTCTTTCGCATACGAATCCCATACGACCGCCGCAATCTGCACTCCGGCATCATGCGACGCTTTCACATCTGCAACGGCGTCGCCGACCATCAGCACTTCGTCCGGCGAAAGAGAAAACCGTTCCATGATTTTCCTGATTCCTTCCGATGACGGTTTGAATTCTTTCACGTCGTCTCCCGTCACCACCATATCGAAATACGAAGCAATGCCGAATTCTTTCAGCGTAATCTCTGTCGTGCGCCGCCCTTTGCCGGTAAATAAACCGACACGCAGCCGCTTCGATTTCACAAACTGAAGAATGTCTTTAATCCCCGGATACAGCGCTGCTAATTCGTTGTGCCGCTCTTCATAAAAGCGGTAATATTCTTTCATCGCTTCATCAATGTGATCGGAGCCGATCATGTTCTCAATCGCTTCTTTTTCCGGAGGACCGAAGAACGCGGTAATTTCCGGCGGCGTAAACCGCTTGTGAATATATTTCTCGGCAATGTAATTGAACGAATCGTAAATCAACTGATTCGTCTGCGTCAACGTGCCGTCCATATCAAAAATAATACATTTCAAATGATGCATCAGTTTTCCAAAAAAAATTTTCTTTCTCCTATGGCTCAGAAATGTAAAAAACTTTCTACCTGGCCATCAAGGAATTGGATGAATGGATTGATGGATAACAGGAAGCCTTCGCACCCAACAATCCAGTAATCCAACCATCCATTATGATTCCGCCGGCTCTGCATGAATGTGAACCTCTTTAATGTCGGGCAAAGCCACCATAATTTTATTCTCCAGCGCGGTAGAAATCTCGTGCGCATTTTCCAGCGATAAATTCTTTTCCACCGAGCACTTCACTGAAACCCGGTACTTTCCCTTCACTTCCAGCACCGTCAGTACATT